>JABIFX010000117.1 GCA_018650445.1 Fidelibacterota bacterium
CTAAAAACCATTCATTTTCGTTGGCGGTCGTTTTCTTTGATCGAACTGGTATTCCTGAGCTGGCAATTTTATTGAGATCCCTTTGAAGTGTGCGTAGGGGAACCTGATCATCAAAGCGTCTCACCAAGGCCGCTGTTGTGAGCCTGGTTCCAGAGCTAAGGATTTGAATAATCCTGAGAATTCTTTCTATCTGTGTAAAATCCGACATGATAAAATAATATAAACTAATAAGTCAATTTGTGTCGTATTAATTGAAAAATCCTCTCCAGCATCAACTTCTTATCATACGAAGCTGTCATGCTGAGCTCATCGAAGTACCATCGAAGCATGAAAAGAACACCTAACTATTCTTAGAAAAACTCAGGGTGACGAATGGGTGCCTGGAACATCATATTAATCCAATCTCTTCAATCCTTTGAAATCAATCATGAATGCCTTGCCCATATACTGGACCACATCACCTATGGACATTGACTGATGCCAAACACCGTTATCTTCTGGATTAAAATTGTCGGAATTAATTTTTCCAGGATTGACATTTAGATCATAGAATAATGTTTCGACCTTGAAATCACCTGAATCGATCTCAACCTCGTATACCTTCTCATGACTGTCTCTGATTGTTTGCATGGTTGGAAAAATTTCTCTGGCACGTAACCATTTTGAACCAAGACAGGCTTCTCGCATAAATCCTACTTTCCCAAAATAAACTTCTATCAACAATTCATACCCTCCAGACTCTATTATCTCACTTAATCGAGTACTATATAAATCTCACCAATTGGCTCTTCATCACTAGTCTGTATACCCACCGTCATCGTGTCTCCACTCATAGATCTAACCGGAGCAAGCATAGTGTTGATCTCTCCATCAGCATTGCTATATGAACAGCAGTTAATCGTGGGCACAATAAAATTATCGAAACCAGTGATGAAGGTAGTGTCCAGGGCGACATATTCCAGTTGGTCTGTATACCCATATTCGATGTAATGACCCAAAGTATCATTGAGCTTCCAGTAGTGGGAGGAGGTCCAATCAACTCTGACAAGTTCAGCAGCTTCTCCATCAATAGTAACAAAGCCAGATATACGGTGAGTGGTCTGCCAGGTATTCCGTAGCAATTCCAAATGAAAATAGCCATTCTGATCTACATCAAGTCGTGGATCTAACTCGATAAACATCCCAGATTCATTGCCCACATCCGAACATGTCAGAATGCTAAAAGATAACATCAAAGCTAATACGCATTTAGATTTTTGCTTCAGGTCTGATTGTAATTGACTCATCATAAAGTTGCCCCTTTCATAAATTTCATTTCCCAAGACAAATATATTTTCTATAAAGACATATTATGACGTATTGATATTTAAATTACCTTTGATGAGTCAATGTGAACATAGTCAAGGAAGTGAGAATAATTCTGAATTATCAACAAAATTACAGCTTCCTACCCACCGTGAAACTGTTACTTTAAGCCATTTCCAAGACTTTATGATCATGACATATGCTGTATGTTAATTACTAATTATAGGCAGACCGTTTATGAACCCTGAAAAGATTATTTGTCCGCATTGTGAAAATGAAATACCTCTAACAGACCTCCTTACCCATCAGATCTCAGAATCTCTGAGAAAAGAAATGGAGAGTGGGTTGCGCCAAAAAGAGAAGACTCTGGCAGAGAAAAATGAAAAGTTCAAAGCAAAGGAAGAAGCACTTCGCAAACAGGCTGCAGATGTGGATCAATTGGTTGAATCACAATTGGAAGAGAAGCTCAAAGCTGTCCAGGCAGCAGCAAAAGTAAAAGCTGCCAAGGATTCTGAAACTGAACTCAAAATCTTGAGAGAGGAATTAGAAGAGAAAAGCAAGAAGCTTAGCAGTTCCCAGGAGACTGAAGCCAAATTGCGTAAACAGTCCCGCGAATTGGAAGAGCGTGAGAAAGCGCTGGAGTTGGAAGTTGAAAAGAAACTGGCCGTTGAAGTCGATAATGCCAGGCAGAAAGCGATTAAGACCTTTCAAGAAGAGCAACAACTTAAAGATGCTGCCTATGAGAAGAAGATTGCTGATATGGCCAAGGCGGTCGATGAAGCAAAACGCAAAGCCGAGCAAGGCTCCATGCAGACCCAGGGAGAAGTTGCTGAATTACGATTAGAAGAAACTCTTGAACGAGCATTCCGATATGACGATATAGAGCCTGTTGCAAAGGGTGTAAGGGGTGCCGATGTAATCCAGACCGTTAAGGATCAGTCTCTCATGGCTTGTGGCAAAATCATCTGGGAATCAAAAAATACGAAGAGTTGGTCTCAAGGTTGGGTACAGAAGTTAAAAGACGATCAAACATCAAATGGAGCTGAAATCGCCATTTTAGTCACAGAAGTGATGCCGGCAGATATTGAAAATTTTGGTTTAGTTGAGGGTGTCTGGGTTACTCGTCAATCATTGGCAATTCCTCTAGCGACTGTCTTAAGGGATACATTGGCCGACCTGACTTATGCCAGGAACTCAGCCGAGGGTATGAATGAAAAAATGCAGGTGCTATATAAGTATATCACTGGTCCACAATTCAGGCAAAAAGTTGAGGGTATCATCGACACCTTCTCAGGAATGAAATCTCAATTAGAACGGGAAAAACGAGCGATGACCAAACTTTGGAAAGAACGCGACAAGCAAATCGATCGAGTAGTTGAAAATACTTCCGGAATGTACGGGGACTTCAAAGGTGTGATCGGCGCTGCATTAAAAGATATCGATTCACTGGAATTAAGTGATGGGATATCAGAGGACGATTCAGATGAGTAAGAACCCCAGATATTTAACTAAATCTAGATTCAAATCCGCGTTGGAATGTCC
>JABIFX010000261.1 GCA_018650445.1 Fidelibacterota bacterium
AACAGCACTACAACTGATACTAACAGAGTGATTTTTTCCTCAAGAAATCACATAAAAACAACACAGGAAATTGTCTTATTTTCCCCCGTTTTCTGTCCAACGATTGGGGGTAGGTTCACAAGAGAGCTTTGAAAGTGGTATCAAGAAAACTATCCAGTGGTATCTGTAAGAAGGTACAGGAATTTCTTAAAAAGAAAGAACAACAAGACAATATCATGATGGCATTTTTGCCTCCATACTCCCCAGAGTTGAATCCAGATGAGCAAGTTTGGAATTATGCCAAAAGAGAAGTAGGTAAGAAGACAATTCGTAGCAAGGATGAAATGGAGAAAACTATTCTCTCAGTAATGAGCACAATTAAGAAAAGCGCTAAATTGATTAGGAGCTTTTTTCCGTATGCCTGACACGAAATATGCGTCTTTCGATTTCGGAAAATCATGAATCAACTTATGCAAGGATTAATAGAAGGCGTATTGGTTGATTATGACCGGGCTTATGGGATCAAATCAATTAATCTGATATATTTTAATACTGCTGGGGCTGATCCAGAGGGACAGTTGGGGGAGCGACATAATCCAGAAACCCATCTGATTCCATTGGTGTTACAGGCAGCTTCTCAGGAACGACCAAATATCTCCGTATTTGGTAGGGACTACGATACACCTGACGGAACATGTATTCTGGACTATATCCATATTGTAGACTTATGTGAAGCACACTGGCTTGCTCTGAAACTGTTAATGGATGGTGGTGATAGCAATGCTTATAATTTGGGGAATGGGAATGGTTTCTCTGTACAAGAAGTCCTAGATACAGCAACTCAAGTGACAGGGAGGGATATACCAGTGGTAGATTCTCCTCGCCGTGAAGGTGATCCTGCTCGTTTAGTAGCAGACTCAAGAGAGGCGCGTAAAGGATTGGGGTGGAGGCCAAGATATGCTGATTTAGGAACTATTATTGAGCATGCTTGGAAGTGGGAATTATCATACAAGGGAGTTCGTTAAGTTGGTTTTAAACCTCTGAGGGTCATATTCCCCGCTGCTTGCAGCGCATAGACAAATGGTTACCAGAAAATCGTAAGTTTTCGTGTAACTCGGATCAATACCCCGCTTTCGCAGAGTGAAAGTCGAGCATAGCGAGATAGCTTGCTGCGGGGATGTTTATTAATCAGGAGAACATCTATAGTGAACGGCACACCCTGGTGGTTAAAGATAGCGGCAAAAATATTTCTTTCTCGTTTGCCGGTTGGCTATAAGTTTTGGAATCGCTTGAGGCTGTTTAGGCATGGTAATATGGATAATTCATGGTTAGCGGCTAATAAATTTATCCTACACCTAGATCGAGCGTATCCTGATAATCGACCAGACCATTTTACATGCCTAGAATTAGGGCCGGGTGATTCGCTAGTAACGGGTATACTTGCTAATGCACTAGGTGCATCGGAGGTCTATTTGGTTGATGTGGGCAGTTATGCGACTGAGGAACTGAGCTACTACCGTTCTTTTTGCCAAGAATTAAAAAAAAGAGATTTTAAAGTGCCTGATTTAAGTGGAGTGAACTCTTTCTTAGAGCTTCAGAAACAGTGCAGAATTAAATATAAAGTCAATGGTCTTGATGACCTTCGTAGGATTCCATCTAACAGTATCGATTTAATATGGTCCCATTCGATGCTTGAGCATGTTAGAAAGAGGGAGTTTCCTGCGTTAGTGTCAGAGCTGAGACGTATTATTTCAGATAAAGGGATTGTGACACATAATGCTGATCTGAAGGATCATCTCGGTGGGGCTCTTAACAACCTCCGCTTCTCAGAATCTATCTGGGAGAGTGATTTTATGGCGAAATCGGGCTTTTATACCAATCGTCTGCAGCATAGAGATATTCTCGAATATTTTATTAATGCTGGTTTTGAAGTGATTACAGATGAGGTGGGGAGATGGCCAATGCTGCCGACGCCTTGGGTTCATATTGATAAACAGTTTAAAGCGGTCCCTGAGGAGGAGATCTCTATTCGTTCTTTCCATATTACGTTGCGGCCATCAGTGCAACAGACTGATTCTCAGTGAATACCTTTTTATACGATTCTCCCATGGTGACTATAGGTATCACTTGTTATAACGCAGAAGAAACCATCGAACGTGCTATTAGGTCAGCTTTAGAGCAGACATGGAAGAATTCTGAGGTGCTAGTGGTTGATGATGCCTCAACGGATCACTCTGTTTCTGTTGTTCAGGCACAAATTAGAGAAGATATTCGTTTCAGAGTTCTGACGACTGAAGAAAATAGAGGGGTTGCCGCAGCCAGAAACCGAATTGTGTCCGAAGCTGAGGGGGAGTTCATCGCTTTTTTTGATGATGATGATATTAGTGATCCGCTCAGAATTGAGAAACAGTTAGAGAGAATCATTGCTTGCGAGTTGGAGCTTGGGACAAAGACAGTTATCTGTCATACGGCACGTTTGCAGGTTTTTCCAGGTGGAGAGCAATACTATGCACCAACTATTGGTACAGGAGAAATCAACGCTTTGCCATTTGGTGTTGCAGTGGCTGATCAGATGTTGATTGGACGCCCATTGCCTGAACCCGTTGCTGCATGTCCAACTTGTTCACAGATGGCGCGTAGAGCAGTCTATCTGAAACAAGGGGGCTTCAATGAGAGCCTTAGGCGTAGTGAGGATACCGATTTTAATGTTCGTTTTGCGCTATCAGGTGGGTATTTTGCTGGAATTTCAGAGCCACTTGTGACTCAGACAATGACGTTTACCTCAGAAAAGAGAGTAGAGGAAGAGCGCTATTTTGCTCATCAGTGGCTGAAAAATCACCAACCTTACCTAGATAAGATAGGCTGGTACCGCCATGCGATAGAGTGGTTGGATATCAAATTTGATTATCTTAGTGGGCACCGGAAACGATTTATTTTGAGGTCGCTATTGCTCTTTTTTAAGTTTCCTGTTCATACAGTAAAGCGTCTCATATGGGCTTGGCCGAACCGGGAACACTCTCGTAAAGTATCAGACTGGCATGGCGAACATTATGGCTCACCTTGAACCACTGGTTACAGTAGGGGTTACCTGTTATAACGCAGAAGAAACGATTGAAAGAGCAGTAAATAGTGCGCTTACCCAGAAGTGGCAGAATTTAGAGGTGTTAGTGGTAGATGATGCTTCTAGTGACCTATCACGTTCCATTCTAGAGCATCTTTCTGAGGGAGATAGAAGGTTAAGACTGATTCACCACAAGAACAATGTTGGGGCTGCAGCCGCGCGCAATACTCTTATTAATGAAGCCACAGGTGAATTTTTGGTCTTCTTCGATGATGATGATGTGAGCGATCCAGAGAGAATAGCATTACAGCAGGCACGAATCGAAAGGTATGAAAAAGAGACTGGTGAGAGAATAGTGGCCTGTTATGCCTCTGGAAAAAGATGCTATCCCAATGGATACACCATAGACCTGGATGCGATTGGTTCAAAAGGAAATACACTTACTGGCGAGATTGTTACAAACTACATTCTATTTAATGGGCGTAAGAATGGATACTTCTACGGTTCTGGTACACCTACATGTTCGTTAATGGCAAGGCGAGAGGTTTTTCTCTCTATTGGGGGGTTTGACCCCAATTTTAGGCGGGTTGAGGATATGGACTTTGCGATCAGGCTGTCGCTAATAGGGGGGCATTTTATAGGTTGCCCAGAGAGCCTATTTACGCAATATTCCACTATTAGCGTAGATAAAAGTCCAGAGGCTAATTTTAAGTCTGAGAGCAAATTGCTTGAGAAATATCGTCACTATTTGGAGCAGCGTAATCGCTATCATTATGCAAAAAACTGGTTTTTAGTTCGTTACCACCATTTCAGGGGAGCACATTTTCAAATGCTTATGGCGCTCTTTTCCGCATGGGTTCGCCACCCTATATTAGTTTCTCGCCACTTTATCTCTTCAGCACCACGCAGATTAATACATGAGCTCAAAATGTCTAAATTATTAGGAAAGATATCATGAGGCTGCTCTTTTCAGGCAGAAAATTTGATGGTGTGGCAGGTGGTGTTGAGCGCATGATCGTACTGCTTATGAATGCCATGTGTGACCGAGGGCATGAGGTTACTCTGTTGACCTGGGATAAAATGGGGGCAAAAACCTACTATCCATTGGATAGTAGGGTACGTTGGCACCCACTTGATATGGGGGATGCGATGGTCAAGGCCGGTTGGATGATGCGCTTGAAACGTATGTGGAAAATTCGCAAGCTCATAAAGACGGATAGCCCCGATGTGGTGATTGCCTTTCAGAATGGACCATTTGTCACCATAGCACTCTCAATCCTCGGGCTGGGAATCCCAATAGTCGCCGCTGTACGTAATGCACCGACCCGATTTGAACATACCTCTTCGGGTAAATATCGTGAGCTAATTTTTAACAGTTATCGACTAGCAGCACGAATCACAGTTCAGATGGATAACTATCGGGACTTCTATCCCAATTACTTGAAAAATCGAATTCGACATATCCCAAACCCTGTGGTTAAGTCTGAGGCATTAGCATCGCCCGCAGGTAACCCTAGCTCTTCTGAACGAATTTTGCTGAACCTCGGGCGTCTCTCTTATCAGAAAAATCAGGCAACACTGTTGAAATCCTTTGCTAGGATTGCAGCGGATTTCCCCTGCTGGCGCTTGCGTCTGGTTGGTGAAGGAGAAGAGAGAGGGAGATTGGAAGGTCTCTGTCGGCAGCTTGAACTGGAAGGCCGAGTAGAGTTTGCGGGTGCAAAGAGTGATATTGGTGGAGAGTATAGCGCTGCTCATCTGTTCTGCTTCCCTTCACTATGGGAAGGTTTTCCTAATGCATTGGCAGAGGCGATGGCACATGGTTTGCCTGTGATTGGATATAAAGCATGCGCAGGGACCAATGAGTTGATTCAACACAATATCAATGGTTTATTGGTAGAAGGCCATTTTGGGGAAGAGCCACTTTGTGAGGCATTGGCAGAGCTGATGCGGAGTGATCTTCAGCGAGAGACAATGGGAAAGCGGGCACAAGAAGTCGTGGACCAATACACGCCGGATATGGTCTTTTCGAGCTGGGAGTTGTTGTTTGAGGAAGTGGTGGCCTAACCGGAGCTTGGACAGATGTGTGGCATAAGTGGGTTTTTTAATTCTCGGAGCAGTCTATCCAAGTCAGAGATGGAGTCTCGGATCAGCTCAATGAGTATGACTCTCTCTCATAGAGGTCCGGATGATTATGGAATCTGGGTTGATCAGACCGTTGGTGTTGCCCTAGGACATCAACGACTCTCAATTGTTGATCTTTCTGCTGCAGGACATCAACCAATGAGTTCTCGTGATGGGCGGTATGTCATTGTCTATAACGGAGAGATTTATAATGCTCAGGAGTTGAAAAATGACCTAGTGTCTGACGGTTACGGAAGCTTTAAGGGGCACTCAGATACAGAGATTTTAGTTGAGTGTTGTGCAGTCTGGGGAGTAAGGAAAACGGTCAAGCGTCTGATTGGAATGTTCTCCTTTGCTCTGTGGGATCAGTCTGAACAGCAATTAACTCTGGTTCGAGATCGCATGGGCATTAAACCTCTATACTGGGGGAGGTTTGGCTCTTTGATCCTGTTTGGTTCAGAACTCAAGGCATTGCGGAAACATCCAGGGTGGAACCCTCAAGTTAATCCTGAGGCGCTGAGTAATTACTGTCGGTATGGTTATGTGCCAGCACCACTCTCGATTTATCAAGGGGTTTATAAGCTGAAGCCTGGAACTATTTTAGAATGCTCTCGGGATAATACATTACGTGAAGAGGCCTACTGGTCTTTGCACGAAACTGTCCAGAAAGGCTGTAGTGATCCGTTACAACTTTCTGATGAGGCTGCAACAGATGAGCTTGAACGGCTGTTGTCTGATGCAGTTAATCGACGGATGGTTGCTGACGTTCCTTTGGGAAGCTTTCTTTCAGGCGGTATTGACTCAGCTATGGTCACTGCTTTGATGCAGGCCAACTCAGCTAGGCCAGTTCGAACATTCTCTATTGGCTTTCGTGAGTTGGGGTATGATGAGGCCCCCTATGCTGCTGCCATTGCATCACATCTTGGAACTGACCATACCGAACTTTATATGGCACCTGGCGAGGCCCAAGAGATCATCCCCTCATTGCAAGATATATATGATGAGCCTTTTGCGGATGCATCGCAAATTCCAACCTACTTGTTATCAAAACTGACACGTGACCATGTTACAGTGTCACTGTCCGGTGATGGGGGAGATGAACTTTTTGCTGGTTATAGTAGACATTTCCAGTCGTTACGTGTCGCGCGGATTCAGCAATATATGCCTCATTGGGTGCTCAGCAACACAGCACAGCTGATCAAGAAGATATCCCCTGATACACTTGACCAGATAGCTAGAGTAGCTCCAGGAAGATTACGAGTCTCACGGTTTGGTGAAAAACTGCATAAAGCTGCTCGAATTTTGGCGGCGAATCCAGAGGATTTTCATAATATTCTCATTAGTCACTGGGAGGTAGATGAACTTCTCTCTGAAAGGATTAATAGCGTGCCATCCTCAACAGTCAGTGGCTCTCTTCAGTCACTTAATTTAGTAGAACAGATGCTGCTGCAGGACAGTAACACCTATCTGCCAGATGATATTTTGACTAAGGTTGATAGGGCCAGTATGGCAGCCTCGCTAGAGGCAAGGGTGCCTATTCTGGATCATCGAGTGGTTGAATTTGCTTGGCATCTCCCGTTGGAGATGAAACTCCGTGAAGGACAGGGTAAATGGATTCTGAGGAATTTACTGGATCGGTATGTTCCACGGAGTCTGATTGATCGCCCTAAGGCAGGCTTTAGTGTTCCTATTGGTGCATGGCTCAGAGGGCCGTTGAAGGATTGGGGAGAGCACCTGCTTAACCCCGAACGGCTTTCAGCAGATGGTCTATTTAACCCGGATAAGGTCTGGAAAACTTGGCAAGCTCATCAGTCAGGTAATGAAAACCATGCCTATCGCCTCTGGATAATCCTTATGTTTCAGGCGTGGCATGAACATTGGTTTTGAGAAAAATTAGGTGACCTAGGAATAATGAAACTATTTTTTGCAATCAAGACTCTGCAGGTAAAAGGTGGAGCAGAACGAGTGTTTGCTGATCTGGTATCAGCGCTAGCTGATAGAGGGCATGATGTAGTGATCGCTACTTTCGATCATGCTGGTGAGAGGAGTGTTTATCCATTGGGGGACGGTGTGAAGAAGGTTTTTCTTGGGATAGGAGAAGTAGTAGAAAAAACTGGGATTGGAACCTTTTTCATGCGACTTCCAATGCTCAGAAAGTGTGTTCGAATAGAAGAGCCAGATGTAGTAGTAGGTTTTACTCATGCCATGTATGTTCCGTTATCATTGGCTATGGTAGGTCTCAAAATTCCTTTATTGGCAAGTGAACATATTGTTCCAGCATATTATGAACATAGACGCATTGAGTTCTTGCTGCTCAGAATAAGTGCCTATCTGGTAGATCGGTTTTCGGTCTTATCGCACCAAATAGGAGACCTTTATCCATCGGCTATACAGTCAAAGCTAGTTGTCATACCAAATTCTGTTGCTCCGGCGAAGGCGTTTGCAAACCCGAAAGGCGAAGGAAAAAAGACTAAGGTAATTTTGAATGTGGGGCGTCTGGTTGATTTTAAAGATCAACAAACACTTATTTCTGCATTTTCCCTTATAGCAGCTGATCACCCTAACTGGAATCTCAGAATTATTGGTGATGGAGAGCTGAGAGATGACCTTGAGCAGCAAGTTGTTTCTAAGGGGCTGCAGAATCGGATCTGCTTACCAGGTAACTCGGATGAAATTATAAATGAATATGTTAATGCGCATCTTTTTGTTGTCTCCTCTATCTATGAAGGGTTTGGGCTTGTAACTGCTGAAGCTGCGTCACACCAGTTGCCTGTAATCGGATTTAGTGACTGTCCGGGCACCAATGAGCTTATCGAGCATGATGTAACAGGATTGCTTGTAAATCCAGATAATCGTGTAACCAATCTCGCAGCTGGACTGCATGAACTCATAGATAATGACGAACTTCGTCTAAGGATGGGTATTGCTGGTAAGAAGAAAATGGTAGGATATGCACCAGAAAATGTTTATGAACAGTGGGAAGCTGTTCTTTATTCAATGAGAAAGTTAGCTTAAGGTGAAAGACTATTCCTGCTTAGGTTCAAGGCAGAGCTGAAGAGTTTTGCAAGAGAAGTATGGGAAATGCCATTAATTATGAAAAGTACTGAAGTAGTGTGGCACCACGCCACTGTTAGCCGCAACCGTCGCAACCAGCAAAACAATCACAAGTCTATCGTGCTCTGGTTTACTGGCCTTTCTGGTTCTGGGAAATCTACCTTGGCACATGCAGTAGAAGAAGAGCTCCACCAAATGGGCTGCAGAACCTTCGTGCTTGATGGAGATAATATCCGCCACGGACTCAATAGTGATCTCAGCTTTAGTGATGAAGATAGGAAAGAGAACATTAGAAGAGTTGGTGAAATTAGTAAACTCTTTATTGAAGCTGGTGTTATTGTGCTAGCTGCTTTTATCTCTCCTTTTAGAGAGGGTCGAAGAAAAGTTAGGAGCATGATTCCGCATAGTGACTTTCTGGAGATTTACGTCGACTGCCCTATTGAAGTTTGTGAAGCAAGAGATGTAAAAGGCTTCTATCAAAAAGCCAGATCTGGTGAAATCAGCGAATTTACAGGCATCAGTTCCACCTATGAGGCACCAGAAGCACAAGAATTAACGTTAAACACAAGTAAAGAAAGCCTCAGTGAGGCTATTGCAAAAATAATGGAGCTGCTCAATAATAGAGGGATACTGACAAGACCTTAACTTGTCTAGGGGAGGAGAAATTGCCGCAATTAAGGTAAACGTCTAGTGAAATAGATGGGGTGACTCGTTAGTTCTTTTGCGAAGAGGATCGGTTCTAACAGACTGTTGAAATTAATCATTAATCGGAAAAACTAAGAGCGATAAAATCATCGATCGGCGAGAAAACTAATCCTCGGACCTGATGTTCAGCAAGAAACCGTGAGGGTCTTCCTGTCACGGTCGGCTGTGCTTAGACTACCAGATTGATAATTAAATATTTATGATTACTCTCCGAAAAGCTATTCTTCTCCTTACTATGTACGAAAAACGTCGTGGATTGATAGTCCTCATGTTTGTTATGGGTATGGCGCTATTGGAAACTGCTGGGATTGCTTCAGTGATGCCCTTCCTTGCTATTCTGGGTAACCCGCAGATGATTGAGACTAATCCGATCCTGAGAACCCTATACTCGATAGCCCAAGAATTGGGGGTGGGTATTCACACTCCAGACAATTTTTTTGTCGCACTTGGCATTGGCTCATTCATGCTTATTGTTCTTTCTGCAGTATATCGCACTATTACACAATACGTTATGAATCGCTTTATTGAAATGCTTCGTCACAGTATTGGTGTGCGCTTAATGGAAACCTATCTACATCAACCTTACGCCTTCTTTCTTGACCGTCATAGCGGTGATATGTCCAAGAGCATTCTTTCAGAAGTAGATCAGCTCATCACCAGTGTCTTCCGTCCTGCATACAATATGGCGGCCTATTCCATAGTGATGATTGCCATTAGTACATTACTGATTTTGGTTAACCCTTGGCTTGCACTGCTCGCTGCGGGCCTGATAGGTGGTCTTTACTCACTGTTGCTTTTTGCTCTTAGACACAAATTTACGCACCTTGGTGAAATTCGCGTAAGAGCTAATAAGAAACGCTTCGTGGCTTCTGGTGAAGTTTTCGGGGGTATTAAAGATATTAAGCTGCTTGGCCGAGAACAATGCTATATTAATCGTTTCGAAGGTCCGTCAAAACAGTTTGCCGCCACACATGCTCTCCACTTAACTTTAAATCAGGTGCCTAACTTCCTGATTGAGGCTATTATCTTTGGTGCTATCTTGCTGCTTACCATTGTTCTGATGATTACAGGTGGAGGCCTAGCTAGTGGCACTTTGGGAGAACTTCTGCCCATCTTAGGTCTTTACGTTTTTGCAGCTTATCGTATGAAACCGGCAGTGCAAAACATTTACCAAGGATTAGCTAGTTTGCGCTATGGGCAGGCCATAGTTGAAAGTTTGTATGCCGACCTTCAGCTGCCCCTTCCCTTGGAACTGCGGCCAAGACAAGGACTCTTAGCGCTTGAGGTGAGGCGTAGTATCGCTCTGCAACATGTTAGTTATACATACCCCAATGCGGAGAAACCAACACTAATCGATCTGAATCTCGAAATTCCTGTGGGTAGTTCCATTGGGTTAGTCGGCAGTACTGGTGCAGGTAAGACTACGTTAGTGGATATCTTACTAGGGCTGTTGCGTCCCACTAAGGGGGTGGTTTCCGTTGATGGAACCCCAGTTACTGATGAGTGTTTACATGCTTGGCAGCAGAGCTTAGGCTACGTACCGCAGGAAACCTTTCTCACCGACACTAGCATAGCCGAGAATATAGCGCTTGGCATTCCTAGGGAGCAGATCGACTATCAAAAGGTCGTCCGTTGTGCATGTATGGCACAGGTGCATGATTTTATAATACAAGAACTTCCTGCTCAGTTCGATACTCTAGTCGGCGAGCGCGGTGTACGACTGTCAGGTGGGCAGCGTCAACGGGTTGGCATCGCACGTGCGCTCTATCACAATCCTGAAGTACTGGTGTTTGATGAGGCGACCAGCGCACTAGATACAGTTACTGAACAAGCAGTGATGGATGCGATTACCTCCTTAGCACACCAGAAGACAATTATTCTGATCGCACACCGGTTGAGTACGGTAGAGAGCTGTGATCAGATCGTGTTGTTAGAGCAGGGACAGGTCAAGGCAAATGGATTATTTGAGGATTTAGTGCTTGAAGATAGCTTGTTTCGGAGAATGGCTGGGGTTAAAGATGGGGGTAAGCGTCAATAAGTCGACTGCAATCCGCCCCTTTGCGGTTGGGCGTAACCTTATGCTTATATCAGATATCCTCAACCATATAGGCGCTGCGGATACCTTAGAGAAGATTTAGACACTGCTGCCGTGGAATGTACCGCTGGAGCGGGTTGAGAAAAATCGGGATCAACTCAAAAAGGGCCACTAGATCGGTTTAAGAGCGCTTACGGTCATTGATGAGGTAAGTGGAACCATCACAGCCAGAAACGTATAGGCGAACCAGATAGATTGTTTTTTACCTTCTACGGTATCAGCAAAATCTTGCTGGAGCGGGGTGAGGATATCGCGTAGAATGAACATTGAATAGAGGCTCTTATTTTTTATAAATCATTTCTTTAGAATACGAATTATAATATTGCGTTAGCTTCTGCCCGTCTGTTATCCTGTTGATTCTAAAGGTATGATTTTGATTATGCGCGCTTATTTTATAAGAGTGATTGGTACGAAAGACGGCTTTTTTGATAAGCAAATACCGTTCAAGTATGAGCTTTATTTATGTCTAAATATTTGCCACTACGAAATATTAAAAGCGTGTGAGATTTTCAGGAAACTTAAGTAATGACAATAAACTTTGAACTGAATTCGCCGTTAAAACCAACCTGGAGGCGGTATGTTAATATATTTATAAATAATTTCAATATGTCGATTTATCGTGCGCTGGAGTATGAGGCTCTTTCTCGGTTAGAGTTTTCAGGCCGCATACTTGATTTCGGCGGAGGGGAAAATGCTCATTACCTATCATCTATAAAAACATGGACTTTAGATGGAGGATATGAGTCAGTCAATATATCAGCAGAAATGAAACCAACATACCTGATCGCCCTGGGTGATGATTTGCCCGTTGCTGATAATACCTTTGATATGGTCATATCTATTAATACCCTTGAGCATGTATACAATCTGAATAAAGTACTAAAGGAGCTTGTTAGGGTTCTAAGGCCCGGAGGGCGCATTGTTCTTGCGGTACCATTTCTTTTTCGTATGCATGGTTGTCCTGATGACTACAACCGCCCTACTGTTAGTTGGTGGAGAGAAACTCTGCCTCAATATGGTGTGAATGATATGGAGGTTACCCCGTTGGTCTGGGATATTCTGACTACAGGCCTATCGGTTACCGAGAGGGCTGGTCCTTTTAGTAGCTTGCGCCGCATTTTAGTACCACTCTATGGGTTATTGTATGCTCAGATACGTGGAAGAGGTACAGGTGATCGTTATCCGCAACAAATAGGTGAAGCGTTATCTAACGCTGCACTTGGGTACGTGATTAGTGGAGTTAAACAGAAGTGATTGGATATAGCCTAGAGACAATACTGCGTATCGCCACGGATCTGATCAACTGCACTCGTATGATGGGTAATCCGCTTCAAGCCTATGGCTATCTCCGTGCTGGCAGGAATCCTCAAGTGGGCACTTTCAATATAGGGAATTTGCAGTTAGAAGGAAGAAAAGAGGATTGGATTGCAATACGTGAAGTACTGGTGGAGGATGAGTATTCCTGTATTAAGCAATTATTTTCGAAAGACTCTAGCCCTAAGATTCTTGATCTTGGTGCAAATATAGGTAGTTTTGCACTGCGCGCATTTCTTCATTGTCATGATGCTCGCATTGTATCGGTTGAGGCTGCGGAAGATACATTTCTAATTCTAGAGGCCAATAGTCGTTACAACACCTTTTTGAAGTGGGATGTGCTGAATTTTGGGGTATGGCGAGATGATGGGCCACTTACACTCATGCGTAGAGGGATTTCTGTCGGTCACCGTGTTATAGATGGGGCTGGAGAGGATGCAGTCCAAGGTATTTCTCTTCCAACACTACTTGATAAGTTAGGCTGGGATGAGGTTGACTTAATAAAAATGGATATTGAAGGTGGTGAAGAAGTGGTTATCCCAGCCGCTATTGACGTGTTACGGAATACACGCTTTCTGATTGTTGAAATACATAATGATCGTATTGATTCAAAACCAATCATTTCAGTGCTAAACTCGATCTATACTTACTCTTGGCAACTTAATGACCGAGAATCTAATAAACCGTTATTCATCATGACAAATGAGTATATAGATTTTGGGGGTTGGGCCACAAAATAGATTGATTGGCAGTGTGTTAGTTGGTGAGTTAACAAGATATTTTTACGGAGATTAATTGATGAAAGTGTTGGTGCATATTGGCCAATCAAAAACTGGTACATCGGCAATTCAAGCATTTCTGACACTTAATCGTGATCTCTTATCTAGTCATGGAGTGCTATATCCCGCAATCAAAATCAATAATATGGCGCTTAATCTTGGTGCACACAATGCGGTCGCCGATGCATTACTTGGTCATGTTCGGTTCCCGTATTTTAGTGCAGATGAGTACTTCCGACAGTTTTTTGATGATGCAGAGAAGGAAAAATCTGATCTTCTTATTCTAAGTGCTGAGCATTTCTTTGGTGGTGAACCACGCGTATGGGATGTGGGAAATGAGGATGAATATTTTAAACTTTATCGAAATAAAATTGAAAATCTTGCTAAGTATTTAAAAGGTCATGAGGTTGGTGTTCTTGTTTATCTACGCCCACAGGTTGATTGGGTGGAGTCTGCAATATCTCAAACAGTCCGTATTGAGCGACTAATTTCTGAATATAAAATATATAAAAATGATCGAGATTTTTTTACGCTGATGAAGCCACTGCTTAAATATGCAGATATTTTAGATGTATGGAAAGAGGTTATCTGCCCATCACATTTTTCGGTAATTCCATACGATCGAAAAACCCTCTGTAAGGGAAGCTCAATAGCCGATTTTCTGAAACGTGCTAATTTAGAGCACATAATATTTGATTATGGAGACTCAAATATTCAAGTGAATGTTTCCCTTAATAGAGAGTTTATAGAGGTCAAAAAGATGCTGAATAGTACACTTCGCTCAAAGAATGAGGAGCGCATAATTATTCGTTGTCTGGAGAACTTGTCACGGGATAATCCAAGTAGTAGTAAGTATACTATTGACCCAGATGTAAAGTATGATATCGTAGATTTTGTGAAGGAGCAAAATGAGAGAATTAACAGCCTGTATATACAAGAAGGCCTGATGCCTCTGAAGTCTTCAAGTAATAATGTTTTTGAAGTAAAGCCTAGTGAATTTGAAATAGATCGAGCTTATGTGGCGTATAAATCAGAATTTAAACATTTTAAATATATATTTATAGGTTGGCGCTTTTTAGTCCTCTCTTTCTTGCGCGCTCATGCCAAACCAATCCATGCAGCACTGCATCAAATTAAAGTAATGTATTGGAGTTGGAAATATAAATGTTGAATTTATATGTTTATATGAATGTTGTTCCGAGAATCTTTATTTCAGATAAAAATTCAATTAAGTGTAATGGATTTAAGATTATTTTCTGATGAAACGACTTCTGTTTGTTGTGTCGGAAGATTGGTATTTTGTAAGTCATCGACTGCACTTGGCTAAGAATGCTATAAAATACGGGTATTCAGTTGCATTATTAAGCCACTTCACGGGTTATCAGGAACTGATTGAGTCATCAGGTATAGAGTTGATTGAGTGGTCCCTTCACCGTAAGTCTTATAATCTACTCTTGGAGGCAAAAGCAATTCTAGGTGTATTTCGTGCGATTAGGCATTTTAAACCTGATATTGTGCATTCTGTAGCAATAAAACCAGTGCTCTACACCGCCCTTGCATGTCGAATGGTTGGCGTTGATTCTCGTGTGTTTGCATTAGGTGGACTTGGCTATATCTATAGCTCAGATAAGATAGTAGTAAGGTTTTTTCGTCCTTTTTTTGTCCTTGCATTTAAAATGGCCTTGGCGGGAAAAAGATCCAGATTGATTTTACAAAACAAGGATGATGAGACTGCTTTGTTATCTTCGGGTGTAATAGATTTAGATCGCATTCGACTGGTTCGTGGTGCAGGTGTAGATACGGCACTGTTTGCATACAGTTCAATACCTTCTGGCGAACCATTGATTGTGTTACCTGCTCGCCTATTATGGAGCAAAGGTGTAGGTGTATTTGTGGATTGCGCACGAAAACTGATCAATCAGGGGCGTAATGTTCGTTTTGCTTTGGTTGGTGAACCGGATCAACACAATCCAGAATCCGTACCTGTCAACCAGATAGAAGAGTGGGCAAAAGAGGGGGTTATTGAATGGTGGGGGCGCCAGAATGATATGCCAAAAGTGTATCAGCAGTCATCGATTGTCTGCTTACCAACTACTTACGGAGAAGGATTACCTAAATCTCTCTTAGAGGCAGCAAGCTGTGGACGACCAATTGTCACTTACGATGTACCTGGTTGCCGTGAGATCGTTACTGATGGTGTGAATGGATATCTTGTGGGAAGCAATGATGCAGATGAGTTGCTTGTGGCAATAAACAAATTACTAAATGATGCAGCTCTTAGTGAGCGCCTAGGTAAGACTGGGAGAGAAATCGTTCTAAAAGAGTTTTCACAGCAAAAAGTTGCACAAGAGACCTTAGCTGTATGGGAAGAAGTTTTGTAATGAAAGTTTTGGTCACTGGAGCAACAGGGTTTATTGGTAGGTGCTTAGTTGCAGAGCTAATAGATAGAGGCCATACAATACGCATATTATCTCGAAAACAACAGATCGGGATAGAGACAGTTGTCTGTAATTTGGGTGTTGATACTATTCCTGTATCGGCACTAGATAGTGTTGATGTCGTGTTTCATCTTGCTGGCGTTGCGCACGACATGAGAGGGGAGGCGTCGGTTGAAGCCATCTATCGAGCGGTAAATGTAGATGCAACCGTTCGGTTAGCTTCACTTTCTGTGCAGAGTAGTGTAAAGAAGTTTATCTATATGAGTAGTGTGAAAGCTGGTGGTGTAGCGCTCAGCGGACACTGTATGAGCGAAGAGGATCAAGGTGAGCCAGAAGATATCTACGGTAAAACAAAACGAGAAGCTGAACTGAAATTGCTGGAAATTATGCACTGTTCCAGTATGCAAGTATCTATTGTGCGACCAGCCTTGGTGTATGGGCCAGCGGTAAAAGGTAACCTAAGAATGATGATGTCTGGGGTTGAGAAGGGATGGTTCCCTCCCTTGCCAGAGGTGAATAATCGAAGATCAATGATCCATTTAGATGATCTTGTTCGTGCACTATTACTGGTTGTTGAGGATGATCGTGCGAATGGAAATATCTATATCGCAACAGATGGACAACAACATTCCTCCCGTGAAATCTATGAAGTTATGTGTCAAATTTTAAATAAACCGATTTCATCATGGAATTTTCCGAAATTTCTATTTAAAGTTGCCGCATCAATGAACTCACGAATTCGATATAAGGTAGATAAGTTATTGGGAGATGAGTGTTATACT
Organism: Fidelibacterota bacterium; assembly: GCA_018650445.1. Classification (GTDB taxonomy): domain Bacteria; phylum Fidelibacterota; class UBA8477; order UBA8477; family JABMPR01; genus JABMPR01. Next base: position 16,329 of record JABIFX010000261.1, read on the forward strand.
TCAGGTAAGCTGCAATCTCTGGGGTTTAGGGCTCGGCGGTCTTTGCGAGAGATGAATGAATCAATCTACTAACTATGAATAATTGCATAATCTCATGCAGTGAATGCACTCTCATCCAAGCAGAGGGTGGATTAAAGCTGTTAATTTTTTCTGCCTTATTAAGGCAGGCACCTGAATTCGTATAATATCCGCAATGAGCCTATCGATACTGCTTCCTGGGTTAACCCTTGGTTTTTTTATCTCTTTGTTAATTGCGTATCTATTAATAAAGTTCGGACATAGATTTAAATTAATCGATACTCCAAACCTTCGAAGTTCACACCATACCCCAACCCCAAGTGGGGGAGGGGTATCCTTTGTGATTACTTTTCTGATCTTATTTGTAATATCAACATTTTTTGATATGGGTGGGTTTACCCTTCCGTCATCAGTTGTAACGGCAATTCTTATTGGTGGGGGGGGGGTTGCCATCATTGGATTGTGGGATGATATTCACCCACTTCCAATCTATTTTAGAATTGCCGTTCATGTTATAGCTACACTCATCGTATTGAAGTTAATAACAGTTCCGACTATACCTATTGGTGACAATTGGAATGTTGAAATAGGATTTCCTTTTGTGTTTATTTCGATAATATGGCTTTTGAATCTGTTTAATTTTATGGATGGTATAGATGGTATTGTGGGTGTAGAGGTGGTAACCACATTATCCATGGCTATTATTATCCTCTTTGCGCAGTCATCTATGGTCCCAATAATCTATTGGATGGCTCTCTTTATTGCTGCGATGCTCGGATTTCTTGTCTGGAATTGGTCCCCAGCAAAGATCTTTATGGGAGATGCGGCAAGTGTTTTTTCAGGGTTTATGGTTGGTGTATTTATATTGATAACTTCTGTTGAAGAGACTGTGAATTCTGGATTAAATCTGTGGGCTTGGGTAATACTGCTTTCAGTTTTTATTGTAGATGCGTCTTGGACATTAATCAGGAGAATGGTGTTTTGCCATGAGAGATGGTGGAGTGCACACCGTACTCACTCCTATCAGTTGCTGGTGATACAGGTGAGCCAATATTATCAACCATTGTTAAATGCAAACGAGATGACAGTTTCTGAGGTGCGTACTAAGGCCCATCGAACAGTCTCATTAGGGGTGGCAGTTATCAATGTAGTATGGTTATTTCCTTTTGCATACTTGGCCACAATCTACCCGGGTTGGGGACTACTCTTTTTGATGATCTCAATGACTCCGTTGTTACTGATCTCTTACCGGATAAATTCTAGCTGCAGTTATTCTGGTGATAAGGTGAAGTCATGAAGCGAGGAGAAAGATGACAAGAAAGAAAACCCGTCTACTACGTAAGCATCTGGGCAATACCAGTATTATCCCTCCCTCTTCAAGCCCTCAGTTTTCAAATTGAAGGGAAGCAATCGTTCAATATCTTCCTAGGTCTTGACTAAAGGAAAGTGCTTAAACAGATAATTGAGGTAAGCCCAAGGCTCCAGGTAGTTGGCTTTGGCGCTCTCGACCAAGGTATGTGGATCAGCAGAATTTGGTCAATTTCGTCAAGCGGATGCGTCATAAGCCGAAACAGACTCGCCTAGTACATGGGGATGAGAGGGCAAAAAGTGCCTTGCAGCAGGTGTTACAACAACAGTACCCAGCGTGTGATATCACCATTGTGAGGTAGATGTCGGAGGTTTACTCTTCAGGGTTGAATCCGCGAAGCGTTGAATGCACTGGAGGTTTTCGTGAACAGAAACAAGGGCAGAAAGCTGATGAAGCAAGTTGGAATATCTGTGCGTCAGTGTAAGAAGTGCAAGATAACCACAAAGAGCAGGTCTTTGACAGTTTGCTGGAGTGGGATTTTGCAGTGGCTGACAGTCGCAACGTGGAGTATGGTGCTGAGCAGATCCGGCTCTGTGAATGGAAAGCTATTTTTGAGCTTATAATCCCGTTAAAACTTTCAATTTATCTTGTCGTGCCTCGATTTATTTCGTAGAATCGCCCGCTCTGGAGAGATGACAGAGCTGGTTGAATGTACCGGTCTTGAAAACCGGCGTAGGTTAATAGCTTACCCAGGGTTCGAATCCCTGT
>JABIFX010000253.1 GCA_018650445.1 Fidelibacterota bacterium
AAAGACACGTTTGATAGCAGGGACATAGCGCTCCATTGAAGATACCGCTATACGAATATCAGCTGGTGCAACATTATCCTTGATGAGTTGTCTGATTTGAGCACCCACCAGCACCGCTTCCTCATAAATGGAAAAGCAGGGCGTGTAGGAATGACGTTTATCATCAGAGGGCATTTCCTCCTGTGACATCCAGGCTTCAATGGACATGTTGAAACCAGAGCTGGCTTGTCCACCCCGGAGTGGATCGAAAAATATCAGATCATGACTATCAGCAAGATCTTTTAAAAAGTCATAATCCGCAGGAGATGTGGAATGAATTGAGTTCACGATGATTTTTATCGATGCCGAGAGACGCTTTAAGTCAGCATTTTGCCCAGGAGTCTGTATGGCTTGCTTCTCGCACCAATCTAAAAATTCAGCATAAAGTTCCTGTTTTCCATCCGCAACAGATTCACCTCCTGTTGCTTTATAGAAAGCCTCTGCCATACGGTTGACTTCACCCCACTGCATTCGTTTCCCTGCAAGTTGTGCTATACCTAATCGAGTTAAATAGGGTGTTAGTCGACGACCAGTTGACTCTGTCATTTTGCGAACTTCACCCAATGTCATGATTTGCAGCCTGGGGTGATTGAGTCCAACTTTGGCCAGTGATTGAGCCAACAGCTCGCCACTATTCTTAGTCGGCTCTATGATGAGTATTTCTGCCAGATCATCCTGACGTTTTAATATTTCGATCAAATGGGGGTTTAGATCCTGAGCACCAGGTAATACTGGTTTTAAATCTCGTCCATGTTCGAAGGTAGCCAGACCTGAAAAGTATAGGTCCTCTTCAAAGGCGATAGGAATCAGTGTGTCAAAACGATTGAAATAAAGTTCTCCACGTGCCTCTATCCCATACAAATACTTAAGCATCCACAGATAGGTTTGGATCTGGTACCAATAGGCGTGATGCTTCAACTGATTCTCATCGGGAACTTCTTTATCTGTTTTATAATCGAGAACGACCCACTCGTCTCCACTCTGATATAGCAGATCAATAATGCCTGAAACTTTAAATACGTTGGTGCGATTCTTTAGAAAACCAAAGACTGGTATCTCTGGTAATTTATGGCCTGGATCAAGACTTGAGATTTTCTGCGCCAACTGGCTCTTACGATATATTTCAAGACAATCAGTAAGATCTTCAATAAATTGATTCTGGGTTTCAGATTCATTCACATTTCCGTCTTCCAGAAAAAGTCGGATCTGGTCTAGATAGTTTTCTGGAATAAACCATTCCATTTCCATGGCTCGGTGCAGGAGTAATCCAAAAGTTTTTGGTGCGGTTTCCAAATCCAGGTCGTCACCCACTTGACCTTCATCCGATCCAGCATATTTCTTTCTATCCATCCACTTCATGATTGTGTGAGGCGAAATTTCACTATAAACCAGGGACTGCATGACTGGCTCTAGTTGAGTGATGTCAGCTGCTGCAGAGACAGGTCGTCCGGCTTCGGAGTGCAGAATATCTGACCCTGCTGTGAGATCATACGTCACAGCTGTAGTTGATCTGTTTTGCCATTCCTTTTGCAATGCATGGGGATCATTAAGCGCCAGATCCTTATCTAATTCGAGATCGAAGACGGGTTGCAGATATCTACCCCAGCGGGAAGTGGCGGGAGCTTTTGTATCTGGTTTGATTTTGGCAATAAAGCCAATTCCGAACCTGGCGCGAGTCACAGCAACATAGAACAGCCGTTTATCTTCGGCCTCTTCTTCGGCCCTGGTCTGTTCCTTAATCTGCTCATACATCCAGGTTTTGTGGCTGGCACTTCTGGAGTCCAGCGTGATACCGGCCTGCCGGTCACCATCATGGCGACCAATAAATACACCACTCCTGTCAGAAGGGATTGATGATTGCATGCCCGGTAAAAGCACTACAGGATATTCCAGACCTTTGGCTTTGTGAATAGTTAGAATCTGAACTCTGGTGGCTCCTGGAAGTTCAGCCTGGGACGCATCTCCATGTTGAATCTGGAATTTGAAATATTCATGTATCTCCCGGATGCCCAGACCATCGAGGGAAAGCTGATGAATGCTGTTAGTGATACGATCCAGATTTGCCAGCCTCAGTACGCCACCTGTTTCAGAAACCCAACTCAAACGTCTTTCATCCTCAGAAATAATCCGCTCAATGAGGCGATCCAGTGGTTCCCGGGCACTGGCCTGCTGCCAGTCCCTAAGTGTATCACATATGTCAGGATGTAACTGTTTTAATCCGCTCCATACCCAACCCGAGCTACTTCGATCCTGGGCTACATCTTTTAAGCGCTGAATCTCAGCATCTTTCATCACAAAGAAAGGGCTACGCAAAACACCCACCAGAGCCAGGTCGTCCAGAGGATTAACCAGCACACTGATCAAGTGGTATATATCATAACTCTCTTGTTGCTCAAACAATCCTTTACTTGACAAGACCTCAAACTCAATGCCTTTGCTGGTGAAGATGCGGATATAATCCAGGATAGGAGTGAAGGATCTGAGCAGGATTCCAATGGCGGGTCCACTCTCTGGCTCTAACCCATTCTCATTTATCCATTTGAGCCAATCGAGAGTCAGGTCAGCCGTCTTAATAATATCAACTGCGTAACCTCTCGAGGCATCATCATCTAGTACTACACTCAATGAGCAACGAGCTACATCTCTTCTTTTACCAGTATTTAAATTGCTTTTAGCTGCATTTGTAGGACGGAATATAGTTTCGTATAATTCAAGGTCTTGTCGATCATCTTCACCTGGAAAGGCTGTGCTGATCAAGGGATTAATCACTGATGAGACATATTTTTGAGATGAGCGATAGGTTTCGTCTGCAGTCAGAACCCATCCCCCTCCATCAGCAATGATGGAGCGGACACGATTCATGACCTGAACATCTGCCTGGGTAAATCGATATATGGACTGCTTGGTATCCCCCACAATAAAGAGTCCCTGATCACGGAGGACTCCCTGACCAGCTTCTGCAATGAGCCGCACAATATCCCAGCGTACGTCATTGGTATCTTGAAACTCATCAAAGAGAATATGTTGGTAGCGTTGACCATAATGACTCGCAACTGTCTCATCCTCCAGGATCTCTCTGGTTTTCAGCATGACTTCATTAAAGCTTAGGATGCCTTCACGTTTGAGACGTTGATTCAAAACCGCCCAGTATCCCAGAAAGAATTTAGCAAGATGATGATTAACAATGCATGCTTCTAAATCCCACAGGTTGGGGATATCATGCATCAGGGCTTCATAAGGGAAGAGCTGCTCTGCCCTCTCCTTGAAAGCTCTTAAGCGCGTTCTGATTTCATCTTTAAAATCCTCAGGCCAGACCGTAGACGGAATCCTGGGGCTTTTTAAATAGTTACTGCGGTTTTGGGTGAGCGCAATGCGCCTGATAAACTCCAATAATTCCTGCCCATAGCGATAATCATCTTCAATGGGATTGCTTAACAGTTCCAGCAAATCTTTTAGATCCACATATTGCGAGTGGCTGGTATCCTGCATGTCGTTGGGAGTGGGCAGTCCGTCCACCAGTTGAATCAGGGCCGGTTCTATCTCTTGTAAGGCCGGTGGAAGCGGATGCATCATCTTAAATTCAGATTGAAGCGCTTCAGGCGACGTACTACTCTGATGCTCCAGCCACCCTGTCATGAGCTGTGCATGGGATTGGAATTTTTTGATATACTCACTGATGTGCCGAACCGAGAGGTGGTCCAGCAATATGCTTAAGTCTGCATCGTTGTTGCGACTGCAATCCCCAAGATATTTCTCCCAGGTCTCCAGCTCCATGCGCTGTGTGTCAGCCTCGTCTTGAATCCGGAATTCTGGATCGATATCCAGACGTTCTGCCTGTTCCCTTAATATCTGGGCACAAAATGAATCGATAGTGGAAATAGAATTTTTCGAAAATGTAGAACGTAGATGCATTTTGATTTTCTGAGGGGCAGATCGCAAATATGCGCCAAAATTCTCACCCACATTGTCCAGAGCTTCATCATTTAGCAGCTTGTTCAAATCTTCATAAATACGGCCGGACATTTCTGCAGCGGCTTTGCGAGTGAAGGTGATAACCAGAATATTTGAAGCATCTTTTCTGGGCAGCAGATTATCCTGTTGTTGCTGCCTCGCGTAATCATCCATGATAGCCGAGTAGCGTTTTGAAAGCAGCCAGGTTTTTCCAGCCCCTGCACAGGCTTCAATAAAGATGTTCTTATTGAGATCAAATACTTTGCTTAAATCAATACTCATGATGTTTTAAGTTTTGAATAAATCGATTTGTATATGTTATGAATATTTTAGAACAAACTGTACTGATTGATAAAACAATAGTGGCTAGGGGGTTTGATCAATAATTGCTAGCAGTCTTTGCGAGAAATCCGGTTTTAGATCTTCCAGATATTTTGCCACACCCGGCATAGCACAGATTCTATGAACACCTTCCTCCAACGCGAGAATTTCATTCTCATCAAGCGTTCCAGCATCAGCTTCTTCGCACTGAGCCTGAAAACCCTGGAATGCGGCATTAACCATGAGGGTCATACTAAGCTCTTCATCTGGACCGCTGGCTTCAAGACCTTTGGATAGCTTGGCCCACAACACGGGTTGATCCATAAAATCATGCATCATGTCGTCGGCTTTACCACTCCCAGACTTCTTCGCAGTGCCTCGCATCTGTTTGGTATTATTATAAATTTTATAAGCTAATATTATAAACAGTACAATCGTGAACGCTGCGGCAAGTAGATCTATTAAACTCATGCTTTCCTCTCAAGCAATTAGATTTATTTAAATGTCCAGTGTTAAGTAGAACTTAAAACTTAAATTGTCGAACTAACTTGTAAACAAGTCCAGTATATTACCGAGAGAACTGGTCTCGGATTTATATATTTCTGTAAACTTACAATTCACACATGTAACAGTGGTAAATTTTTTATTCTGGACATCAAAGATTTTTGAAAGCCCACCACCAGTAGCTGCAAACTGACCGGTTTCATATTCATTATTATTACATTTTGGACATTGCCAATTACTATGTTGCATCACACCATCCCTATTATTGTTCTCATTGAGGAACACTCACCATTCAAAAAGTCACTCTTTCAGAATCGTTAGATGTGGATGAATGTAGTTAATAGAACTCCAATCTACAATACTCATGCTTCTGCCGCACTGCGATCATATTTTCATACCTTGCTGCGTTTAAGCTGAACAAGTGTTGCTCCCAAAGCCGCAATGCCCATTCCTATTCCTGCCTGTGTGGTAATCCTTTCATCCAGGAAAAACCAGGCCAGAAAGGCAATTTGGATCAACATGGTGCCATTGATAATACTCGATTCCATGGCTGAGATAGAACGCAGGGTGTGATTCCATAATGTAAATGCAAAAGCCGTGTTCACCACCGCCAGCCAGATCAGATATATCCAGTTTTGCATGCTTATAGTCGGAATACCCGTATATAGAAATCCTGTAAGCAGTAATATGATTGACCCTATTCCCATACTGATAAAGGTGATGACAACGGGGCTAATATTACGCTGGCGATTTATATCTCTTCCAAGAATGCCAGCCCCAGAGTTAGCTAGCACACCGATGGCCATGACCACCAATCCCAGTCCCTGATTTCCTTCAAATGAAATCGGATAAAAGTAAAAAATGATACCTACCAAAAAAATGACTGCCCCAGACCACTGTAAACGGCTGGGAATTTCATTGATAAATAGGATACCCATAATGGCTACCACGATGGGGGTAAAATTCAGCATGAGACTCACGCTCACAGCGGGTAATAGAGATAGTCCTAAAAACTGGGTTCCCTGAGTGAGTGTATAAAAAACAAATCCCAGAAGGATCAATTTGTACCACTGTCGGAGCGAAAGTTCTTTAATCTCATCCACATATTTCTTTTTGAAGATGAAGGGCAGAAAACACAAGAAAGCCAGGAAATATCTTAAACCAGCAAAGGTAATGGGTGGAATATCTGCCAACCCCCATTTGATGATGATAAATGATGTGGACCAGAGAAAGGTTACCAGTAAGGCCTGGAGAACTGCAAAAATATGATGAAGGCGGTGATCGTTCATAACTCCTCGAATTCAGATAAGCCTGGCTCAGATACATTCCAAAAACTCAGGTATCTGGCAAATATTTTCACATCCACTAATACAGCCAGTGTCACTCCCAATCCATATGCAAGTATGTCATAGGGATCAAAGGTTACTCCAAATAACTCCACCCCAAAAAACTGAGCCATTTCTGAAGTCGTCATAACCAGAAAGACGATTCCAAATTTCACAAGCCAGGGTCTAAGAAATGAAATCGACTCCTCATTTATTGATAACAGGAAATAAGCTGCAAAGGGAATCTGGACATCCCCGAAATAGCCATAGTATAATTCATATAAATCGCCATTAAATACCTGGCCAAACCTGAATATGCTGATGCAAGCCAGACCGAGCTCCAGCAAAACAATTACTATGGTTTTACGAGTTAGATTCGACATTTTTACTAAAGCAACAAGTGGGTAGCAGCAAGGGCTTTATTTTGCCAGCCAGATTTGTTGAAATGCTTGATCACCAGCATCCCAGAAAAAAACCGAAGCTGGTCCCTCTTTCATAAAAAGATTGATGGCATCTGTCATAAGGTATATTCTGGACTTCACATCACTTTTAGGATCTTTATAGAATGAAATTTCCATGGGTCTGATGACTTGAATCCCGGTATTTTGTATTGACTCCATTGGAAAGTTTGTCAACTCAATCCAGTGAAAAGATTGACCATCATTTCCCCGTAAATAAACGAGAAGTACAATTTGATTGGTAGCATGTTTGACCACGAGCTGGACACCATCATAACGGGAGTCACCGTTAAAATCACCACCCCCGAAAATAAATTGACCAGGCTCCTCGTGCCGCCATTGATGAAAGACTTCCTGAATATCAAGATACCTGTATGCCTTGGGCAATTCCGGATCCATAGCCTGCAGGCTCAGGGTTGAAACAAGAAGTATTAATGTTCGTTTTATCATAGGCTGATGTCATCAAAGAGGAAGCGAAAAAGTAAAAACAGTCCCTTTCCCAGGTCTGGAACTGAAGCTTACTTTTCCGCCTAATATTTTTTCTCCAAATAGCTTCATGGAAAAAGTGCCCAACCCTCGTCCTGAACTCCCCTTGGTGCTGAAATTTCGTTGAAACACTCTGAGACGAACATCCTCGGGTATGATTTGATTATTGTGAACACTAAAACTTATTTTATTTGACTCAAGTGCGATAGAAATGTGCACTGTCTCATCTGCTTCAGATGCTTCTAGCGCATTGGTAATCATATTCGCCAAAACTCGTTCCAGGAGAGAGATATCTGTTAGTAAAACAAATTCATCATAGTCTCGTGAAAAGCTCAGGGTCTTATTCTGGCTGGCTGGATGTTTTATAAATAAAGTTGTCAAGTCTTCTCGAATTTGCTCCAGGGAGACATTCTGTTGAAGGAGATTCTTATAGTCAGCATCGCTCTCCAGTAAAAAACGCTGAATTTCAACAGCCTTCTGCAACCGTAAGGAGGATCTGCGCACCATATCAACCATTGGAGATTTATGCTCGTCCCTTGCCAGCAATTCAGTGGCGCCGACAAGTCCAGACAACATATTATTTATATCATGAAAAAAGGTTCTCTCCAATGCGGCTCTACGGTGCTCAAGAGTGATATCCTGTAAAAAGAGCATGATAAATTTTGAGTCTTCAATGGTGATTGGATGGGATCGCACTTTCAAAACGATATCTACATCCTGGCCATTATGATTGGCTTGTAAGGCGCAGGTTTCCTCGATAGCCCTGTTTGTTTCTAAACTAGTCACGATGGCCTTTGCAGCTCCACAGGCTGAGCAAAACTTGGTTGTACCGCAGCCTGTTGGTGTATCATGGGCATGAATGCAACCCAACGCATTTCCGGGCCGCAGACCCAGAGCATGCACAGGATCCTCGATACCCAATATCTTCAGAAAGGAATCATTCAGCGAAATGATTTGACGTTGTTCATTCAGAACAGCCAGCAGACCGCTGACCGTTTCAAGCAAGCCTTCGACCACAACACTCTGGGAAATTATTTCATGTGCCGAGTGGAGCTGCTCTGCTGTTGCGCGCTCTGCTGTTGCAAAATATTTATCCATAAAAGAACCTCCCCAAACGGTAATTCTAATATATTACAATCTGAATGTTACGATAATTAAAGTTGTTATATCTTGGACTCATGTTTCAGTGCTTCAAGGACATCCTCAACTGAAGGTATTGAGTCTGCGCCTTTAAATTTTGAGATACGTTGATAGATTTCGCCGGCTGCATGGTGAAATCCCTGTGGTTGACCGGCACTTTTCAGAGTGGCGGCGATTTCATCCATTTCTCCAGAGAACCGCCAGGCCTTGGCCGTAACACGCTGGAGTCGATTATGGGTGCGCTCAGTAAAATCAGAGCCGTTACTTGACCATTGTTTTTCCAAATCCTGACGAACCCCCATCTCATCGGCAGCCGCCATGATGGCACAAAGTAAGGCTGTGGATCCTTTGGTATAGGCAGCAAAACACATTTTTATAGCCGAGGCTTTCCCAATTTCAGGTCCCATGAGCTTCGTTTCCAGCAGTCCCCCATGAAAGCAGGTCGCTACTTCAGCCGCTTTCTGCCCGGCTAGATAAAGCCAGGTATTCTTGGCTTCCCAGGCCGGTCCTCCAATGATCCCGCCATCTACAAACTCAATATCCTGTGAGGTCATTAATTGGTATATGGATTTTGCCCTCTCCGGAGATATGGCATTGACATCGGCATAAATGCCGCTGAAGGAACACTCAAGGATTTGGTGAGCAACATCCACAGCTGCGTGGGGGGGACACACCGAGATAATTATATCGCATGTTTCGCAAAATTCCGCCAACGAATTCAATTTGAAGAGGTTGTGGGTCGCAGCACGCGCTCGGGTCTCTTTACTCCGTCCCTCTGCTACCCAAAAGACCTGGTGACCGGTTGCCTGGGCTGAGACTGCCAGGGATATTCCCATGGCTCCAGGATGTAGAATACCGATGTTCATATTACATCACTATCTATTGGGTATTAAATACCCAGAGTCTCATCTGTTTGCGGTTTAGCCGGTTCCTTTTCCAAAGTCATCTCAGGATTTTCAACCAGATTTTTTAATAATTCCAGGGCTTTAATACTGTAGAACCCATCATTAATTCGTTCATCAAAACTATATTTAATGGTCATCATATCTTTCACAGCTGGTCGACCTCGTTCATCAAGAGCCATGCGGGGTTCGTTAGTGCCCAGGGCCATAAAGATAGGGATATCCCCCCACTCATATAAGTGATGATAAGCTGGCTGCAAACCGATACTGCCAAGATTCGCAATAAACAGGCTCCCATACAACTCGTCTGCTCGGATCATGAATCCTGGTAACCATCCAAAATGATTGAGTGTTTTCAACAACCAGGTAAAAAAGCTAACCATAAACATTGGAAACATGAATACCAGATCCATTTCCTTGTCCGAAACTGATCTGGCACCCTCGCGGCCCTCTTTAATACCACCCTGTATATGCCGAACGGTTTCTTCAAAGGTCCAGTCCGGATCAATTTTCTTTTTAACCACAACGATGGGAGCATCTTCATTCATCTCTTTTTTCATCGAGAAACTGATCCATATCCCATCACGTTGGAAAATACGTCGACCTGTTACAAACCTATTCAAGCCAGGGCGCTCTTTAAAAATCTGAGCTGTCCTCCAGATAATCAGATGTAAGATGCTGATTTTCAGCCCAGTTTCTTTTTGAAAATCCTCTACAAATTTCCAGGCTTTCTCTACCTCAATATGTTGTTCATAGTAGACAGTTGATTCAGTTCTGCCATGCATAAGAAATGGCATAATCCTGCGTGTATTTGGCAAATTTTTAACAAAGGTTCCATCAGGTCTCCAACGAAAAGGCATAATCTAGACTCCGCTCTAATATTCAAGAATATAGCTAAACTGCATGGCGCGCTCCACCGAACGCTCCTTGGCACCGACATTCCTCCAGGTATAGGCAATACTGGAAGCATTATTCAAAGCAAACTGGATTCCCATATTCCAGGTGATCCCTACATCTTTTAAAAAGACATGGTCAAATTCTATGGTGGTCATGAGACGCCGGGTAATTTGCTGCTCAATTCCAAGAAAGAAAAACGTGTCTTCATTTCCATCATATCGGGCTGAAGTATCATGGTAAGCAAACAGATCCGTCATGGCCAATCCACCACTTACACGCCCCCGACCAAGATGCAATTTTTTGAAGCGCTCATATTTATATGATGCAACTACGTAAGCATTGCGAGGAGGGCTCCAACGATTTTCCACAACCTCAACTGAGTTTGTATCTGTAGTCACCGTCCAATTCCGGCTATTGCTCTCAGCGCCAACAGCCAGAGATGGTAGAATCTTTCCTTTTTGCTCCCAGATACGAAACTTGGTACTTACGAAGGGTAACTCAAATCCAAAATCGTCCATATTGTGACCAAGAAATTGGTTTACTTGAACTTCTGCCCCGAATTCCCAGCGATTCAAGATACTCACGGCCCCGGCAACCCTGAGATTCCCCTGAGCGTCATTCTGGATATCCAGACCAATAAATCGATTTTCAATCACATCTGCTGTGGGAATGTCAATAAGCCGGCGAACTCTGATTGGATATGCTTTGGGTAACAAATGGAACTCTCCACCAACCTCACCCGAACGGTAATCTGACCCAGTCAATCGACGTGCACCGATGTAACGTTTCATCCAGTAGTCCGTATCCATGCGGACTTCTGTTACGCCTGCGCTTGAACTGGCGTGAATCATTTTATCGCTCTTGGTATAGACCCCTACATGACTGACACCCTTCCCCAGAGTATCAAAGAATAACAGATCTCCATATTGAAGCTCATCTCTGGACACTTCATCACCCACGGCGTACTGCATGCGGGAAGTTCTGGGGATGATGATACCCTGGTCACGATAAACCCCTGAAGTAAAACCAGAGCAATCCACACCCCGACCTGGCTCAGTACCACCCCATTTGTAGGGAGTGCCCCTATATTTGGCAAATGACTTATCCATTTTACTTTTATTTAAGTCATCATAAACACCGACTTTCTGTGAACTACAGGCGTTCAGCAGAATAGCTAGAATGATTATACTTAGAGGCAAAAATTTACGTCGCATCAACGCGCTCCACTTTGTTCTCAAAACCTGAAATATACCAAAAATATAATTGCCAACCAGACCGGTGCAACAATGAGTTCTGTACACTGGTTTTATAATGAAACCTTCCTGCTTAATAGTCCCAGTCTGGATGCGGATTCGGAAGGCAGAGCACTTCATCCAGATCGTTAAGAAGCGTTTCTGGAGCACTCAAATTACCGGTAACTGACAACCCGGTTGCTGACCTAACTCCCAGCCATAATCTGGTAAATGTACCGATATCAGCAACCAGGGTCGGCAAAGCTTTATCAAATCCACCTGTTGCCTTAGACGTTGGCCCGAGTTCAACAGTGTATTGCCCTGCGCATCCTCGCCAAGTCATTTCTGGATCAATGAGTTTTTCCAGGGGGTCGCTGAGATCCAAATTGAAGCGCAAGGACCTTGAATTCAGGTGGGTAGCTTCGATACACGCCTCCAGGTTACAGATTCTGGTCTGCCAGTAGGCCGAGGCTCTATTGATATGTTCAAACTTGGATTTCTCTGTTACAATTCTTGACCTGAATGGGCTTCGAATTAAATCCTGAAGTTGTATTCCAGCGGGTTCCCTCATTTTGACAAGTCGAATTTGATCACCCAGTGATTTAACCAAAGCCATCAATTCAATGAATTGCTCCGTCGTTTGAAATGCCAGTAAATGTATGACGACGGGACCATGCTCCCCCTTACTGGTTCCCCAAAAAAAGTGCGTCAATTCACCCTTGGGTCCGTCAGTATAGCCCAGACCAAAACCCTTCTTTAACCAGGCTAACTCGGCTTCAACAAGACGCTCCGGGTATAGCGTGACACCACCATGCTGGGTTTTTCGGGCTTGAAGTGCTTGATGAATTAGTTTCCAGTCATCACCTTTTAAACGTAGTGGAGGTCGGATTCTACTATCAATTGTAATTTCGGCTGGATCAAAGCTCATCCAATGCTCATAGGAGCCGCTTCCATATCCCAATTGATCATAAAATCCTTGTTCAAAAATCCCCAGTGTCGATACGATTGCACCTGCTTCAGCTTCCTCGGCGATGAGTTGGGCTGTTAGTTTTTTTGCCAGACCTTGCTTACGGGCTATTCTGCTGGTGGTAACGGAGGTCACGATTGACAGTGATAATTCCTCGTTCAAATATTTTATTTTACCTGGGTTTGCAGTAACCAGACATTCAGCACTCCCATTCAGATCGGCAACCAATGCTCTTCCCTCTCCGAGAAAAGCATCCAGTAATTTTTCATCCGAGCTATCATCAATCCATTGGACCTCATGCCAGATTCTCCTGGCAGCTTCAATGTCTTTGTCGTGATCATATTTTCTATATGTATACATGCGGGGAATTCCTAAAATACTATTCACTCATTGCTGATCATTTACTAAAACAGTTATTCTCGCGGTGGAGCAAAAAATATAGTGATGGAGTGGGGTTGTGCAAAATGCTGTTTTTGATGCTTGAGCGGGGTGATCTCGTTTTACCTGTTTCAATTCTTCGCCAGAGATCACCTACTCTGTTATCCATTACTCTGGGAATCCATGAATTATTACTTAATTGATGCAAAAACGTATGAACAAGACAGGCATATAAGTTTATAATTGTAAGATATGATGAAACAATTCCAAGCCAGGGGCAGTCGACAGAAATTTAAGCACAGGTTGTATATTGCCTCAATCGTGTCGCTGGCCTTTGTGGCGGGCATTTTCACATGGCTCGTCTTTTTGTCAAAGGATCTGCCTTCTCTGGACGAATTGGAGCGTTATGATCCTGATCTGATCACCCGCATTGTTTCTGCTGATGATCAGGTTATTCAGGAACTCTTTACTACACAGAGGACATTGGTTAAATCCAATGAAATCCCACCCCATGTTAAAAAAGCACTCATCGTGACTGAGGATCAGCGTTTCTACAGTCACTGGGGTATGAATTTGTTCCGGACCATTTATAACCTCTCCCTGAACATGATAACGGGTGAGATTCATGGTGGTTCATCCTCCCTGACCCAGCAATTAGCGCGTAGTCTTTATGCCCGCATTGGGTTTAAACAAACCTATCTGCGGAAGATTCGTGAGTTGATTACTGCTGTCCAGATCGAGTACACTTTTACCAAAGAAGAAATTCTGACCATGTATCTGAATACGGTTTATTTCGGACACGGGACTTACGGACTACAGGCTGCGGCTACTAAATATTTTAATAAACGGGTTGAGAATATTACCCTGGATGAAGGTGCCATTCTGGTGGGAATGCTACGCGCACCCGCCTATTATTCACCCATTACGCATCCTGATCGGTCCAGGCATATTCGCAATGTGGTTATCAACAGCATGTTTCGAGAAAAAGCCATCAACGCAGTGGAGCGTAATTATTTCAAGTCGCTTCCCATTGATACCTGGATTCCAGATAGTGTGGACGTAGGAAATGTAGCACCCCATTTTGGTGAGTTTGTCCGACGTCAGCTGGAAAAAGAAGATGATGAAATGGGAGTTGACCTTTATCGGGATGGACTGACTATTTATACCAGTCTGGATACCCGTTTGCAGACCATCGCCAATGAGGTCGTAGCCAAAGAGCTAGATCGAGTCCAGACCATTTTTGATGCCCGTATGATGGATGAAGAATCAAAGGCTTTGGCCAATATTCTAGAAAAACACCATATTGACCTCACAGTTGACACTGTTCGCTTGATGATTTCTGATTCGGTTGAAATGACCCATCAGATAGAAGATTTGTTGACGGTACAGGCGCAACTGATTTCTCTCGATGTAGAAACTGGTGAGATAAAAGCCATGGTTGGCGGCAAAGATTTCAGTAAGTCAAAATGGAATCGCTCTACCCAGATGAGACGTCAGCCGGGGTCATCTTTCAAAGCCTTCCTTTATACGGCGGCTATTGACAATGGGTATCCGGTAACGACAACCCTATTAAATCAACCTGTTGTGATCAAGTTGGGAACAAATGATTCCACAGATTGGCGGCCGAAAAATTATGATTTAAGTATGGGTGGCGAAACCACCATGCGAGAAGGCATCAGGCGATCACTCAACTTGATTGCAGTGAGAACAATTCAGGAACTCATAGCACCATCAGCAGTGGTTGAAAAAGCCCGGGCTATGGGTATTACCACCAGACTATATCCCGGTGATGCGTTGGCTCTAGGTGCTTCAGGAGTTTTCCCCATAGAGATGGCAGCCGCATATGCAGTATACCCACGTTTGGGTATCTGGATTCAGCCGCTTGGAATTCGCTCTGTTCAGGATCGATTTGGAGGCGTTCTGCGAAACTATAATCCAGATCAGAAAGAGGTTTTAGGACGTGGGACTTCCTATGTCATGCTTTCTCTGCTTGAGACTGTGGCCAATCGGGGAACCGGTATCGGCGCCAGAACCAGATTTGGCTTTCATGAACCATCCGGTGGAAAAACAGGAACAACTACTGGCTTTACAGATGCCTGGTATGTTGGTTTTACGACACGGCTGTCCACAGCCGTCTGGGTTGGTATGGATTCCCCCTCCATCAGCCTGGGAAACAGTATGTCTGGATCAGCTTTAGGAGTTCCAATTTGGGCTCAGTACATGAAGGCAGTCTATGATAGTCTGGATTGGGAACGCGAGGAATTTGAGATTCCTGAAGAGTCTGTCGTGTTTATAAATGTTTGTTCTGAAACCCACAAGTTAGCGACACAGTATTGTACTCCGGAGCGTGAAGTCTTTTTACCTGGAACCGTCCCTACTCATCGTTGTGATGTTCACGGTAATCGTTCAAAACCAACAGTTATCGACTTTTAGTTCTTCAAAGTCCTGAGGTTTTGCCTCAATTCCATTCTGTCTCGTTGAGGGAACTCGAAGCGATCATACATACGGTTCAATATCCTTCAAGTATCCTCGCTACACTCGGCCTCAAGAAGACAGGTCGAGGTTCTGCCCTGTGTCTAAAACGAGAAGTGTTTGATTGATTCACCTTGATCAGCAATATGTGTCATGGCTTCAATACCAATATCCAGGTGTAGATCCACATACTTCTTTGTGACGCTCTGGTCCAGGGCTTCGGTTTTGACACCATCTGGAACCATGGGAAGATCACTAACCAGCAATAACGCTCCACGAGGAATGTTATTGGCCAGACCGGTAATGAAAATGGTAGCGGTTTCCATGTCAATACCGATAGAGCGCGTCTCTTTTAAATAGCTCTTGAAAACTTCATCATGTTCCCAAACTCGACGATTGGTGGTGTAGACTACGCCGGTTCGGTAATCAAGATCCTTTTCAACCAAAATTTGTGAAATGTATTTGTGAATCTTAAAGCTGGGCATGGCTGGTACTTCTGGTCGGAGATAATCATTGCTGGTACCCTCACCTCGGATGGCAGCAATCGGAAGAATAAAATGACCAAGATCTGTAGATTGCTTTAATCCCCCGCACTTACCCAAAAAGAGAACGCCATAGGGATCTATAGCTGAAAGCAAATCCATAATTGTGGCAGCATTTGCAGAACCCATCCCAAAATTGATAATGCTCAATCCATCCTTGTTGGTTGCTACGATCATGGAGCGATCTTCTCCAAAAACAGGGACCTCGAATCGATGAGCAAACTTCTCAACATAGTTTCTAAAATTTGTCAGTAATATTCTATCGCCAAAGGCTTCTGGTTCGACTCCTGTATAACGATAGATCCAGTTTTTTACAATTGCATGTTTTGTATCCATGCCGATAATCTAACCAGCATCACCTTTGTCCAAAACAGTTTGCTGAATTTTGGACAGGCACATCTTTTATAGAGATTCCTTCATTTTTATGCCGAGTTCTTTTTAGGTATGAAAATCAGATTGAATAGATCCTCTTTCTGGAGAGCATATAATTTGAGAACAAAAGTCTTGTCATCAATGACACCTGCGGGGAAATTCAAGGACATGTTCAAAAATCCGAAATATTATTTTTTGTGTTTATTTTTCATCGTGTTTACGGTGTCCTGTACCTCACATGCAGTGATTTCTCCAGAGCCTCTAAAGCCTGATGAAAGTTATAAAGGTGTAGCTCTTTCAGTTGAAAATATGATTCCACAATTTGTTTACAGGAAAGGCTTAGGAGAAAAGATGGATGGAGGCATCCGGATAGGAATGTTGCCCATTCATGGAAGCGGTGTGGATGCTACAATTACGCTTAGAGATGAGGGATCCAGGTTACACACCGTTAATTTTGCCGCTACTTATGCTGAGCAGAGTTCCTTTGGAGCAACCTACTACAATGTTTCCCGAAAAGATCGAACCAAGACGGTACGCAGAGATGGCAAGGTCTTTAAGCAAACCGAAGTTGATACTTTCAATTACGGCTATATTGGCCTTCGCTATAATTATATTCCTTCAGGCTTTTGGGGTGACAATGTGCATCTCTTTGGATTGCTTTACGGAAGGAATTTTCGAAAAACCTGGGGCTTTGAGTTTGGATATTTCCATGATTTTTCCGGCCGAACACCAGTTTCTGAGCTTGGATTCAATCCAAAATATGCCCCTCTCTCAGGGATTTCTATGAGGGTTTGGTTTGGTCAATTGATCAAAATTTGAGTACCCTATATATCTATATCACTAATATATCTCATTTTCATGTCATCTTAAAAGCTCTCGGCAATAGCCTTGAATTGGTTCTGACCATCTCTATATTTGGTGTTTAACCAGAGATAATTTGTACCTTGTGAATAAGTACTGTTTTTCTCTGGTGCATTTTTTAACGCTTATGAGCCTAATAAAAGGTCCACGATTTAATGAATACTAAGGAGTACACCATGAAACGATTGTTCTCTAACGGATGGGTTTTTGTCCTCGTCATGCTACTGGCAACTGGAGCCTTTGCCGACCGAAAGGTCTCACCAACAGCAGCCTGTGATGTATGTCCGAAGACATCAGCTGATGGAACGCTAGATGTAAACTGGAATGCTGAGACAATCGCCAGTTCATCACTCCGCGATGAGGAAGCTGTATATCATGATGGCTCCTTTGAAGGTCAAATAGGATGTGGTGGTGGGTGTGGGTTTAGTGTACGGTTTACAGCTGATATCCCCATCTTCCTCACCGGTCTGACACTTTATACTCAGGGTGGCAGTGCTACGGCAGCAATTGTAAGTATTTACACAGATCCTGCTTCTGCTATCGCCGGTCCTCCAACCCTACCTGTTGGTCCTAATGATGGTACTGCTATCTGGGAATCTGATCCTATGGATCTTACCACAGTTGATGATCCAACATCCCAATTTGACATTGTTGTGGATAACCAGGTTCTTGAAGCCGGGGATTACTATGTTGTTGTCTGGGAAAACTCTTCAGGATTTCTGGGTATGGCTAATGATATACAATCAAATTATCTGGATCGAAACTGGGCTTATTCCGAGCTTGGCTGGCAAATGATCCATGAAGCAGGTCTCCCTGAACTCATTGGCAATTTTGGTATTTCTGCTTTGTATATACCTCAAGAAATTGAGGGCTCTTACATGACTGTTGATACACGAAATATCAACTTTGGTGTTCTCCAGCTCGCAGACGGCGCAGTTACAACTGATGTTACCATTGGCAATATCGGTCTTGACCCTTTTGATGTAACTGCTATTAGCATCGATGGTCTGGATTTCTCCACAGCCCTGGTTACACCTGTCACTGTCCTGGCTGATTCTTTCGTTGTTTTTGATGTCACCTTAACACCCTCAGCTGAGGGTGCAGTATCCGGTACATTTACAATTACCTCAGATGCTGATAATGTGACTGAAATAGTTGTGAACGCCTCCGCCATGGTCTTCGATGGTTTCCCAGAATATATGGTCTGGAACCCCTCCATTTCCATTAGTGGACCAGCATTTGTTACCGCTTTTGGCGAGTTAGGCTATACGGCAATAGAAACACCGGATCTATTTATTTTCGGTGATCCACTTGAGGCTGATTATTCAGCCATCTTTGTAACTCTTGGGATTTATTCTGATAATTATGTCCTTCAGGATAGTTCAGATGAAGTATTTGCTCTCATGGCTTTTGCTGATGCGGGTCGTCCACTATATATGGAAGGTGGTGACACCTGGGCTTACGATCTCCAAACTACTCTGCATCCGTACTTTGGTGTTGATGGTGTTGCCGATGGGGGCGCGGATTTAAGTGCCGTTGTTGGACAAAATCTTTTAGCTGGAATGGACTATTCCTATTCTGGTGGAAATAGTTTTATAGATCACCTCGGGCCCCTGACTCCAGATGCACAAATTATCCATATGAATCCATTTGATAGTGTGGGATGTGGAATCGCTAACCTTACTCCCACCAACACTACCATTGGTAACTCATTTGAGTTTGGTGGTCTCGGCGATAGTATTGGTACCACCACAGAATTACTTCAAGAATATCTAAATTTCTTTGCCATGCCTTATACTGATGTAAGAGCACCAGTTATTTCAGGCGTAACCCAATTTACATTTACTCTGGACACCGAAGGTCCTTATATGGTTGAAGCTTATATCACTGATAATATTGCAACGGATTTCGCCATCATTTTTTATAATGTGAATGGCGGCGCTTTCGCAACCGCATCCATGAGTGATATGGGTGATGGAATCTATTCTGGAGCCATCCCTGGTCAGCCTGTGGGAAGCACGGTTGGATATTATATCATGGCATTTGATCCCGATGGGAATGAAGGCTTTTCACCGGAAGGTGCTCCTGATGAATTGTATTTCTTTGATGTCGTCTCTCACCTGCCACCCATGTTTCTGGAAGCTATTTCAGGGCTTGATGGTACAGTAGAGTTATCCTGGTTGGTTCCGGGAACTGAAGCTCCAGCATTGGTAGAGTGTGCTGATTATCCCATCCCATCCCTCCCCTTCAATGCAACTGGTACCAATCTGGGAATGGGCGATGATTTTGACCTGGGTTTTGATGGTGAGGATGTTGCTTACCAGCTAAACGTTATGGTTCCTACGACGTACACGATTTCTTTATGCGCTGGAACCAATTATGACTCAAGAATAGCTGTCTTCACAGAGGATTGTGAAACAGCAACTCAGTATGCAAATGATGATGCTTGCGGGCTGCAATCTGAGCTAACGGGGGTATATCTGGATCCAGGTACCTACCTGGTAATTGTTGATGGTTTTGGCACTAATACTGGGAATTATACTCTGGATATTTGGGAGGAAACTACTCAATCGACAGCCGAATTTGTACCACCAGGTCTTACAGAAGATATAGGAAAATTGCTGCGTCTGGGAATTGATCCCAGTTCCATCGAACTTGACTATAGCCCAACTAAATTCAACACATTACGTGATTTACGTGAGTTGACTAATTATGGAATTTATCGCAGTGAAACATCACCAGTTCTTATTGAAGCTGGTAACCAGGTTGCTGTGATTGATACGCTGCCATTGGCTTATACAGATTTTCCACTGGTGAATGGGACCAGCTATTTTTACCGCGTCTCTGCAATTTATGATGATGGTGAGTCGGCCTCTTCAGAGGTTGAAGGTATCCCCATGAATCATGAGCCCATGATGCCCACTGGTCTGGTTGGTACTGTGGATGATGACACCAATGATATCACTTTGAATTGGAATGCGAATGCTGACTACGATCTGGCGGGATATTATGTCTATCGCGATGGTGAATATACAGCAACGCTCACAGAGCCTACCACTACCTATACAGAAAACCTGCCTGATGGAGCCTACCAGTATGTGGTATCATCATTTGATACTGGCGATATGGAGTCGGTAGCATCAGAGCGGATTCAGGTGTTAGTTGGAGCTGTTCCTCCAAGCGAACTCCGAGCCGATGGATACTTTGATGATCATATCGAATTAAGCTGGAGAGTTCCTGGAAATCCAGCGCCCCCCCTCATGCCTTGTGCCGATGAGCTCATCCCATCACTCCCCTTCGTAACGAATGGAAGTACTATTGGTATGGGTGATGACTTTGATGTGAGTGGCACAGATAATGAAGATTATGCCTACCAGCTTTTCATGTTTGAAGATGGCAGTATCGACATCACGTTGTGTGGTCCAAACATTGATTATGATTCAAAGGTGGAAATCTTCAATGGCGATTGTGATGTTTTACTATCTACTGGATTTTATGACGATGATGGTCCGAACTGTCCTGATAATCCAACATTGATTGGCCCATCTGAAATCCTGGGAGCATTTCTTCCTGAAGGTGTTTATTTCGTAGTTGTAGATGGATTCAGCACCAATGCTGGAAACTATGATCTTACAATTACTGAAGCCACCACGCAGCGTCAGTATGTTCCCACATCAACTCGTGAAACCCTGAAGAAAATGGTGCTCAACAATGAGATGACACGCATGGAGGCTGATGCCATCCTTGCATCAGAAGTGCCTACTCCTTTTGCTCCCGTATTCATCGAAAATGTCTATGCACAGAGTGACTTGCGCGAAACTACTAACCTCACTCATTATAATATCTATCGTGATGGTGGAGTTATTGGCACCACCACAGAGAGCATTTATAATGATTTCGTTGAAGAAGATATGCCTGGTTTCTATCAGGTTACTGCAACTTATGATAGTGGTGATGAATCTGCTCCAACCAACATGGTTGAAGCACGCGCCAATATGGCTCCCGGCCCTCCTGCAAATCTGCATATTGAGGACACCGGCCATACGGTAACCATGACCTGGCAGGACCCTCTGTTTAATATGGATGGATCTCAATGCTTTGACCTTGAAGGTCTTGAAGTCAGACGGAATGGTTCCCTGATTTCCACTGTAGATGTGTTTGAGTGGAGCTTCATGGACTTTTCATTACCAGATGGACATTATGTTTATGAAATCTCCGGCTTTGACGAAGTTCCAAACCATGGTGCTTCGGTGAGTGCTGAGGTATGGGTAGGACCAAAACCAGTTATTGTTCAGGTTTTGACTGATATCTACGCCTATGAATCTTCGTGGAACATATATAACTCCAGTAGCGAAATCGTTGCAAGTATCGCAGCAGGTGATCTTACTGAAAATAGTACACTCTATGAATGGTTCCTGGATCTAGAGCCCGGAACCTATCTATTCGAAATGCTTGACAGTTATGGTGACGGAATCTACAACCCTGGATATTATCGGGTCATGCACAATGGGAATATTCTGGCAGGAGTAGAACCTGGAGGTTTTACTGGGTCACAGGAAATCACACCCTTCGTGGTTGAGTCTACCATCCTTATGGGTGATCTCGATGGCGATGGCTTCTTGAACATTCTTGATGTCGCCCGTTTTATTGAAATCGTGACAGAAACTGGTGACGATCCCACCTTCGATGAACTGTCCCTCATGGACTTAAATGGTGACGGCAACCACAATATTCTGGATGTTGTCCTGCTCATCGAAGAAGTTCTCAACATGCCTGGGCTGGCTAAAAACAGTCCAATTATTGAGAATATCACAGCCACCATTGCTCCACTTACACTGACCAATACCCGTGAATGGCAGAATATCCCAGTCACTGTTGATTGCTTTGAGATGGTCTCTGGATTTCAGGCAGACCTCGTATTCGATCCCAGCGTGGTAGAACTAGGAATTCCTGTTCTGGCTGAGGGGAATGAATCTGTCGGCGTCTTTTCATCTGTAAGCGGCAATACTATGCGTGTTCTAGGTATTGATCTGGCTGGGAACATGATTGACCTGGCATCTGGCCTGCTGATGAATGTGCCTGTTCAGGTCATTGATGAAAATGCTACTGGCGCCATGGATTTCACCGTGGAAGATCTGATTATTTCTGGTCCTGGCGGTGTTGAGATCGTTGCTGAGTGCCTGGTTAGCATCATTGATATTGGCCTACCAGCACCAACAGAGTTCAGCCTACAGCAGAACTATCCCAACCCCTTCAACCCAACCACAAATATCCGCTATGATATCGCTGAAAGAGGCGATGCTTATCTCGTGATTTATAACATGTTGGGGCAGGAAGTCCGCTCTTTGGTTAATGGAAATCAGGATGTGGGACGCTATGAAGTTTCATGGAATGGTCTGGACAATTCTGGTCAACCTGTAGCCACAGGTATTTATATCTATCACTTGCAGGCTGCCGGGTATTCTAAAACCATCAAAATGGCTTATATCAAGTAGGGTCCATTTTGTAAGGGCTTGCCCTGATAAATCAAAAAGGCGAGGAGAAATCCTCGCCTTTTTTTATACTATTTTGGAATTGCTCAAGTTGGGGTGGTACGGAATGTTGATTCCTTAATATGTCCAACCACGTTCTTCAGAGATACTTACACTCAGACTGTCTTTAATATTAGTCGGATCAAACCAGGCAAACGATACCGTTACCTTGAGATAATCCGGCAGTGAGGTATCCAGGGGGGCGACACCATCAAAGGGGTCATCGATCTCTCTAACTGTTGTGGTGCGATAGCCCTGTAATCCATCCAGGGTAATGGGAACTGAAAACTCGGGCATACTATCTTGAATGGTGAAATAATCCAGATCAACAGCGATGGCCATGCGGGTGGCCATGTTGGTCCAGGCCAGTTGATCCCGCATCCCCTGATCTGCTTCCCAGCGCACATGATCATAAATCTGGTATGATCCTACAGCCACTACTGAAAGCAGTACGGCGGACAACACAACCTCAACGAGGCTATAGCCACTATTCTTCATTTGCTTCTGTTGCTCAGCTAATCCCATATATTTCCCACGTCATGATATCCCCAAGTAGGGG
This sequence comes from Fidelibacterota bacterium, assembly GCA_018650445.1. Classification (GTDB taxonomy): domain Bacteria; phylum Fidelibacterota; class UBA8477; order UBA8477; family JABMPR01; genus JABMPR01. The sequence continues at coordinate 22,938 of JABIFX010000253.1, forward strand.
CACCATCGGAATTGAGCATTGCACTGAAGTAGAAAAATGGAGCTTGAGTCACTGATGAGTATTATGGCTATATCGCTTCGACCTGAAGCAGAACTGCCGGTCCCCGGTAGCAAGTAATTGTTTTTTCAATACCTCGATGTCAATTCAAGATGATCCCGTAATCATGATCGTCGCGGAACTTAGAAAAAATCACCTCTTATATCTATCTTTAATTTGAATTGTCAACTGATGCTTTTCGTCAGATAATATGTGATTCGAAAGCTGGTAGACGTAGCATCAGCAATGCTTAAAAAGTGCTTGCATATCATGTTGTGTCGGTGTTATAGTAATGTAGAACACCAAAAGAGGTGAAAGAAAATGAACTTTGATCAAAAAACACCGATCTACCAACAACTGGCTGAGTCTATTCGCCAGGACATACTTTCAGGAGCGCTAGCTGCCGAAATGGCAATACCTTCTGTTAGACAGATATCTGTTGAGTATGGACTGAATCCTCAGACCGTATTAAACGCAACACAATTACTGATTCAGGAGGGTCTCTTGGAAAAAAGAAGAGGACTGGGCATGTTTGTCCAAAGCAATGCTCGTAACCAGCTCAATAAAAGCGCCAGCGATCGCTTTAAAAATGAAACCATTCAGGCACTGGTCCAGGAAGCACAACTACTTTCCATCTCTCAAGGGGACCTGATAAAACTCATCCAAAAAAATTACAGGGAGGAAGTCTAATGACTGCCCTTATAGAACTAAAAAATATAAGCAAATCCTACGGCGATCTGAAAGCCCTGGATGCTGTCAATCTTGAAATTCCAGCAGGGAAAATCGTTGGTCTTGTTGGTCCTAATGGCGCCGGCAAAACCACCCTGTTACGAGCCCTCACCGGTGAATTGGACTACCAGGGTGAAGCCAGAGTTCTGGACTGTGAGCCACGCACACAACGTGCTGAACTTATGGGAAAAACAGGCGTCATCCACGACATCGCCGTACTACCATCCTGGATGAAGGTTAAGGAGCTGCTCGATTTTCTTAGTGGTATCCATCCTGGATTCCATCGTGAAAAGGCTGAAACCTTTCTCAAATCAACCACCATCCCCATGGATAAAAAAATCAAGTCCTTGAGCAAGGGTATGAAAACACAATTGCATCTGGCCGTTACGCTGTCAGCTGATTCCCGTCTGCTTATTCTGGATGAGCCAACTCATGGCTTAGATATTCTTTTTAGAAAGCAACTCTATACAAGTGTTCTGGAAGATTATTTCGATGAAGAAAAATCCATCCTGATCTCAACCCATCAGATTGAAGAGGTTGAGCATATCCTCAGCGATGTCATTTTCATCAACAAGGGAAAAATTTTGCTCTATGCCAGCATTGAAGAACTGGGCGAGCGCTTTACCCAACTAACCATACCTGCAGATAAGGCAGATGAGTTGAGAGATCAGCTCAAACCCATGAGTGAGTATGGTATTCTAGGTCGGAGAGTCTTTTTACTTGAAAACACGGAGAGCAAAGCATTGGTCGGTCTGGGTGATATACAGACCCCATCTGTAGCCGATATTTTTGTTGCTCTTATGGGAGGTGAGTCATGAAACCATTAATGATCCTGTTAAAACGCGAATGGCTGGAATGGCAACGGGTTATCATCGGCACCATCCTGGTTATCACCTTCCTAAATCTGCTTATGCTGCTATCTGTATCTCGTGGTTCAGACTTTTTCCATGAAAAAATGAATGAAAAAGGGCATATCGTTATAAATGATTTCCAATTCGAGGACGAAGAAGAAGTTGATCTGGATATCCGAATGAATGGAAATGATGTTGAGATTACCATCGATGGGAAGGACACCCCCCGTAGCGTTGAAAAGATGCTCAGCAAGGTTGCTATCCCCATTGCCTTTGGATTGCGCTTTGGAATGATGGGCACCTTTGCTTTTGTCCTCTTTCTAAGCATGTTTTATTTTTCGGATGCCATCTACAAAGAACGGGCTGACAATAGCACCCTTTTCTATCGTAGCTTGCCTGTAGATGATCATGTGCTTCTCGGTTCAAAAATAACTGCTGGACTTATAGGTGTCATTGGATTGACCCTGTTCCTCTCTCTGGAGTATTTGGTGTTCATTCGAATTGCTATCTGGATCACAGGAGAACCCTTCACCTCTCTTGCAAGTTTGATCTTGAGCCAAATATCCTATCTGAGACTCATCTGGGATTGGTTTGGTTATCTGATCTTTGCAGCCATCCATATGGCACCACTGGCCCTATTCCTTATGCTGGTTGGGTCATATGTGAAGGGTCGCCCCCTCCTGGTTGGAATTGGAGCACCCATTCTTCTATCCATCAGTTGGGCAATCATTTTCCAAAGTGCCGCCTTGTTTAGAACCATCGGAAAATTCTTCTGGGGTTTTAACCAGGTCATTATCGATCAATGGGAAATCATGGAAAAAGGCCTGGATTCTGACATGGCTATATACGGAAATTTCTGGGCATATATCTTCAATGTTGACACTGCTATTTCTGTTTTGGTATCGGCCTTGCTTTATTATGCCATATGGCACACGTATCGCAAAAATATACCAACGGGATAAAATCCTGGAACTTTGGAGAAAGAGAGTTTCTTATGAAAACTAGAGCCGCATTAATCATCGCAATTATTTTGGGCTTATTCACTTATACCCTACCCCTCTATGCTGGCGATAAAGAATATCATATAGAGGAAAAAACCGTTATTGAGATTCCAGTAGTTGGTAAGATAACGACTACGACATCAAGCTATCTCTCAGGCTGCAGGCTAAAAGAGGACACTGCAGTCAAGATGCATAACGCACTTATCAAAATGGTGAGTGATTCAGATGGCAAAAGTACTGAGACTGTTCTTTCCAACTTGTGCAAGGAAGTTCAGTGGCAATTCGATGCTGAATCTGCTGCTTTTTCGCCCCACTCTTTCGAGAAACTTCGGGAATTGAAAGCCGCCCAGAAAGACCATCATGAAACTCAGATTGATATGGGGTCAGATCAAAATGATATAGATGATCTCCCCAAAATGGTTCGTGAAATTTTGGGCTATGAAAAAAATATAAATGGCTTTAGAGCCAGAAAAGTAGTCACTTCAGTTTATCCTGAGGATTCTGATAGTCGGATCGTCGTTGAGGAATTCTATACAACCAAATCACTGGCATTATCAAGAATCTCAAAAGCACGAAAAGATCTTAGTGAGAAACTTGGTTATGAGGAAGATCATGTGGAAGGTATCCCTTCACTGGTGGATGTCATCTACGAGCGCATTAAAAGGGATACAGAATGGGCACGACCTGATGGTGAGATCGTCCGATTTGTAATCAGACTACTGGATGAGGATGATGACGATATCTTCACCATGAAATATGATGTTCTTGAGGCGGAGACATTGCGCTATCAAGAGGATCATTTTGCGCTGAAGTGAGTTAAGGATTTAAGTTAGATATAGTTTCAGAAAGTGATACCACTGACCTGAGAAAATGGCACATTGATTGCCGATAAAAAGAAAGTTCGAAGTGAATTGGATCGGTTCACCTCAACTGGATAAAATGACACCTATACCGATCCACAATTGCAAAAGGGTTCAATCTCATGGGAAGCACATCATTTATTCAACGGTTTGTAGATCTATTTTTTACTCCGAGTAAAGCCTTTGACGGTTTAGTTGATGGGGTTTCATACAAGGATTGGCTCTATCCCTTTCTCATTGTAACGGCAGGGCTTTTTGTCCTACCTCTTTTTTACAGAGATATTAGCCTTGATGAAGGTGAATATCGACTTAACAAAATTATGCGTTCAATTGAGAACAATGCTGATATGGCTGAAGAGCAGAAAACTGCCTACCTTGAAAAGATGTACGAGGGGCTGGATAAAGTCGAGGATGCCAGAGACAACCCATTTGCTTTTAGAAACCTATGGGGCTATTTCCTACTTCCCGTTATGCTTTTCATCATGGCGGCTTTCTTTGCAGCCGTCTTGCTTCTGGTCGGGAATTTTGGAATGGGAGGGCAAGTTAAATTCTTCCAGATGTTTACCATGGTGATGATGACATACCTGATTGGTGGTAACGGATTTTTTATGAATATGCTTCCAGGGGTTGGAACTCTGGAACTCATGGTCAAAACCCCCTTGATTATAATAAAGGAGTCCACAAGCCTGGTATTAAGTCCCGGTCTTATGTTTGATGAGATTGACACCTTCTTCAAGCACTTTCTGAATCAACTCGACGTATTCCGTATCTGGGGTATGGTGGTAATGGGGTTTGGTTTTGCCAAACTCTATAACAAGCCAACTGCTACAGGCCTGATGGCTGTAGGGTTTCCCTGGCTTATACTGGTCTCCATTGGAGCTGCCCTTTTAAAAGCCAATTCAGCGGCCATGGGCTCACTCAACTAACAATTAAATAATATTTACGATTGGAATTTCAATGCGCTTAACAATAACAAGATCACTCTTCCTTTTGCTCTTCAGCTTAACTGGATTTGGTCAATCAAACTCACCAAAAACACTTGACGATTGCATCCAAATTGGATTGGAACACAATCAGTCTCTCAAACTCAACCGCTTTGAGACAGATAGAAGTGTCTCCCAGGCCAAAAGCAATATCGCCATGGTTTTACCGGTTGTGAGTTTCTCTCTCTCAGGCGGTAGTAGCGATGTGTTCGGAGTCGGATGGAATGAGAGTTATTCAAACTCCCTGACGCTATCCCAAAATATCTGGGATGGTGGCGCCTGGTGGAATACACTTAAGTCCGCCAAGGTTGCGCAGGATGCAGCCACTATCCAGTATGATAGTTATGAGGTAAATACAGTTTATCAGGTCAAAGCAGCCTACTATAGTTATCTATCTACTCAACAACTCCTCGATGTCTATCGTGAGAACCAAACGACCAGCGAATATCAACATCAACTCACACTTGAACGCTTCAAATTAGGTGCTGCTTCGCAAAATGATACCTTGAGAACCCGAGTGAATATTGAGAATTCTCGTCTACAGATCATCAATGGGCAGGTTGACCTGAAGTCAAAATCTCGTAACCTCAACATTATTCTGGGTCGGGAGGCAGATGCTACGCTTACTCTGGCAGAGCCAATCTGGGAAGAAGTTGAAGTGCCCACTGTAGACCAAATTACGGATGAGGTTCTCAACTCGAATCATTCGCTAAAACTATTGGACCAAAACAAAGAGATTATGGCCTATAATGTCAAAATTGCACGATCTGGCTATATGCCCTCTCTAGGCTTCTCCGCTTCATATAGAAACAACGCTGCAGGCATGGGTGACATTTTTGGAGACTCTACTTCAACAAAGTCTGCCGGACTTTTGCTTAGTTGGAATCTGTTTAACGGCACGCGAACAAGTCGCGGTGTCGAGCAGGGTAAAATCAACGCAAAAATGGCAGATGAAAACTATGATTTATCTGTCAGAAAGCTTCGTAAAGAATTAGCCCAAACTCTAGAGCAAATGAATGCTTTGAAAGAATCAGTCAAAATTTCTCAACTCATTCTGACGGCTTCTGAGCAAGATCTTCTTTTAGCTCAGGAACAGTACAAAATTGGTTCTCTGTCCATTCTTGATGTTTTGAGAATCACAGCAAGTTACGAAGATGCAAAATCAAATTTCATCCGCACCCAACATAATCTGAAAGTCGCTGAGGCAGGGCTACTTCAACTCATGGGAAAACGCTAGAGGTTGTCATGTCCAAAAAGAAAATAATTATCATAGTACTGGTTGTCATTGTTGTAGGGGTTGGTGGATTTTTCGCTGTTAAGAAGGATCAGGGGAATACTAAGGATGTCCAATCTGCCAGGGTTGAGCGTGGACAGGTCGTCCATAAAGTTGCTGCCTCAGGAAGAATCCAGCCCGTTGTTGAAGTCGATGTGAGTGCCGATGTAGCAGGTCGTGTGATTCGCATGGCTGTCAAGGAGGGTGACTGGGTTAAGAAGGGACAATTCCTGGCACAACTCGATGCTACACGCTATAAGGCTGATGTTGATCGCGCTGAACAGGTGCTGGCTTCCTCGGAAGCTTCATTATCACTGGCTGAACTTGAAAAGAATCAGCAGTTCGAATTATTTCAAAAAAAATTAGTGAGCGAGCTCATCTATCAAGGGGCTCTGGTTCGTTTTCAGCAGAGCTTGTCAGCCAAAAAACAGGCTGAAGCGGCACTGGCCCAGTCACAAGACAATTACAAAAAGACAATGATGTTTGCACCCATGTCGGGAACCGTTACCCTGGTCAATAAAGAAGTTGGAGAAATGGCTTTGGGTTCAGCCTTCAGTCGGGACATCATCATGATTATTGCCGATCTGAATGAGATGGAGGTTCTGGTTGATGTAAATGAAAACGATGTGGTTGATGTCTCACTGGGTGATACCACTGAAATTGAAATCGATGCACTTCAGGACACCATGTTTCAGGGAATCGTTACCGAGATTGCCCATAGTGCACAGAATACGGGCGGCGGTAGTCTTGACCAAGTGACCAATTTTAAAGTGCAAATTCGTCTTTTAGATCCACCCCGGGAAATTCGCCCTGGAATGTCTGCGGCAGTAGATATCCGCTCAGATGTTCAGAATGATGTCCTGTTTGTTCCCATTCAAAGCATCACCATGAGAAAACCCCTGCAGCTCAACGAAAAGCAGGATAAAGAACTTTCACGAGCTGACAGCAGCATGAATATGGAAGATGAAGATCTTGAACCCGTAGAAGTTGTGTTTGTCCTGGTAGACAGTGAAAAAGGCAAGGGCAAAGAAGTGATTCAACGTGAAGTAGTTACTGGGATTATTGGAGAACGAGATTTTGAAATCTTATCTGGCCTGGAACTGGATGATGAAATTGTCACTGGTCCCTATAAAGAAATCAGCCGTGGTCTGAATGATGGAGACAAGGTAAAGATTTCCAAGCGCAAAAAATTTAACGTTGACGATAAGAAATAGTCCCTCTAAAGTCAGAATACTGTAGAATAGAATACGGATAACATAATGTCACTAATCCAGGTCAATGATCTTTATAAAATATACCAGATGGGTAATACTGAAGTGCGAGCCCTGGATGGGGTATCAGTAACCATCGAGCAGAATGAATATGTGTCTATCATGGGTCCATCGGGGTCTGGAAAATCCACGCTTATGAACCTCCTGGGGTGCCTGGATACACCTACTTCAGGTGAGTTTTTTATGGATGGAATAAATGTGGCGACCATGGGTGATGATGAATTAGCCCATATTCGAAATAAAAAAATCGGATTCGTATTTCAGACCTTCAACCTGCTTCCAAAATCAACCAGTCTACGTAATGTCGAGCTACCTCTGATTTACAATGGGGAAATAAAAGCACATGAGCGTAGAGATATGGCCATAAAAGCTCTCACAAGGGTGAATCTAGGCGATCGAGTGAGTCATAAACCCAATGAGCTATCTGGTGGGCAGCGACAACGTGTCGCAGTAGCCAGAGCCCTGGTAAACAATCCTGCAATTATTCTGGCCGACGAGCCAACAGGTAACCTCGACTCAAAAACAGGTGAAGAAATCATGGTTCTATTTGATGAACTTCACAAACAGGGTAACACCATTATTCTGGTTACACATGAGGAGCATATCGCTGCTCATGCCTCCCGGGTGGTCAGACTTCTTGATGGCAAGATTGCCGTAGATGAAGCCACGAATCGAGGGAAAAAGTAACCGAATGAAAAGTTTTTTCTGGGAAAACTTACGCATTGCTCTCTCCGAACTATGGGGGCACAAAACTCGGTCTATTCTCACCGGAACTGGAATCGTCATTGGTATCATCGCCGTATCCCTCATGTCTACATTGATCAACGGTGTGGATGGTCTATTTGAAGAAAGTATGAAATTTCTCGGACGCGGAAATTTGTATGTCGAGAAATGGCCCTGGTTTGGAGATGAAGACTGGTGGACCTTGAGAAATCGACCTCGTATTGAGCTTGACATGGCTGAAAAAATCCAAGAACGCTCACAATATGCCATGGTTGTAGCTGCCGAAAGAGGTCGCATGGCCAATTTGAGTTATAAGGAACTTTCTGCCGAAAATATCTACATCCATGGAGTGACTGCGAATTATCCTGAAGTATCAACAGTTGATGTAGAATATGGACGATTCTTTACAGAATCCGAGGATCGTACAGGTGCACAGGTTGTGCTCCTGGGTTCTGAGGTGGCAAAAACATTATTCCCACAAGGCAATCCTGTTGACAAAATGATCTTCGCTGGCTCAAAACGTTTCAGAGTCATCGGTGTTCTGGCTGAAATGGGAAAATTTATGGGAGCATTTTCAAATGATACCCAGGTTATCATTCCTCTCGCGACGTTTAATAAAATATTTCATGGTCCCTGGGGGCGCAGGAGTATCACAGTTAAGGTCCCGGAACACCTCGTTGAAGATGCCAAAGAAGAACTACGAGGTGTTGTCCGGGTATTACGTGGCCTAAAACCAGAAGAAAAAGATAATTTTGCCATCAATCAGCAAAATGCCTTTCGACAATCATACCAGGGTATCAAACTAGCCATCGGTGGTACCGGTATGATCATTACAGCCCTCTCCCTCCTGGTAGGTGGAATTGGAATTGCCAACATCATGTTCGTGTCGGTTAAAGAACGTACTCGAGAGATTGGCGTACGGAAAGCACTTGGTGCGACCCGAAGCCAGATTCAAGGACAATTTCTCATTGAGGCTATGGTCATCACAGCTTCTGGTGGATTGGTGGGACTGATCATCTCTACTCTGATCAGTATGGCTATCAGTAAATTTTTATTCCCTGCGACCATGTCCTTTGGTGTAGCCTTTATGGCAATTGCCCTGAGTGCTGGTGTGGGATTATTTGCCGGTCTGGCTCCTGCACGAAAAGGGGCAAAACTGGATCCCATTGAAGCCCTGAGATACGAGTAGGCTCATGTACCTGAGAACCACAATTAAGACACTTAATGATGCTTTCTTCATGGCCCTGGAAGCTATTCGTGATAATCTCCTACGCTCCATACTTACCCTGCTGGGAATCGTTATTGGCGTGTTCGCCATTATCGCGGTGATGACTGCCATCCGCACCCTCGAATCATCCATCAACACGGGCCTGAACGTATTTGGCTCTGATGTGATCTTTGTTCAAAAATCACCGGTGATTCAGATGGGAGACCACGCCAGCCGACGAAAATATTGGCGCCGACCCAATATTACCTATGATATGGCATTGGAATTAAGAGATCGTATGCTTGGGGCTGAATTTGTCAGTGCCCAGGATGGGACTGGTGGTAAAACTATTCGCTTTAATAAAGAATCAACCAATCCCAATGTTGGTGTCCAGGGAGTTGATGAGTTTGGCTTGCAGGCCTTGAATCACAAGCTTGACTATGGTAGAAATTTCATCCCTGAGGATATTGAATACAATCGCCGGGTGGTAATTCTTGGTACAGATGTCATTCAAAAACTATTTCCCTTTCAAGATCCAATAAATCAGACAATTAGTATCAACGGAATTGGTTTTGATGTTATCGGAACCTTACAGCGTAAAGGGGAGATGTTTGGTCAAAGCCAGGATAATTTTGTCATTGTACCCATTACCGCCTATCTCCAATATTATGGGAGTCGTTGGACTTCCTTAGGCATTTCCATTAAAGCGCCAGATGGTGAGAGCTTTGATTTAACAAAAGAAGAAGTCATCGATCAAATGCGAATTGTACGCGGGCTGGGACCTGTTGATGAGAACGACTTTGAAGTGACCTCAAATGATGCTCTCATTGATACATTTGGCTCCTTTACTGCAGGAATTAAGATGTTTGCCGGCGCTGTGAGTGTCATTGCCCTGGTGGTGGCAGGTATTGGCATCATGAATATCATGTTGGTTTCAGTAAGTGAGCGCATCAAGGAAATCGGCATTCGCAAAGCCATTGGAGCCACCAGAAATAACATTCTCTTTCAGTTCTTGCTGGAGGCGGTCTTTCTTTCATTGATTGGTGGTGTCATCGGGGTGCTCTTGGGAGTCGGCGCAGGAAACATGGTGACTCTGGTTATGAAAAATGTTGCTCCAGTCATTCCCATCGATTGGGTGTTTATTGGATTGGGGGTCTGCTCATTTATTGGGATCGTATTTGGAATCTATCCTGCCTACAAGGCCGCAGGACTGGATCCCATAGAATCGCTGCGCCACGAATAGAAAAATGACCATCTTATACTAACATACGACGTGAAATTTACGGGGATAAATATGAGTAATATTGTAAAATTTGGGGAGGATGTTGAAGGATACAGCATCCCAGTTTTAAACGAACGTGAAATTAGAGCAACTGCCGGAATACTCTTTCTGGTCATGCTATTTTCAATTCAAGCTGCAGCAGGTGCAGGGAACTTTACTCCCCTGAAATATGCTGTAACTATTTTCCTGACTGATATGTTGATTCGTGTTTTTATCAATCCTAAATATTCCCCTACCCTCATTGTAGGTAGATTGATTGTTAGAAATCAGACCCCTGAATATGTGGGTGCTCAGCAGAAGAAATTCGCATGGTACATCGGGATATTTATGGCGCTTGTTATGTTTATTTTGATTGTCCTGGTTAACTCGTATAGTCCGATTACAGGTCTCATCTGTTTCATTTGTCTCATCTTCCTGTTCTTTGAATCAGCATTTGGTATTTGCCTGGGATGCAAGGTTTACCCCTGGATTTATAAGGAGAAGGCACAATACTGTCCCGGGGAAGTATGTGAACTGAAGGACAGACAGGAAATCCAGAAGACGTCTAAGGTACAATGGTTGATTCTATTGGCTTTTGTAATCTACAGCATTTTGCTAGTTGTATTGTTCAATGATTTTTATATCAGAGCACCCTTTGATTTATTTGGTCTTGAGGGAGCGATGCACCAATAGCGTTGTTTGATCCGAGAGGATAAAAAAAGCCCCACCAACTGGTGGGGCTTTTTTATTATTGCTCCTAGATGTGAATTCGAATCCTCACCTGGAATTATTATCTATATTTAATATGCTTTAGCAAAAATCACCTGTTGTGAACTTGGTTCTCCAGTATAAATACACTTTCCTGAAGCTTCAGGTTGATCGAAGGGGATACAACGGATTGTGGCCTTGGTCTCATTTTTGATTTTCTCTTCAACTTCAGAAGAACCATTCCAATAGGCTTTGATAAATCCACCCTTGGTTTCCAGAGTCTCTTTGAAATCATCCCAATTGTCTACTGTGTGAGTATTGGATTCACGGAAATCCAGAGCCCGCTGGAATAACTCATCTTGAACAATATCCTGTTGATCCGCCAAAAATTGAACGAGTTCATTCAACTGGATGAAATGTTTGGCTCCAGAATGCCTGATGACTACTACAGCATGTCCCTTTTCAATATCCTTGGGGCCAATTTCAACGCGCATGGGAACACCACACATTTCCCACTCATTGAATTTGAATCCAGGTGAGCTCTTTTCATCATCATCTACGTGCACACGAATTTCCGCTTGTTTCAAGTTGACCACAAGATCATCAACCTTATCCATGACAAGGTCCCTGGTGTCTTTCCGAAAAATGGGAATAATCACAACCTGATAGGGTGCCACCTTGGGAGGCAGGATTAAGCCCTTATCATCTCCATGGGACATAATCAGACCACCCACAAGACGGGTGCTTACACCCCAGCTTGTGGCATAGACGAGTTCTTCTCTATTATCCTTATTCTGAAAAGTGACCTCAAAAGCTTTGGCGAAATTCTGCCCGAGATTATGGCTGGTACCAGCCTGTAATGCCTTGGTATCACGCATCATGGCTTCAATGGAGTAGGTGCTGACTGCACCGGCGAATTTTTCCGCCTCTGATTTCTGACCAGTGATGACCGGCATAGCCATATAGTCCTCAGCAAAAGACTTATATACATTAAGCATTTTCAAGGTTTCATCCTGAGCTTCTTCAGCAGTAGCATGGGCAGTATGCCCTTCCTGCCATAAGAACTCTGTTGTGCGTAGAAACAAGCGCGTCCGCATTTCCCAGCGCACGACATTGGCCCACTGATTAATCAGAAGGGGCAGATCGCGATAGGATGAAATCCATTTCTTATACATGTTCCAGATAATGGTCTCGGATGTTGGACGAACAACTAGAGCCTCATCCAGCTTCTTGCCACCTGCATGTGTAACTACTGCAACTTCTGGAGCAAAGCCTTCCACATGCTCAGCTTCTTTCTGCAAGAAGTGCTCAGGAATAAACATGGGGAAATAGGCATTTACATGACCTGTGTCCTTAAACATTTGATTCAGGATGCCTTGGAAATTCTCCCAGATTGCATATCCATACGGTCGGATGACCATGGTACCTTTAACAGGACCATAATCCGCCAGTTTGGCTTGTCTGACCACATCGGTATACCATTTTGAAAAATCTTCGCTCTGTTTTGTTACCCCTTTTGACACAACGGGCATCCTTTCTGTTTGACCCTGAACCGCTTATTCGGCACAGCGCTGCAATCATAACATAAGTACCCCCATGACACAATGAAGAATAGATCAAGAAATAGTTAATATTATATGGATCATTATCAACTTCGAGCGCTGAAGTGATCAAGCGCAAAATAGTGTCTCTCGGCATTCGTCTGGAACAATCAAACCTTGTCTTAAACACTGGCGAATACTAGAATATGGGCCATACAGCGGAGGCATTTTATCTCGAAACGCTTGACTATATTTTTTCTCTTAGGTACCTGCTTTATTGCCTGGGGTGCTCCTAAACCTGATTCAACGAAATTTGATCGGTCCGTGCATGGTCGACCTTTCGATCTAGAGGAATTCATTGGCACAACGATTACTGACGATAAACTTAGTCCTCAAAATGGCACCCCTCAGTGGGTCAAGACAGGAGAAATCAGCTCTGACACCCTCTATTATGGGATAGGAGAATCGACTGAATCCCAAGAAGCTGCAGACAATGATGCCCGCTTGAGTTTTGCTCAACATGTTGAAGTCAGTGTACAGAGTATTGCTACACAGCAAATTGAGGAGAACAAAGATAGATTGGAAGAGAACTACAGCTATGAATCGCTGGTCTCCACCAATATGAACCTACGTAGTGTTAAAATTACTGCCAGGCATTTTTCCACCGATTCAACTTTTTATAGCCTTATTAGTTATGGGAAGTCCACCTACCATCATCTGGTAACCCAGGAGATTCAAATATCCCTGGAAGCAAGTATTCGGCAACAGGAATTGGAACATCAGGCGACGGAAGCCCTCAGAGCGGACTCACTGCGACATAAAATTACCATGGACAGTCTGGCTTTGGGTCGGAAACAAGCCGTCATTGATTCCCTCGATCATATTTTGAAAATGGAAGAAGCCAAACTCAGACAGGAGCAAGACAGGGTCGAGCTGATAAAAAGTCATCACGCAGCTTTTCTCAAAATCAAGCCACGCTATCAGTTGATCGATGTCCCTACAGCATCCACGCCAAGAACCTGGATCTATGCATCAGGTCGATGGAACCCCGATACTGAAGCTATTCGACAACTCAAAACCGGTGTTTCCATCTGGTTGATCAGTGCAGAAGCCAATGTCTGGGCTACCGAGTCGGTTATCGATCAAACAGATTTAATGCTCAAGCTTCAACTACTACCTGAACGGGGTGAACTTTATAAAGTCAGTCTCGCTTTTGGCTGGATTGACTACCTGGCCGCTTTCTCCCCATTAAATCGAGCCCGATTACTTGAGAAGGGTGGTCACAATAGCTTCATCAGCATTGTAAAGGATGAACTAAACGATCCCTATGCCCATAACTCCTCATTTTTTGTTACAGGAACCGTGGGGATACCCCAGATGAACAACCATTTGTCCATGTATTTAGATAAACGTCGGATCTCTCTGGCAAATGTATGGTACCCCTTTCCCCGAAACATGGGTGACGCCATCAGCATTATTAATCAGTTTGACTATATCGATTCCAAACATTATCGGAATCGATTTAATGACCAACTGCAGTGGCAGTTTGGGCTTCGAATAATTGCTATCCCCGACCGTTTCGCCACCATGATCAGCTATGAGGATCATGAGGTCTGGATGCTGAATTTCGAATTTCAGTATTAAAGCACCAAATTCGCTCAACCAAAGCTCTACTAACCTTCCTGGCATCGTACATCAACCCCCAGGTCTCCTAAACTGAAATTTATCGATTTTGATAACATATTTCTTCTAACTCATTAACTTATAAACATTACTGATTGAGATTGGACATGTTCTTTGTAGAGGTAGTTGATATTATTTAGTCAAACATCTCATTATTTTTTCCGAATTGGAAGGAGAGTGTGTGATGAAAAGTCATTTTAGTATCCCCTCAAGTATTGAGAGACGCTTACAGATAAAAAATGACTTGAAGCAATCTCATAAAAAACAGAGAGATGTGCTCAAGCCATCTATCACCATCTCCAGAGAATATGGTTGTAAAGCTTACCCCCTGGCAGCACTGCTAGAGGATCATCTAAATGAACAGGCTATTGATTCTAATGAAGAATGGACTGTTCTCGATAGACTTCTTCTAGATAGAATTGCTATTGCATCAGGGTATTCAAAATCAGAATTGGAGCACATCACCAAAGTCAACCCCAACTATCAGGCATTGATCACAAATATTGCCGGATTTAAGCATGCCGATTCATTTGAAGTGTTTAAATACATCAAGGCGATGCTTATCCATTTTGCTCAAACCGGAAACAGCATCATCATCGGTCGAGGAGGGGTTATAATTACGCAGGATTTACCAAACGTTCTGCATGTCAGACTTATTGCCCCTATGGCATATCGGGCAAAAAATATCAGTCAGAGTTTGGGTCTATCAATAGTAGAAGCAGAACGGCACATTGAGTCACGACAAAATGAAAGAGATGATTTTATCAATCATTTTACCCAAAGAGACACCAGCGATCCGACCCTATATCATTTGGTAGTAAATAATGAAAAATGCACAACTGAGCAAATATCGAAGCTCATCCTTGCACATCTGGACAATTTAGAGTCGTAAAAGTGGAAGCTCTTAATAGTTAAGAGCTTCTTCCACAGGATTATTGAAACATCCATGGAGATATTTGATGAGGCCATTGTATAGGCTCAATAATATCATCCGATCAAGCTCAGGATGTTCTCAATTTTAGATCTTCACAAAAATCCTTTTAGAATACAGATACCACAGGATAGCCAACCAGACTGCGATATTGGTCAATGCATACAGCAGCGAACCATTCAGGTCGCCTGCCAGTGGGACGAAAATGCCACTATATAAGGCCTGCTTGATAGAAATAATATCACCCTCAGCATTGGTGGTTTTCAGCATATACATGAAGCGACCAATAATCCCTGACCCTACAAATACTACCAGAGCATTACTTCCAAATACAATGGCTGGCTTAATCCAGAAATCCATCTTTTTAACATCAATGAGATAAGAGGATACTACAATCATCATGATGGCTAATCCATCCATGGTGATAACATACGATACTGTCCATAACTGCTTATTGATGGGTTCAATTAGGCTGAGGAGTGAACCTGCAAAAAACAACATGATCCCCATAACACTTAAATTACTGAGTTTCTCCTGATGATCGATTGGTTTGCGCAGATACTCACCCAGCCAAAACCCACTCATAAGTGTAACAACTGCGGGAAGCGTGGATAAGAATCCTTCTGGATCAAAGGGGATGCCAGTGCCACCATATAGATGTGCTTTACCAAAAAGAAGGATGTCCATGTAGCGGATATAATTATCAGCCAGTTCAAAACTGCCTGCTCCCCAACCATCCACGAGTGGAACTCGCATAAAAAACTCATAAATGACTACCAGAACTCCCACTGCCAGTATTCTGGAAAAGGTTCTCGGGAAATAGAGGATGATCAAGCCACCAATGAGATAACTCAAACCAATGCGCTGAAGAACTCCCCAATACCGCAATGTGAGAAGGCGGCGAGGTATGTCCATAAACTCAAAGTCAGCAGCCATCTGGGCGTTGAGTGGAATGTTAAAAGGGAAGCCATTTAAGAAAAGACCCAAACCAATGATGATAGCACCCCTGGACCAGACCTTTTTCTTGAGAGCTGCTACATCGGAACCAGCCTCCATGCGTTTCCCAAAACTGAGGGCCATAGCCACACCAACGATAAAGAGGAAAAACGGAAAGACCAGATCCGTGGGTGTCCAACCATGCCACCCGGCATGACGCAATGGTCCATATATATGGGACCAGCTTCCAGGATTATTGACCAGAATCATCAATCCGACGGTCAAACCTCGAAATACATCCAGAGAAATCATACGATCTTTCATGCAGGCTCCTTTATTTGATGAGCATTTTGATGATCACAAAATAGATTGGGAAAAGTTAATATGCACATGAGAATTGATGTGACTACTAAAAATATCAGGCAAATTAATGGGAATGGTTTAATATTTGCTTTGAGCAATCATGACTAATCCACATCAATTCTGTAAATGATAGGATGATGGGCATACTTCACACTTGAAATTTGTTTTGGGGAGTTGATATTTACCCTGTGCTAAACCAACAATCGAAACGGCAATTCACTCTAGCCTTTAAACATAGATCGGAGCTGGTATCATGACAGGTATTGATACTGAACTATACCCGAAAGCAGAAACTCGGCACAGTAAAACGAGCAGCGCTTTCAAGAACGCAAAAAAAGCTTTACGAGATGAACGTATCAGTGGTCTTACTGGTGCTTTTCTCGCCTTCTTCATTCTGGGTCATCTGGTTCTGGAGAGCAGCATTCTTGTGAGTGCAGACCTCTATGAAACCGTTGCCTATTTCATGGAGCATACAGTTCCCATGGCTCAACCGCTCATCTTTATCGTCACCATAGTCTTTTTCATTCACTTTATCTGGGCAGGTCGAAAGATTCCTGGAAAACTCCGCGAGCGTAAGAGAATGCTTGAGCTGGGTGAAAAACTGAAAGACTCCCGCAAAGGTTGGAACCAGGATCCAAATTCTGATATCAAGCTGCGTTCCCATTTTGAGACCTCACTCTGGATCACTCAGGTCAGAACTGGAATGATCGTTTTGGCTACCGGTGCCTTTCATCTCTTTCTGGTAATGTGGAATATTTTTACAGATATGGGTGTTGCTGGACAGACTCTGGGACTCACGGTAGAGGTTGCTACTTCACGAGTGGAAAGTGGTCTCTGGATTCTGTACGCCATCTTGATGGTAAGTGTCGTTGCCCATATGGCTATTGGTGTCTACCGTCTCCTGGTGAAATGGTTTGCTGATACTTTCTTTGTGCGTAATTACGCAAAAGCCCTCTTTTATTTTCTATTCTGGTTTTATACGATTTTAGGTGCCGCCACAGTAATTGCCATGGCTGGTCCACTGGAAGGAATTCTCTCATGAAGGTACTGACTACTGATGTCCTCATTATTGGTGCCGGTTTAGCCGGTGAACGTGCTGCCATAGCCAGTGCCCAGGCTGGGCTTGATGTGACCATGTTGTCTCTGGTTCCACCACGTAGAAGTCATTCAGCTGCTGCTCAGGGTGGGATGCAGGCTTCACTGGGTAACTCCGCCAAAGGCAAGGGTGATAACCCTACTGTTCACTGGCTGGATACCGTGAAGGGTTCTGATTGGGGCGCCGATCAGGAAGTTGCCCGCATTTTTGCAGACAATGCACCCATCGCCATGCGCGAAATGGCTCATTTTGGAGTCCCCTGGAATCGGGTAGAGGGTGGCCCCAGAGATGTCTATATCAAGGGTAAGAAAACTACTATTGTTGAAGATGATGAAAAAGAAGGTTTAATCACAGCTCGGGATTTTGGCGGAACCGCAAAATGGCGGACCTGTTATACTGCTGACGGAACAGGGCACACCGTGCTTTACGCCATGGATAACCTGGCTGTTCAGTTGGATATCACTATCCATGATCGAATGGAAGCATTGAGTCTGATCCATGAAGATGGTGTCTGTATTGGTGCCATTGTTCGCTCATTACGTGATGGTGAGCTGGTAGCCTATATGTCGAAAGCCACCGCCATTGCAACAGGTGGATATGGTCGACTCTATGGTGAATCAACCAATGCAATTATCAACGAGGGAACTGGATCCTGGCTGGCACTCCAGACTGGATTGGTCCCACTTGGCAATATGGAAGCGGTTCAATTTCATCCCACTGGCATTGTGCCCACCGATATTTTGGTAACAGAAGGTTGTCGCGGTGACGGTGGACTTCTCTTGGATGTCGATGAATATAGATTTATGCCTGAATATGAACCTGAAAAGCAGGAGTTGGCCTCTCGTGATGTTGTTTCCCGTAGAATGAAACAACACATTTTAAAGGGTAAGGGGGTTCAATCATCCTACGGTGAACACCTCTGGTTAGACCTGCGTCATCTTGGTGAAGAACACCTGACTACCAAGCTCCGCGAAGTCTATGACATCTGTATGTTTTTTATTGGTGTGAATCCCATTAAAGAACTCATTCCTGTTCGTCCTACTCAACACTACTCCATGGGTGGTATCAGGGTAAACAAAGATGGCCATGCCTATGGTATGAAGGGTCTATTTGCACTGGGTGAAGTTGCCTGCTGGGATATGCATGGTTTTAACCGACTGGGTGGTAACTCACTGGCTGAAACCGTGGTTGCTGGGATGGTTGTCGGTAATAAAATCTCAGATTATGCCAAAACCGCTGAATTAAATGCTAATGTTTCTCTTGCCGAGAAATTCGGTAAGGAACAGACTGATCTGATAGAGCATCTCTTAACCAATTCGGGAGAAGAGGATGTTTACGCCCTCCGTGATGAAATAGCTGAATTACTCAAGGATCACGTTCATATTTTCAGAACAGGGGAAGGTCTTGAAAAAGCTGTCACTGGTCTTAAAGAAATTTTAGGTCGTCTGAAGAATGTGAAAGTTAAAGCACACGCCCCAGGCATGAATCCTGAACTCTCCCAGGCACTTCGGATTGAAGGCATGGCAAAACAAGCCTATATCATTGCCAAGGGAGCACTCCTCAGGACTGAATCTCGAGGAGCTCACACCCGCGAAGATTATCCAGCCAGAGACGACAAGAACTGGTTAAACAGAACTCTGGCATCCTGGAAAATTGGCGCCGATGAGCCTGAATTTAAATATGAACCTGTTGGGCAGCTTGATTTACCCCCTGGTGATCGTGGTTATGGTGGGGGACAGATGATCGATATGGATCTCAGTCTTGAAGAATACAACGCCAAGGTCGATGCCGAGCAAAAAGCGCTTGGAAAACATGCAACAAGTGAACCTATTGGAATTAGCCTTCCCAAAGAAGCCTGGCGTGAAGAATCACCCTATAAGGATGCAAAATAATGGCACGTACCCTGACCTTCAAAATATTCAGATATAACCCCACCAAAGAGAATGATGAGCCGCATATCGATACCTTTGAATTGGAGGAAACTCCTCGTTTAAATCTATTTACTGCGCTTCACCGAATCAGAGAGAATCAAGCTCCAGATCTCATGTATGATTTTGTATGCCGGGCTGGTATTTGTGGCTCATGCGCCATGATGATCAATGGCCGACCCACCTTAGCTTGTAGAACACTTACCGCTGATCTGGCAGATACCATTGAATTGTATCCCTTGCCCTTCTTTAAACTCCTCGGTGATCTTTCTGTCGATACCGGAGTCTGGTTCCATGATATGGCTAAACGCCTGGAATCCTGGATTCATACTACCAAGGAATTTGATCCAACTGCCGAAGAAGAGCGTATGGACAATGCCACGGCCAATAAAATCTATGAATCTGAACGCTGTATCGAATGTGGTTGCTGCGTAGCAGCCTGTGCCACAGCCCAGGTTTATCCAGATTTCCTCGGTGCAGCTGGTTTGAACCGCATCGGCCGTTTTATGTTTGATCCTCGGGATACTCGCGGAGAGCAGGAATGGTTCGAATTGGTCTCAACTGATATTGGTGTCTTTGGCTGTATCGGGATGATGGCCTGTGACGATGTCTGTCCCAAGGATCTACCGCTCCTTGAGGTCTTCTCCTACATCCGTCGGAAAATGAATTCAGGAGTTAAGGTCGCTGTAAAGGATCTTGAGCTCAGTTAGCAAAGTATTTTGAGCTGAAGGCTGAGGCAGTCACTGAGGCTCTCGAAGTGTTCTCGAAGCCCCATCAAGACGGGTAAAACTATTTATTAGTTCATTCAAAAGGGCTGGCAATTGTCAGTCCTTTTTCTACCAAAGTATAACTGTGAAATTATTCGTCTCTTGCTAATATGTGATAATAACAAACAAGCTATTTAGGGAGAGACCATGAAGACCCGCCAGCAAAGCACGTTAATCTTATTGCTCATTCTAGTGTTTATGAGCCTGCAATTCCAATCTTGTGACTTGTTCGATAGTGATTCTGATGATAGTGAAGATGGCTTAAACTGGATTACAGGAATAACATCTCCGGTTTCCAAAGATTCAATTTATGTATCAATAGACGGGAATGACAGCTCAGATGGGAAAAGTGTAAATAACCCACTCAAAACCTTAGGTGCTGCTTTTTCAAAGGTTCATCCAGGTGGAAGGATATTCATTTTAGGTGGAACATACAAAGAGGGGCTAGGTCTGCAAAAATTTGGGAGTAGCGCAGATACGATAACAATTGAAGGAATTACCGGGTCTGTGATTCTTGATGGTGAGAACGAAAGAACCATAGGTATTTATGCTGAGGACTGCCACAATCTGGTTTTCAAAAACATAACTATTCAAAACTATACAGATGTTGGGCTGGCTGTTTCAACCTGCAATGGTTTGACCATTCAAAATATGACTGTAAAAAATAATGGACACGCAGTGAAACTGACGGACTGGGAATTTGAAGGCTATGGAATCCATGTGGATTATTCCCAAAATGTACTCATCGAAGGAGTAGAAGCTCTTGGAAATGGACCTCATCCTAAAAGTGCGAGTAACATAGTACTGGGCACAGGTATAAATACCTATGGGAATGAAAATGTGATTATCAGAGATAATTCAAGTCACGACAATACCGGTGGTGGATTATTGATTGAAGATAGTGATCATGTCCTGGCTGAGGGTAATGAGCTCTATGGGAATGATGGCGATGCTAGCGTAGATGGATGGTGGGATGCAGGTTTGTGGCTGGATGGTGGTAGTGACGTTATTCTGAAAAACAACCACTGTTATAATAACATTGGTGCAGGAATTGAAGTCAGTGATGAGGATCGCCAATCTCCTACCGGATATATCCTTGAAAATAACATTTGTACTGAGAATACATTTGGCATTTTTATCTGGAATTTTGGTAGTTCAACCTGGCCAGATAGCTCAATTATAACCTCCATCAGTAATCAGTTCTCAAACAATGTCCAGCAGGATATTTGGATCGTAGACTGGTTTTAACCAACTGATAAAGAACAATTTAGCACTACTCAAGTAATTACGAGGATGGCACCAGTAGTTATTGCCTGTATTAAATATTGCTATTATAAACTTATAAACTGAGGATGTGGGATTAAAATAGTCATAAATAATGCAAATAACCCAAATCCCATCGTTACAAATCTGGGGTTTGAACTGAGGAGGGCGTTATGCTGATTTCATGGAAGCGTACAATACTAGGACTGTTATTTTCGACTATTTTATTTGCCCAATACCCCTGGCAAAACATTGGCCCTGGAGCTGGAAGCGACCTGCATTTTATGGCTATACATCCAACAAATGCAGACATTATTTATGTTGGTGGTGATATAGAGGGCTTGTTTAAAACCACTGACGGCGGACAAACCTGGACCAATATTAATAATAATTTAGCTCATTCTTCATATAGTGGGGATGTTTATTGGATTAATGACATTGTAATAGATCCAGTCGATTATGAGAAGGTATATATCTGTACAGCAGTAGGTCTTTTCCGAAGTCTAAATGGAGGACAATCTTGGACACTACTTTACCCCAGTAGTTTAGCAGATGAGGAAGATGGAGTATCAGTTTCCACAATTGCAATTGATGCAGCCAATACCAATCGAATGTTCATTGGTTTTGGTAATGGAGCAGATGGTTCATACGCTGATTTTGAGCCCTTCCCTGCTTATGAAGGTGTAAGCGGTTTTGCTTCAAGTGTAGATGGGGGTGCTAACTGGACTGCAACAGACATTGGCATGCCTCCAGCAACAGCTGTTCATTCAATCGTCATAAGTCCCATAGACCCAAATCAAGTTACTGTTGCTACCACAAATGGAATCTATGCCAGTGCTGATGGGGGAACAGCGTGGGCTTCAAAGAACACTGGACTGCCTCACACAAATCTACATCGAATGAAAGGTGTTCTAGTAGAAGACACATTTACACTGTTCCTCACGGTAAAAGTACTCGGGACTATCAGTGATTCGACCACATTTAGTGGTGGTTTCTTTAAAACTACAAATGGTGGAGATTCATGGACCGACCTGACTGGAGATTTACCTAAATATGATGCCTATGAACCACTTTTCTATGATTACTGGAAATTTGATGTCGATCCGGTTGACCCAGAGATTATTTACATAGGTACTACCAGAGGTAGCGGGTATGAAGAACCTGGTGTTTATGCTAGTTGGGATGGGGGTTTAATTTGGGAATTGGTTCACGATGGAACAAATTTAGGCTGGATGAATGATGAATGGTTCTCAGACCCCTATGCCTTCGACATTAAAGTTGCCCCGAGTAACCCAGACCGGATTGCTATTTGCGCAGATTTAGTAGTGATTAGCAATGATGCCGGTGAAACCTGGAATCAAAGTTATACAACTTCAGTGAATGGTGCCTGGCAGGGACGGGGGCTTGAACTTATGAATACTGATGGAATTGCTTTTCATCAAAATAACGCTGATATTGTTTATATAGGATATGATGACATGGGTCTTTTTCGGACTGAGGATGGCGGCTCAAGCTATTTCAGGCTCGATCCTCTGCAGGACCCTGCTTTTGGGGCATTAACGGATATTGATGCGGTTAAAGATATTATGGTGGATCCGTCAAATGGTGATCTTTACATCAGTAGGTGGCAAGGCTCACAGGGTGGATATAATGCGGGATTTACTGCTGGTGGTATTGCTATGAGCTCTGATATGGGTAATACAATCACCGAAATATCCTCAGGGTTGACAGAAGGTCGTTGTGATCTGATTTTGGACCAGACATCAGGATCTGCAGGCAATAGAACCCTATATACTGCAATCTATAACGATGGAGTTTATAAATCCACCAACAGTGGATCATCCTGGACCAGTATTAATACTGGGCTGGGAGCAGATGCTGCGGCAGCCTGGGAGATTGCAATCGATCCAAGCAATTCAAGTACTCTCTATTTGGGGGTTAATACTGCAAGTAATACCCAAGTAAGCTTGTATAAATCTACAGATGCAGGTGGTAATTGGTCATTACTAAGCAATTTTCCAGCTGGAGATGTCCTGGCTATTTATGTTGATGATGCTTCCACAGTATATGCCTCCATGGCGGATGATTTTGATTGGAGCTATGCCGGAGGGCTCTATAAATCTTCCGATGGTGGTACAAGCTGGACTCAGTTGAATGACCACAGCAGAATTATTGATATTGATGTTCATCCCTTGGATAACAATACGATTCTTGTGGCGGGACAACAATGGTATATGGTTAGCGGAGATGCTCCAGAGTTGCTTTTATCAACTGATGCTGGCAGTACCTGGACTGAAATCTCTGCAGGTATGAATCACACATTTTTCAATTTCGCTCGATTCAATCCAAACAAACCTGAAGATATTTACGTAGGTACTGGTGGTGGTGGACTTTGGAGGCTTACAGAAGCATTCACAGGAGTCAACGATGATGTTGGAATAATTGGATCATTTAGATTAGATCAAAATTACCCAAATCCATTCAACCCAAACACTACTATTAATTACAGTTTACCGGAATCGTCAGATATTACCCTGAAAGTTTATGATATTAGTGGTCGGGAGATCCAAACCCTGGTTAACGCCAATCAGTCGACAGGTAATTATTCAGTTCAGTGGGATGGTACCACAGCAGAGGGTCTGCTCGTTGAAACAGGTGTCTATTTCGCAATGATTCAAGCAAGTGATTATTCAGAAGTAATTAAGATGGTGTATTTACGATAGTCAAACAAACACATATCACAATTACAAAAAAGAGCCGGTTTAATCCGGCTCTTTTTTTACTTCAAATACGTAATCTTTTGAGTTTGACTTATCCCACCCTTTTCGAGAACCACCAGATAGACACCTGCTTCAACCTGCATCCCCTGCCCATTGAGGCCGGTCCATTCAAGCTCATGAGTACCAAATGCCTGGGACTCATCCACCAAAGTTTTAATCCTGGCTCCCTTTAAATCATAAATGGTGATGGTGGTATGCATGGCCTCATTGAGCTCATAGCGAATAGTAACCGAGGGATTAAAGGGATTAGGGTAGGCAGCCTGCAACGTAGTCGTATTGGGATGTACATTTTCAGTCCCAATACTTACGATGTTCAGGTTTTCAAAGTAGTTAAAAGTCCCATCGTAATTACCCACAGTGAGGTCAAGATCGCCATCTCCATTGAGGTCAACCAGGGCTGGTGTTGCATTTTGTCCAAAAGTAAATCCTGATAACGAATCGGGATATTCAACCCAGACGCCATTTTCATGACTGAAATATTCCACAGCTCGAAAACTCTTTCCTACCAGCATGTCCAAGTTTCCATCCAGGTTGATATCACCCAGACTGAGGACTGCATTGGTACCCACATCTAGACCACTAAAAAGGTTCGTATTCTCGGACCAAACTGCATCCAGAATGGTTCCTGTATTTTCATAGTATGAAATTTGCCCATCTTCCCGTCCAACACACAAGTCCAGATCAGCATCCTGATCCATATCGTACAATCTTGGGCTGGACCATCCACCCACATTGATCCCGGTGAACTCGGAAGGATCCAGAACAAATGAGGTACCCGTGTTTCTATAGTAATAGAGATTGCCACTGAGATCCCCTACCACCAGATCATATTCACCATCTGCATCAAGATCACCTGCAGTGACAGCGGAATAGATGGAGTGGTCGATACTGCTGAATCGACTATGGTCGGCGGACCAGGCCGGTCCAGAAGCATTACCCGTATTTGAATAGTACTTGATGTCACCACTCTGACTGCCACTCAGAAGATCAAGGTCCCCATCATGGTCAAAATCGATAAATACCGGGTTGCTGGCACCACCTACATCGATAACGCCACCAAACAATGAGGTCACTTCAGACCAGGAGGCAGATGTCAACGAGCCTGTATTGCGGTAATATTTGAGGGGACCTGAAGCTGTCCCATGAACCAGATCCTGCTTCCCATCGCCTGTCAAGTCCACCAGGCAGGGTGAGTTCCAATAGGTTGATCCACCGAGTCCTGAGAATTGTGAGCTTGCCTGCATCCATGTCCAAGCAGCATTAGTTCCCACATTTTGATAATAGTAAAATCCATATCCATCACGGCCTACAAGAAGATCGGAGTCACCATCTGCATCCATATCAGAAAACCAGGGATAGGCATACAGACCCACATCAAACCAGGATTCCTGAGTCCCACCTATAAATATTGCTATTTCAGGGGTCCCGTAATTTTGATAGTAATTAATGGCTCCAGATTCGCTGAGCCCAAGCACCATATCGACATCACCATCATTATCCATATCTGAAAAATGCGGTACAGGGTTCGGGTCAAGACTCAGCTCGTCAAAAAAACCATCCACCTTTTCAAATACAGCGGCAATTGATGTCCCTGTGTTTTCGTATAATTGTAGTCCTCTATATCCCCCACTGACAAAATCCAAATCACTATCCGCATCCAGATCGACACAGACCCCTATTTCACAGTCCAACTCCTGAACTGAAGCAAAAAGGTTATCACCTGGCTGGAAATGTGGAGAGGTCAACGATCCTGTATTCTCAAAATAAAGTGGTGGACCACTGATACTACCCAGAATCATATCCATATCCTGATCATTGTCTAGATCGGCAAAGCGAGGTTGGGAAAAGGGGAGGGAGGGCACTCCACTGGGATTAAATATCTGGTCATTTTGCTGCCACATTTGTGCCTGACAGATGACGACGCTGATCGTGATCAGCAATAATTTTATGCTTAAGCTACTCATGACATCCCCTCGCTAATTATGATTAAATCTATGGGTGCAATTGCCTGAAACAAGTCACAAGAACCCGACGCTGAAGAATTTATTAAAGGAACGTTGATGAGGGAAGCGTACTATTTAAATGTCGAGGCTTTCACCAGAAGCTCTTCCCATTCATCCTCCCATTTGGAATCAATGGTAATCCCTCCACCTGAACCCAGAGATATTTTTGAATCCTGTTGAACCAGGGTTCGAATGGCAATATTAAAGCTGAAGTCTCCATCGGGATGGAAATACCCCATGGAACCGGTATAGACGCCCCTGGAAGCATCCTCTAACTCGTCAATGATTTCCATCGCGTGTTTTTTGGGACAGCCTGTGATCGATCCACCAGGCAACATGGATAGCAGGGCATCAATTGGTTTGAGGTTCTGCCTGAGGC
Source organism: Fidelibacterota bacterium (assembly GCA_018650445.1). Classification (GTDB taxonomy): domain Bacteria; phylum Fidelibacterota; class UBA8477; order UBA8477; family JABMPR01; genus JABMPR01. The sequence continues at coordinate 49,511 of JABIFX010000253.1, forward strand.
GTCCTGAGATCCTGGAATAGGTGTGCCAGACTTTGGGAAGTTTTCTCATATCCTTGACGGCTTCAAGAGCAATACTACCGATCTTACTGACTTTACCCAGATCATTTCTGAGGAGATCTGTGATCATGAATAATTCAGCCTGTTCCTTTTCACTACTCATCAATTCCTGACGACGTGCATCATCTTCCTGTTGGGTTTCCCCACGGGGACGGGTCCCCTTTATGGGCTCTGTTGTTAAAACTCCATTTCTATGATGTAGAAATAACTCTGGTGAGAGGGAAGTGATCTTCAATTCATCACAATCCATGGCCATGGCATAGGCGGCAGGGTGTTTATTAAGAATTGAAGCATAAGAAATAGGGTCACTGGTCCTCCCTATCAGTTGCTGTGTGAAATTGAGCTGATAAAAATCTCCTGCACGGATGTACTCGTGGATGCGAGCAATGGTGCTTTCATAGTTTGATTCTGAAATAGTTGATTCGAATTCAATAGATGTAGAATTGTCCAACTCTGGTTCTTTATCAGCAATATCTAGCTGGTTGATTCCCACATAATTCGCTTCTCCTTGACGGTATTCAACCCAGTGATCATAGGCATGCATGATCGCCAACGGCACATGGCAGGAGTGCCGACTGGTCACACCCTGTAATGCCATCCCCAGATCATAACTGAAATACCCACTACACAGATTATCCTGATTCACTTCCAGAAAGTCCAGCAAGGCAGGCAGTTCAGCGATATCCCTTAGTACGAAGCTTGAGGTAGGATCAGAGGCCAGCAGATCACGCCACATGGGTGCGCCGTCACTATCTGTTCGAAAACAGGTGCTATCTGCTTTGGAAACCTGCGCCCATAATTGCTCCTTGTTCATATCAAAGTTCCAGAAATTTTTCGATGATACTGCTCCCGGTACTCATCATTAAAAAGGATTCGGGATGAAACTGTAAGCCAAAGATGGGTAAATGCTCATGCTCGATAGACATGATATCTCCGGTGGCATCATGAGAAGTAGCCCGAAAGCCTGCAGGTACATCATCAATCACTAAAGAGTGATAGCGCGCCACCTCAAATGATGAATCCAGATCGGCCATGATCCTGGAGCCTTCAGTTGTTATCGTGGTAGTTTTTCCATAAACAAGCCGATGAGCTTGAACCACCGATTTTCCATAAGCAACAGCCAAACACTGGTGTCCCAGACAGATTCCCAGGATTGGAGTGTGGTCAGAAACTTCCTTGATAAGTGGAATACAGATACCTGAGTCTGCCGGTGTTTTGGGACCCGGACCGAGAATAATCCGCTCTGGTTTAAGAGCAGCAATAGCATCAACAGTGAGAGCATCATTCTTTTTGACAATAACCTTCTGCCCAAAACTTGATACCTGCTGGTAAAGGTTATAGGTAAAGGAATCGTAATTATCAATGAGTAGAATCAATTGCTGAGATCCACAGCTACTAGAATTTTTTCTCTCCCAGAGTCTTTAATCTATTCAGACGGTCTGCTTCATTCTGTTTGAGCCAGATATCCTTGGATAGAATTGTCCAGGCTTTCATAAAATAAGGAGCAGCTTCTTGAGGTTTTTCCTGGAGGGTGAGACATTCTGCAATCTCTTCCGAGACATAACCATCTTCATCCTGACCGGCTGTCTGCATCTCTTTTTCAAGATCGTATTGCATATCAAGCGCTTTGTCAACGTGACCCAGAGAGCGATGAGTCCTGGCCACACACCATTTTGCGATTTGGGTCTCTATGACCTGTTCGTGGGCTTCACGCCATTCCTGGGCTTTAAGAAAAACCGTCAGGGCTTTCTCATATTCCTGCAAATCATGGTAGGTCCAACCGATGTTGTTGTATAGAGAGCCCAACCATCCCTGGGCTCTTTTATCGGGACTCTTCTCGGCTAAATCCATAGCCTTTTCATTCCAGATTAACTGCTGATCTTGTTGCGCAGCAATCCCCAGCATGTGTGCAGCATCCACTGCATAAAAGTCAGCTTTTACCTCTAAACCCAACTCCCAGGCTTCCAAAAACAGAGCTATTGATTCCTCTTTCTTTCCGGAAGAATTGAGAGTCCTCCCCCGCTCTAACATATAGCGAATCTTAGCTATGGAATATTCAAGTTTGAGCTCAGATTCAACTTGATCTAATAGTTTATGGGCATCTTCAAATTTTTGCTGAAGACCCAGGGTACGGGCAATCTGGGTTCTCAATTCAAGTGCATATTCTACGCTCTCCTGCGCATTTGTGTTGGCCAATACATCCCTGAATTTCTGCTCTGTTTCACCAGGTTCATTGTAATTCCATAATTTGTCGAAATCATGCATTTGAAAATCCTCCTCGTTAACATCCTTTGTCCTATCAGGTGAACAACTTATTAATAACAATACGATGGTTAATAGCAGCACAGTTCTTATATACATGATAGGACCTTACAATAATATTTCATGATATTTATCCTTTGCTAATATCAAATTAAGATTTATGCTAAGGGTGCAAAGCAGAAAAACGGGTCCCCCAGGGGAACATATCCTGGCTTATGGACATGAAAGGGAGATACCTCATGAAAACAACATCGATCAATCGGTTCTCACGAGTAGCCAGCTGGCTACTGATCATATACCTATCTTTTATCGTTTCGGGGTGCAGTTACAGACCTGCTGAGCTCACTCCAGAGCAAGCGCGTGTGCTGCAAACCCGGGATTTCAATGGCAGTCCAGAGGAAGTGGCTAAAGCAGCTAGCGTTGTTCTCCAGGAAATGCATTACACGTTGGGTAATGTTGACATGGGTTTAGGACTCATGACAGCCAGCAGGACTTCGGAGCGTTACCTGGCACCCATAAGTCGAGAAACTGGTGCTGAGAATGAGCTCGAAAATGAGCTTGGAACCTTCTGTTTGATAGCAGGCACTGTGGCCGTTGTTGGATTATTTATAGCCTGGATGTTTGATGCATTTGATGATGATGATGATGATGATGATAATGATGATGATCGGCGCCCCCACCGGCGTTCGCACAGATCCCGCTCCCACCACAATGATTCTAGCTGGTCATTATTTGGTTCCAATGACTCTGGTCCTTCAAGTGCTGACTCATATACTTATACCATGACCGTTAATCTTGAAGAACTTTCTCTTCAGCAAACACGGGTTCGCCTGACTGTTCAGGGAGAGCACTACGAAGGTCCTAGTCTTGTTGAATCTGGCCCCGTACAAGATCAACAATTTTTTATAGATTTTTTTACACGCTTGCATGCAACGCTGAATCGCTAATGCAGGTTCGGCGGAAGACATTTGGGGGTTAAGCCATAAGATTGAGATCAGCACTACTTCCCCTCATTCTTTTTGTGCAAATTGTGTGCGCACAAGAGATGACACCCCTGGACTCACTTTATGCTGATGACACCCTGAGCCTCGCTCAAAGAACAATTCTAAAACCCATTCAAACATGGCAGCATTTCAGTTATGAATCATCTGCACTAAACTGTCAATTCGAAAAATCATGTTCAAATTTTATGGTTGCAGCTATCCTTGAGAAAGGTGTCCTGCCAGGAGTGGTGATTGGTACAGATCGGATTATCCGCTGTAATTCGGCAGCAAGGCATTATCACGTGCAACACCCCAATGCAAGGATTCAGTATGATGGACGGTTGGTGGACCCTCTTGAATGGGTAAGAGAGCCAAAACCTGGCAAAATGCCACTACTGGCAACTTCACTATCTATCGTTCCCGGTCTGGGGCGGGCCTATGCTGGACACCCCGTTGATGGTCTGTTCAGTTTTATTCTGGTGGCTGGCTTTGCCTTTAACACCTACAACCATAATCAGGCTGAGAACCCCATTATGACTGGGATAAATGCCAGTTTTATGACCCTTTTCTGGCTAGCCGATTTTTATGGTGCCTACCGCACGGCAAAAATGACTCCACCAAGAAATTCCCAGCCCTGATCCCTGACCTGTATTTTAACCATCTTTGTCTATCCTTCAGATATGTAGTATTGAATTGGCAGGCGGTTTCAGATAGATTATTGCCCTCAAATTAAATGGAAAAATTGAGCTTAAATTGACCAAAGGAATGCTTACAAAGGGGAACCATGCAAACTCCAAAAGGGATCCAGATATTCGCTATACTAATACTCACCATACTTGTGCTCATTGGTTGCACCAGTAACCCTTATGTAAAGAAAATTCCAAAAGAACAATACGTAGTTATGCTATCGTTGGATGGGTGTCGTTGGGATTATCCTCAAATGGCAAATATGCCAAATCTGGAATCAATTGCACGTGAGGGTGTCAAACTAGAATCCTTGCAGCCCTCCTTCCCCAGTAAAACCTTTCCAAATCACTATAGTATTGCAACCGGTCTCTACCCTGACAATCACGGTATTGTGCAAAACACATTCTACGACCCTGATATGGACGCGTACTACAAGATCCGAGATAGGGAAGCTGTTGAGAATGGTGAATTTTATGGCGGAGAGCCCATTTGGGTTACTGCTGAAAAGCAGGGTTTAAAAACAGGTTCATTCTACTGGGTGGGCAGTGAGGCTCCTGTATCCGGCATTTATCCTTCCCGCTGGAAGAAGTACAATCATACCTTCCCCTATGAAGCTCGTGTGGACAGTGTTATCGCATGGTTATCGCTTCCCAAAAAGGAACGCCCCCGTCTTATAACATGGTATTACCCTGAACCAGATGGTGTCGGCCACGATTTCAGCCCTGAAAGTGATGAGGTTAAAGCCAAACTCGAATATCTTGATAGTCTGATAGGAGATTTCCGCCAAAAACTTGCCCAGCTTCCCATAGCTGATCAGGTGAATGTTATCGTTACAGCCGATCATGGTATGGCACGCACATCAGGCGATAAAGTAATCTACTTCGATGATTTTATCCAACCTGCCTGGCTGGATACTTCGCTTGGCAGTAATCCAATCTGGATGTTTGATGCAAAACCTGAGTTTTTGGATTCTGTCTATTTGAACCTCCAACGTGCGGAACATCTGCAAGTATGGATGAAAGACAGTATCCCGGACACTTTGCACTACGGTAGTCATCCCCGTGTCATGGATATCGTAGCGGCACCTGATCTTCATTGGAGTGTCGGTTGGAGGACCTGGGAGTACCCCTCGGATTTTATAGGGGGCACCCATGGTTATGACCCACGCTATAAGGACATGCATGCCATCTTCTACGCTGCCGGTCCCGCCTTTAAACACGGCTATATTCATCCCACGGTTGAAAATATTAACATCTACCCCCTTATTGCTAAAATATTGAATCTCAAACCAGCTGAGACCGATGGGAAGCTGGAAAATGTCAGCCGGTTGCTAAAACCTAAAATGATGATAGACGACTAGGTATGATGGATCTGGTTTTCCCAGGTGGTTTGTATATTTTCGCAGGGATTGTCGTCCTGCTCTTAACATTCTATAGATGGATTAACAGGTCAGATCGTTGAATAGCTCCTACAAAAAAGTATCACAATATCTTCTGTTCTCTGTCATTTTGGCAGGTGGTCTCAATTCATGTTTCATCAATGACTTGCACCTCAGAGAGTATTTACGCCCTATCCGCAAAATTTTAAACAAAGAACGAACCTATTGGACTGACAAAATTGAATACAAAGGTGAGACGGGCACCGAAATAGTTTATTACAAAAATGGACGGCCTGCACTACACCGTTTCTTTGATGAGAATGGGCTGTTAACAACCATCAGCTATCTGGGTAAGGATGGACGTTCTCTACGAACCGATTCTCTGGTATATGCCGATGAGGAGCTGATCGGTGGGTACTATTTCTCCGAGCCCAATCATCAACTCGTGCTAAGCTTCCTGAGCTATAAACAACAGGGGCAACTGAGTCAGCGCTCCTGGTATGGCGCCATGGATGAACTATTGAGTCGTGAATTCTTTCTTTTTGGTAGAAATGGATATCGACGCATGCGGATGATTTTTGATGGCAACGATTCACTTCTTTATACTGAATCTTTCAGACGTGGTTCAGATGAATTGGAGTTGCAGAATACCTACACTATTTTTGGACAACTCGTCCATCAAACTATCTATGAACCCGGCAAAGCTCCTTATAAATACGAATTCAATTTAAATGGAGAAGTCACACGTATTTCTGAACTTTATCCCGGTGGGAATCCAGTCTGGTCAACCGACTTTCTTTACAATTCCAGAGGGGTGATAGAACGGAGTAATTTTAGTGTTGATGGACGATTCCTGTTCACTCATCTAGGTGATATCGAGCTCTTCCAGCAATCTCTACGGACCTGGAAACACCCTGCTTCTCCGAGCCAGGTGCAACAAATTTTAAAATTCAGCCATCGCAGCCCCTTCGTTGAAGAGATTGCCAGTAGTGAGTCCGACTCCAAAATAATTGAATACAGATTGCCACGCAGTGGAGCAATTTTTAAACGCTCACTGGTAGCGCAAAATAGTATGCTTATCCAAGACAGCATTTATTCTAGCCGCGAGGGATTTCACCCGGTTTCTGTAAGAAAATTTGACAATGAGGGATTTATTATTGATGAAGTAATCTCTGATTTATCTGGTCAGCCGAAGTGGCTTCATAAATGGTATAGAGATGATAAGCAGAGAGTTATTAGAGAGGAAATTTCAGCTCTCCCTGACACTTTCACTGCAGCAGTAAGTCGGTTCTATGATAGTTTTAGTTTACCAGCCTTCTCAGAACGGTTCACCTCCCCTGACTCATTTGAGGGGACCTGGGTGTTCTATCACGGGGGTGGTATCAATAAAACCCTTTTCTACAATAATGAGTTTGATCTAAGCGAGTCGTGGCTCCTGCGCCCTGGTGGCGATACGACACGGCATTCCACCTATAAAACCATTGACTACATCAGGGTTGAGTCAAAGTATGGACTCCATGATACACTTTTATCTCAGCACCGCTTTACTGAGGATGGTCTTTTGAGCTGGGAAATATTTTTTGATGCTGAAAAACGTATCCTGAAGGAAACTCACAGGAAGAAAGATGGATCAATTTACCGTGAAGCCATTTACGATCACCTCAACCGCAGTATCACCAGCACCACCTATGCACCCATAGGTTTTGGGGATGGTACCTCAGCAGGACAATTCAAGGGTGATCTGACCTCTCGCGTGGTTTCTAAATTGAACGGGCAAGGCAAAAACATTCAGGTTATTTCATATAATTCCAGTGGTGAGACGGACTGGGAGAAGCGTAATGCCTATCGGGCTGGCAAACTTTTAAAATCTGCTCAATTGGATCCCCAGGGAAAACCTGTATTCATTTCCAACTACACCCATAACGACGAGGGTCAAGTGCTTACCGAAACCGCCCTTGATAAAAATGGTGCTCTTGTTCATACCATTGAAAACCAATACAATGAAGAGAACCAACTCATCTGGAAGACCTTCTCATCCACATTATCAGGAATTGATGGTGCAAATAGACTTTATTACGATGAATTGGGCCGCTTGCAGCGAGATGAGATCATTGAGGACAAAAGATTCATTGAGGCTGTAGAATACGAATACTTCCCTGAGTTCTTCTTGAGAATGGCCACACACTATTCACCTGAAGGTGAAATCATTCGCAAAGAGGTTGAAAATTATTTTGGCGATAATGTTTTTGCTGCCGGTTCAAGTGAGGATAATAAAGGAAACACTAAATGAAAAAATTCTGGCTAGTTTCAATTCAACTCGTGGCTGTGATTGGTCTTATTTCTTGTTCAGGTTTGAAAAAGACTGATGAGGTCACGACACCACATGAAGTGGGCATAGCCTACATGAATCTGGAAACTGGAGAAATCCTCGCTTATAACGCCCATGAACTCTTTCATGCAGCCAGTACCATGAAAACACCTATCATGTTTCAGTTATTCAAAATGAGAGACAAGGGTATCATTGATTTGGAAAGTGAAATTCCTGTTAAGAATCAATTCACCAGTATTGTTGATGGTTCCCTCTTCAGTCTACCTATTGAATCAGAAAAAGATGAAATTCTGTACCCTCAGCTTGGTCAAAATATCAGTTTCTATGATATCATGGAAAAAATGATCACTCACAGCAGCAACCTGGCTACAAATATTTTAATCGAACACACTGGCGCAGACTCAATTGGAGCTACCATGCGTTCGATCAAGGCAGATGGTGTGTTGGTCATGCGGGGTGTTGAAGATATCAAAGCATACAACCTGGGTTTAAACAATGTGACTTCTGCGTATGGGATGATGAAGGTTATGGAAGCAGTTTACAAATCAGATCTAGTTGCAGATTCTTCACGTCAGGAAATGCAGGAAATTCTCAAACGTCAACACTTTAATACCATGATACCTGCGGGCTTACCCAAGGATGTCATTGTGGCACACAAAACTGGCTCAATTACACGCATCGCCCATGATGCCACCTTGGTCTATCCTCCTGATTCACCTCCATTTGTATTGGTTATTTTGACCCGGGGCTGGGATGACCACACCTCAGCACAAAAAGTGGGAGCTCGTATATGCTCCAAAGTATATGATTATCATCGTGGTTTACTAAAACGAACTGATATTGCCATCCCTGATCTTCTGAGGGATGAATAGCCCCCTTAAAGCCTCTGAATTCTTCATCTAATAACCTGACGAGAACCTCGAAATACAAGCTGGCACCAAGGGGTGCAAAATGTTATGATACGCCCATGCTAAATCTCCACACCCTGGCCACTGACGCTGCCGTCAAAGCAGGCAAGATTCTCCTCAAATATTACAAGAATGCATACGAGATTCACGATAAGGGATACCATAATCCTGTCACAACAGCTGATCATGAGGCAGATGCCTTTTTGAAGCAATTTCTCTTGGAGGCAACCCCGGGATTTGGGTGGCTGTCTGAAGAAACTGTAGACTCACCAGATCGTCTAGACAAGGAATTTGTCTGGATCGTTGATCCCCTTGATGGGACTAAGGAATTTATTGAAGGTGTCCCTAACTTTGTGACATCAATCGGTCTTGTCCAGAATGGAATTCCAATACTGGGCGTACTCTACAATCCCATCACAGAAGAACTTTTCAGAACGGACGCTGCAGGGGTTGTCTGGTATCTGGATCAGCAAGCGGAGCTTTGTCAGGAGACCGCATTAAAAGATGTGGGATGCTTAAACAGTCGTTCCGAAACCCGACGCGGTCTCTGGAAAACCTGGGCCAACGAATTTAAAGAATTGATTCCTATTGGGAGTGTTGCTTACAAACTTGGTTTGGTTGCAGCAGGTCAACAGGATTTCTTTGTCACCCTGCGTCCCAAAAACGAATGGGATGTATGTGCTGGACATGCGCTCTTATTGGCATTGGGTGGGACGATGAAGACAACAACTGGGGCTGAAATAACATACAATCAGTCAGACACTATCATCAAACCGGGAATGACAGGCGGAAATAAATTTCTGGTAGATGCGTTTGTAAGTAGATTCAATGCACGGAAAGGGAAATAAAATGAGTAATGATTCAAAGCAATTCGAAGCATTTGATGTCCTGGGAGATGGGATCAGTTTTGTTCGTCTTATCAACACCATGGGATCTGATGTAGAAATTGTTAACGGAGCTAGAGTTTCATTTGGAAAGCGCCGCGAGGAATTGGATGAGAAAGATAAAGTTCTCATTCAATATCTAGCTGATGAGAGACACACCTCCCCTTTTGAGCATGTCGCATTTACATTTCACATAAAATGCCCTCTGTTTGTAACTCGCCAATGGCATCGTCATCGTACCTGGTCTTACAATGAGATCAGCCGTCGATATACATCCATGAATCTTGAGTTTTATGTCCCCCAGGCATATCGCCAACAAGCCGAAACAAACCGTCAGGCCAGCACTGATAAGTTGCTAGAGGAAACGAAAGATGGAAAGAATATTCATGATCTTGTGGATGCACATACTACAGGCGCATTCGAGTTTTATGAAGATTTGATCAAACAGGGTGTTGCCAGAGAGCAGGCCAGGATGGTGCTTCCTCAAAACATGTATACTGAAATGTACGCTACTGTGAATCTCCACAATTTGATCCACTTTGTTGAATTGCGAATTCATACTGGAGCACAGTGGGAAATTCAGCAATACGCTCTCAAACTTCTGGATCTTGCAGAAGAAGCTGCACCATATGCGATCAAAGCGATCCGCAAAGCACGGAATTGGTAGGAAATACACATGGAAACAGTAGGTTTTGTATTCGGATTGGCAGCACTCGCTTTTGCACTGATTGCCAACTCCCGTCTCAATAAATTAGAAGATAAGCTTAAAGAACTTGAGGTGCTGGATAAGGATTTCAAATCCGGCGAAAGAATTTCTTAAGAATAATTGTTCAGATTGAAAAATGGAGAAAATGAATAATGGCTAAAGCAAATGCCGTCTACGCCCAATCGGGGGGTGTCACCAGTGTCATTAACGGGTCGGCTTATGGTGTGATCAAAGCGGCTCAGGAATCTGGCATCATTGACAATATCTATGGTGGACTCTATGGAATCAATGGAGTACTGGAAGAAAATCTGGTTGATATCAGCCAGGAGAATCCAGCTGATATAGACCGGTTACCCTACACACCTTCAGCAGCTTTTGGATCTTGCCGCAAAAAGTTACCCTCGCTGGAGAAGAATCGCGCTGATTTCGAAAAAATTATCGAAGTCTTCAGAGCTCATGATGTCCGTTACTTCTTTTATAATGGCGGTAATGACTCCATGGATACGGCGCACAAGATTTCCCAACTTTCCCATGATATGGGTTATGATGTTACCTGCATTGGTGTTCCTAAAACGGTAGACAATGATCTTCCTGTTACAGATAACAGCCCTGGATTTGGTTCCGTGGCTAAATACAATGCTGTATCACTGCGTGAAGCCTCCTTTGATGTGGCCTCCATGCATCATGACAGCACCAAAGCTTTTGTGGCTGAGACTATGGGGCGTCATGCCGGTTGGATCGCAGCTTCAACTGCCATGGCGGGAAACAATGAAAATGAAGGTCCCCACATTATCCTCCTGCCTGAAATTGCTTTCAGAGAAGAAGCCTTTTTGGCCGAAGTTGAACGAATCAGAGCCAAGGTGGGATATTGTGTAGTTGCAGTTTCAGAAGGACTGCAAAATGAGGAGGGCAAATTTGTCGCTGATGCAGGAACTGTTGATATGTTTGGTCATACCCAGTTGGGCGGAGCTGGAGATTTTATTTCCAATCTGATCAAGAACAAATTGAACATCAAGGTGCACAACGCCTTGCCAGATTATTTTCAACGTTCCGGTCGTCATATCGCATCCAGGACGGATGTAGAACAGGCTATTGCTGTTGGAAAGGAAGCCGTGCGTCTGGCAGCAGAAGGTCTCAATGGTCAGATGGTAACCATCGTCAGGGATTCGGATACACCTTACTCCTGGTCGGTTGGGCATACTGATATTGTTAACATCGCCAACAAGGAAAAAGTGCTCCCCGCCGAGTATATTCGCGAGGATGGTTTCCATGTTACTGAGGCATTTCGAACATATTGCCGACCTCTAATTGAGGGAGAGTTGTGGCCTGATTATTCAGATGGAATCCCTGTCTACAGCCAACTCATACGGAATCTTGTCCCTAAAAAATTAGGCTAAATTACCGTACTAAAAGCGTTTGGAGGAGCATTTCCATCCGTATATATTGACCCGCTTTTTAAAGTATGCATGGTGGGCGTAGCTCAGTTGGTAGAGCGCGCGGTTGTGGTCCGCGTGGTCGTCGGTTCAATCCCGACCGTTCACCCCATGATAGCCGAGGAATTTTTATTTGTGTTCGAACTGAACATAAATATTTTTCTCGCGCTTTGAAAATTGGTCCCTTCGTCTAGTGGTTAGGACTCGAGATTTTCATTCTCGCAACAGGAGTTCAATTCTCCTAGGGATCACAAAAAACCCGATCGAAAGATCGGGTTTTTTTGTTTCCACAGTTATTAAACTTCTTGCTCTAAAATCAACTTTGGGAATTGCTCAAGGAAAAATATTCAATCTATCTCATCAAGGGTTTCTAGGAGGTATCTCCATCCTCGCTGATTGAGTAACCCAGACATTTTGCGATATCCATAGCCGTAGTCTGGATCCTGACTTTCCTCCATATTGAGGAGCCGGAATTTGGCATATTCCGAAGGAGTGTCTTGGTATACCAGTTCACTACCAAGATTACAGAATCCTTCACGAATATCAGATCTTAAATCCAGATCTCTTTCAAATAAATAGATATGCATTAACTCATGTGCCAATACAGCTCTAAACATAGTCAGGGGTAGATGTGACAAAATGTAGATATGGCTATCCTTAGAAACGACACGGCCATTACGTGTCTGAATATTGTGATCAGTAAACCCATGCATGGCATCAGAGTAGGATATGGATAGTTGTTTCAAGCGCTGCTGATCAACCAGCGAAATGGGAATATCATCTGGCAAATTAGTTATCCCATTGGATTCTAAAAGGCGTCGAACATAAGAGAATGAAGATTCCAGCAGAAAATCCTCGGAAACTTCAGTTTCATTGCAGATACCGCAAAGGTGACGCCCATCACTCAATTCAAAACCACCCCGGGTCAATCTCTCACAAATCAATCTACCACAAGTACTACATTCATGTAGTTCGGCGGAGTGAGCCTCATGGAATGAATTTCCCCAATAGTCCGTAAAGTAGGTACCCTGGAGAGGTCCCCCACAAATATCACACCGAGGGACTATGTGATCGGTGTAACATTGTGGGTGATACATTTTATTGTCGAGAAGATTATATTTTCCCTCGATCAATTTTTCACAGTATGCACATCTCGGTTGGACATGATCCCGGTAACAATCCTCGTGATAAGATTTGCCATCAACTGATAGGTAATTGCCTTCAATGGATTTATTGCAATAGCTGCATTTGGGATCAGCAGCCTGGATGATTCCTGCAAACAGTACGAGAAGAAGTAGAAGATTGGGTGCTAATCGATGCATGATTAAATATTACACAACTTCGAATCTTAACCCTAACAAAAATGTCTGGGAGCTTATACCCCTGGGACTACGCCTTTTCCCTAACAGATAAAACTGGTGGTGAGTGAGTGATGATACCCTTTTTGTCTTGATAGGCCCGCCACTTTCTGTCGATATAGGGTGTGATATGCCAGACTGCGGCACAGAGAAATAGACCTGCATAGATATCAACAACATAGTGGTGTCGGAGATAAACCGTAGCAACAATTAAGGACACTCCAATGGGAAGGAAGATCCAGAAGAGACCTTTATGGAAACGCCAGGCCATCCCCAGAGTCAGGAAGGTGATGGTGCAATGCAATGAAGGAAAAGCCCCTCTGGCAGACGCGGAACTGATATTCACTACGGCACGAGCACTATCCGAGATAAGTGAGGTTCCTTTAAAAATATTAATGGTATACATATCTGCCAGGGCCAGCCGTGGTGGTGCAGCAGGCAACAAAATATATAGCATATAACCACCATAATAACATAGCATCATCGTGAGCATAACAGTTCTGAATTCCCGTCTCTCACCCTTGTAGTACATATAGAGCACCAGGATAACAGTGATCCAAAAGTAATTCATATAGGCGAATGACAACCAGTCAGTTAGCCAGGGAGTATAAAACTTTTCAGCCCACACTGTCGGTGACACGCCAAACATCCATTCATCAATGGCGTTCAGCTGGAAATGAACGTCGTTGGGGTTAACAAAGTGAATCGTATCATGAAGATTGGTATAGATGGCAATGGCGAAAATAAATGGAGCAACTTCACGAATAAATTTGAAGGCTCTTTTGTCAGGTCTGTACCACAGAAACCAATAGAAAATCAACATCAAAATGATCGTTACAATTATTCTGGCAATTCCACCTTCAATTTTTTTTGAATCTTCACCAACAGTAGTGTAAAAATACCAGTTGGCCCTCAGGGTAATCAGTATTGACGGAATCAGGAAGACCAGGAAGATGATCTCCTCAATTCGTAGACTCTGTATGCGTCGTATCCAGGTTTTCAGCATGTCTTATCTCCCATCATGGACCTCAGATTCAATTTTCTACACCTGTACTTCAGAAATTTCTACAATGCTTAGGATTCCCAGAGCCGCCAAGACAAAAATGAGACAGCCCAAAATGACCCCCACCCCCACAGCCAAACTAGTCTGTCTGCTGGAAAGGTTCATCACCCTGGCCAGGGATATTCCCGTCCAGACACCACCCCCAAAGGGAATAGTAGTGATAGTAAGGGGACCCAGCCACCCAATTTTCATGAGCCCTGCAGTCCAACTCCGTTTGCTCAAGCGGTCCTGAATTCTCTTGGAACGTTCCTGCAAATAGATCGCCCATTTGAATTTCTCAAAGGATAGGTCAAACATGTGATTGATGAATGCCATAAGTACAAAATCCGAAAGAATGACGATGATTCCTATTTCCCAGGCATTGAGACCCATGATAAGACCGAGAGGGAAGGCTGCCTTCTTTCCCAGTGTGTACTGGGCCACAAGCAGCGGGATAATAGCCACTATTTTAGGAGGGATCAGCTGAATCGTCCTCAACTTTTTTTACGATCATCAGACGTTGGTAAGCGGTGTAATTGGTTCCCACAGCGAGAATGATGATAGCCATTTCCAGGACAATCTCGGACCCAAAATAACTCACGCCCCAGGGATTGAGTATGGCACCAACCGAAAGAATGATAAATCGTTCGAAGCGTTGCATAAATCCGACCAACTCCTGAACCCCCAGTGATTGGGCGCGGGCTCGAATATAGCTCACCATCATGGATCCCATGATGGCCAGGAATGACCAGAAAAACATCGGGCTATCTTTAAAATGATAGGTGATACCCATAAAGACAAACATCTCTACATAGCGATCCAGACTTGAATCTAAGGTGGCTCCAAATTTACTTGATCGCTCACCCAGTCTGGCTACCGTTCCGTCCAGCGTATCCAGAATGCCGCTGAACAAGAGCAGAATCCCTGCGGTAGCACTATGTCCAAACATGAAAAAGATTGCCGCTATAACGCCAATTATGGAAGCAGAGAACGAAATTGAATTGGGATTCATTCCTGCCAGGGGTGAGTGTGAAACGATGGATTTTACAACCTTATAGTAGCCATCAATAAGGTTATGACGATTAAACATCCCTGTTCACATTTCTATTCGTAACTATCATAATATTCGTGTCCTACATGGGTAATGAGTTCCTCTCCCATCATCCAGCGTAATGTGTTTTTCAACTTTGTAAGCTGGATAAAGATATCATGTTCAGGATAGAGCTCTGGACCAACTATTGGTGCTTTAAAATAGAAGGATAGCCATTCCTGAATACCTCGCATCTTGTGTCGAAGAGCCAGATCAGCGAATAATACCAAATCTAGCACAATAGGTGCAGCCAGGATGGAATCCCGACAGAGAAAATCAACCTTGATTTGCATCTTATAGCCCATCCAGCCGAAGATATCTATATTATCCCAACCCTCCTTAGCGTCGCCACGGGGTGGGTAATAATTGATTCGAACCTTATGGTAGAGATCTTTGTAGAGATCAGGATAGGTATCAGGTTGGAGGATATAATCCAGAGCACCCTTTTTAGAAACTTCTTTGGACTTAAATGACATTGGATCGTCAAGAACCTCACCATCCCTATTGCCAAGAATGTTGGTGGAAAACCAACCTTCAACTCCCAACATTCGGGATTTTAGTCCAGGTGCGAGGATAGTCTTCATCAGGGTTTGACCTGTCTTGAAATCTTTTCCTGCGATAGGCAGACCTTCAGCCATAGCTAATTCCTGAATAGCTGGAACGTCAACTGCGAGATTTGGTGCACCCATGAGAAAGGGCACACCACTCTTCAAGGCAGCATAAGCATAGATCATGCTTGGCGCGATGAGTGGATCATTGTTTAGCATAGCGGCTTCAAATTTTTCCAAACTGCTATGGATATCTGAAGGTTCTATGTACGCCTCTGTGCTGGCGCACCAGATCATGACTTCTCGAGTCGTATTGTTTGTTTTTCTAAATGACTTAATATCATCTATGAGCATTTCGGCCAGGAGCATCTTATTGGAAGCAGACTTTTTGTGAACCCCATCCAGGTTTTTCACATATTCCTTATCAAAAACTGCCTTCATCGGTTTTACTGTCTCGAGTAGAGACCGTGCTTTTTCAAGATCTTGAGGTTCCAAAACCTGTGCCCGTGTGGCCGCTTGATATCCATCATCTTCAAAAATATCCCAGGCTCCAAAAACCAGATCCTGTAGTTCTGCGAGAGGTACGAATTCTTTTATCTTCGGGCTGCGATTCTCAGTCCTTTTACCCAGTCGAATAGTTGCCATCTGAGTCACACTTCCAATGGGGGCTGAGTGCCCGTTAATGATGGCATCCACACCGGCAATGAATGTGGTTGATACTGCCCCTAATCCAGGGATTAAAACTCCCAGTTTCCCCTCTGGTGCTTTTGTATCCAAAAAAAACTCCTCTCACTCTATCAATAGAACTCTACATATAATTAAAGGCAAAATTTAATCCCGCCAACACGCAATTCAAGGCCTGCTTCGGTGCATATAATCATGCTGGATTTAGCAAGCAACAACTTATGAAATGAGTGTGGCAAAAAGGAGGAAGACATTATCTGTTCAGAAAGTACATTTTGGTCTATAAATTATTGCTCCTCGCCTTATTTTGATTCCAATGAGAAAGCATACCTTATTTGCAAACACCCTGCTCCAAGCGGTACGTATTGAGGAGCTTATCGGTCTGGTGCTGATCGCATTCGCTATCATTTTTGCTGGTTTAGCAAATCTGTATATCATGATGAATCAACTACTTGATTCACACAGCATAGCTGTGAATTTATTAAGGATATTTACTTCAGCTCTTCTCACCTTTTTATTTTGCCGCTCTATTCTCTACCATGCTGAAAACAAAGTTTTCCGATTTGCTCGTGATTTTGCACCCTTTCTATTCGTCCTGGTCATTTATTTTAATCTTCAGGATGCTATATTCATCCTTAATCCCAGTGACATTCACCATACACTGGTAAACCTGGATGAAAAACTTTTTGGGCTTCAACCCACTGTTTGGGCCGAACGATTCTACCATCCCCGGGTGACAGATTTGCTTTCTCTTAGCTATTTGAACTACTACTTCATGACGCTGACCCTGTTAGGTCTCCTTTATGTGAAAAAGAGACATGAGGATTTTAGAGTGGTCGTGAAGACTATCATGATTAGCTATTTTATAGGTTTTCTCAGCTATATCATCTTTCCAGCATCATCCCCCTATCTTGTTATTCCAGAACTGTATGAAGTTGATATCTGGAAAGACACATCCTTTTTCTCCTGGCTAACGTATACTATTGTTGATATGTCTCCCCATCGTGTACGTGATGCTTTCCCATCTATGCACAACGCTACCGTTCTACTGACCCTAATTATGGCCTGGAGATATCATCGAACTTACTTCTGGATACAACTTCCATTGGCCATCTCCTTACCCTTCGCGACTGTGTATTTAAGATATCATTATGTCGTTGACATCATTGGAGCCATCCCGGTTATAGCTTTGGCACTTTATATAACCCCTCGTCTAGAGCTTAAATGGACACAGTTTCAAAGGCAGAAGACGTCTCTTGAGAAAAGTATGAGTAAGAGTGGAGTAAATTATTGAGCAACCATAGCCTGATTGAAGTTTCTTTTATTCATTCCAAAAGTGAAGCTCAAGCATCGCGACAGATACGAGAAGAGGTTTTCGTTGTGGAGCAAGAGGTTCCTCCGGAAATAGAGTACGATGAATACGAGGAGAGTTCGACACACATTCTAGCCTGCTTTGAAGGACTTCCAGTGGGCACAGCCCGCTGGCGTAAGACAGAGCATGGTCAAAAACTTGAACGTTTTGCTGTACTGAAATCAGCAAGGAGAAAAGGTGTTGGTGCGGCTCTGGTAAAATTTGTCCTGGATCAGATCGACCATACTGAGCCAGCCTATTTAAACTCACAGGTTTCAGCAATACCGTTTTATGCCCGCCTGGGATTTGAGGAGACGGGGGAAATATTTTATGAAGCCGGCATTCCCCATCGAAAGATGATTCGAAAGCTCTAAGCAAAAAAAATGACCTGTTCAGGTCATTTTTTTTAAACTTATAACTCGATGCGATCAGCCAAAGATGAGCTTTTTAGCGACCTCGTCCGATTTTGCTTTGATGGATTTGTGAAGTGAATCACCATGACTATCCATAGTGACTACGGCTGGAAAATCTTCCACTTCAATATGCCAGAATGCCTCAGGCACACCGAGTTCATCCAGCATGTAGACATCATGAACCCTCACAACAGACTTTGCCAGCGAGGCAGCCATACCACCAATGGCGTGTAAATAAACACCACCTGATTTGGCTAAACCAGCCAGGGTTTTTTCACCCATGCCACCCTTGCCAATCACAGCACGTACTTTATAGTGTTCCATCACAGCGGCCTCATAGGGTTCCTCACGAATACTCGTGGTGGGGCCAGCTGCGACAAATGACCAGGAGCCATCTTCATGCTGCTTGACCACTGGACCACAATGATAGATCATACTGCCGTCCATGATGGGTTTTAACCAATCCGGCCAGTTCTCATGGATATATTTATGAGCTGCGTCTCTGGCAGTGACCATCAAACCTGAGATTGCCACCTCATCGCCCATTTTTAATTCACGGATGGCTGCTTCTGAAATAGGTAATTGCAGCTTAATCATAACTCACCTCCCCCTTGCCATTCAGAATCATGCTGTGTCTCCGATAAGCCCAACACATGTATGATATAGAGACAAAGAAAGAAGCCGGTAACCGGTGCATACTCCCCATTTTCACACCTAGAATGGTCGTTTTACCACCAAAACCCATGGGACCGACACCTAACTCATTTAAATCGGCCAGCAGCTTTGATTCCATTTCTACCAGATCTGCATTAGGATTGGTATCAGTCATTTTTCTGAATAGTTGAGACTTAGCTGTGAGGTGTGAAGTGGTTCTGTCACCACCAATACCAATACCAAGAATCCCGGGAGCACAACCCAGACCCTGAGCTGCATTGACTGCATCCACAATGACCTTATAAACGCCATCAAGGTCACGTCCGGCACCCAAACCCACATCAGGAAGCTTGTATTGAGTGGACACGTTCTCACATCCCCCACCCTTAAGCATGAGTTTGAACTCGATATAATCGTTGTCCCATTCTTCGAAATGGATAAACGGCTGACCTTCACCAATGTTGTTACCCGAATTTTTGCCAGTAATACTATCCACTGCATTTGGCCGGAGATAACTCTTATCAACTGCTTCAGAAGTGGCTTCATGGATTAGGGCAGTCAACTTGCGCATGCCTACACCTTCGGGAATGTAAACGAGGTAGATATTGGTTCCTGTGTCCTGGCAAATTGGTGTAGCTTCAGCACGAGCCAGCTCGATATTTTTCAGAATCATTCCAAAAACGCTACGGGCTGCTGAGCCCTCATCCTCATTTTGTTGAGCTGCCTGAATGCTCTCCACAACATCTTTGGGTAGATCTGTGGCAGCCAGGCGAATCAGCTCGAGTAGTTGATCCTTCAGAACTTTTTCATCATATTGAAACATATTTCACCCCTAAACTACTTAACCTCCCAAACATCACCACTATAGAACAGATCTTCCAGAGTCCCCTTGCCATTAATCTTTGTAACCTCTTTGATCTGGTCGACCAGCATCCCATCATAAGTGGGCGCATCTACTGCGCGAAGTACACCAAATGGTGTTGGATTTTTTGGGTCAAATGTCATCTCTAGCAGGAGGTTCGTAATGATTGGATTCGTTTCATCATGCACCAGGAGATCTTGCTCTGTCCAGTCCCCACCCAGAGTCACTACCTTGGGATGGTTATCTTTCATGATAATACCTTTATCCTGTTCCTTACC
The DNA here is from genome assembly GCA_018650445.1 of Fidelibacterota bacterium. Lineage (GTDB taxonomy): Bacteria > Fidelibacterota > UBA8477 > UBA8477 > JABMPR01 > JABMPR01. The sequence continues at coordinate 69,418 of JABIFX010000253.1, forward strand.
AAAAATCATGGGTTCTCCATGAACGACAAACAGGGCATTATCAGGTCGAGTTGCCTTGTTCTCCAAAGCTCCAAATTCACCATCATTGAAAATGATGCAATTCTGGTACACCTCTATAAATGAGGCACCTTTATGACGTTGCGATCGTTTGATACTTTCCTGCAAGCCTTTTGCATCCACATCCAGAGCCCTTGCAATAAAGGTGGCGTTGGCACCCAGGGCAATGGCACTGGGATTAAAAGGACGATCGATCGAACCAAAGGGCGATGACTTGGTTTTCATACCTAACTGTGAAGTCGGAGAATACTGACCTTTGGTTAAGCCATAGATCCGATTATTGAACAGCATGATATTCATGTCGATATTACGTCGTAAGGCATGGATCATGTGATTTCCACCAATAGAAAATCCATCACCATCGCCTGTTATGATCCAGACTGCCAGGTCAGGATTAGCCAGCTTCACTCCAGAGGCGATAGCAGGTGCCCGACCATGGATCGAATGGAAGCCATAGGTATCCATGTAATAGGGGAAGCGGCTGGAACAACCGATACCTGAAATAAACGCGTAATTCTCTTTTTTGACACCCATTACCGGCAAGGTTTTCTGCATATTTGCCAGTACGGAATAATCCCCACAGCCTGGACACCAGCGCACCTCATTACCCGGCACGAAATCTTTTCGGGTTAGATTCAAGTCCTGAACATTGATAGTAGTTTCACTCATCTCTCTATACCTTCTTTATTCAAATGCCCGGGGATTAACCGAGAATCTCGTTTATTTTTTCTTCAATCTCAAAAGCACGGAAGGGTTCGCCTCGTACTTTATTTAACTGGTGAATTGGTCTGATTAATTCAGCTTTGAGGAGCATAGCCAATTGACCTGAATTCACTTCGGGAATGAGAATTTCATCGAAATTATCACAGATAGCTTTTAAATCTGATGGGAAGGGGCTCACCCAGCGTAAATGCATCTGACTTACTGATTGACCCTTGTTACGTGCACGATCCACGGCCACATGAATAGCTCCATGGGTGCTTCCCCATCCAAGTACTAGAACCTTTCCTTTAGTGTCTCCGTGAATTTCTGAAGGTGGAATATCCTTGGTAATATTCTCTACTTTGCGAGCTCTAATATCAGTCATAAGCTGATGGTTCTCAGGATCTTGACTTACCATACCAGTGATATTCTCTTTTTCCAGACCACCGATACGATGTTCCAAACCAGGGGTTCCAGGAATAGCCCAGGGACGAGTTTCATTTTCATCACGTGCATAAGGCATAAATCCATCCTCACCGCGTGCGGATGAATCCGGGTGATGCACCTCAATTTTAGGGAGTTTTTTAGGGTCGGGAATTTTCCATGGTCCAGAGCCCTGACCGAGATAACCATCTGTCAAGAGAATGACCGGGGTCATATATTTCATGGCAACTCTGGCAGCCTCAAAGGCACAATCAAAACAATCAGCTGGATCCTGTGCAGCAATAACAGGTATCTGGGCATCACTATTACGTCCATGGACAGCTTGAAGCAGATCTGACTGTTCCATTTTTGTAGGCATACCAGTACTGGGACCACCACGCTGGACATTCACAATAACCAGGGGAAGTTCAGTGATAATAGCCAGTCCAATAGCTTCTGTTTTCAGAGCCATACCGGGACCGGAAGTTGTGGTTACTGCTAAATCACCTGCATAGGAGGCGCCGATTGCTGAGGCAATACCTGCAATTTCGTCCTCAGCCTGGAATGTTTTGACACCATGATTGCGGAGACCGGACAGGGTGTGTAGAATTTCACTGGCTGGTGTAATTGGGTATGAGCCCAGAAACAGCTCTTTTCCGGCTTTTTCAGCAGCCGCAACCAACCCATAGGCAACAGCAACATTGCCGGTGATATTTCGATACTTACCCTTTGGGAGATCGGCTTTCTCCACGGCATACGAAGTCGTAAATATTTCTGTGGTCTCACCATAATTGAAACCCGTCTTCATTGCTGTGATGTTTGCTTCGGCAATGGAAGGATTTTTGGCGAATTTTTTTCTTAGCCATTCCTCGGTTGGTTCAATAGGACGATTGTACATCCAAAACAGAACACCCAAAGCAAACATATTCTTGGTACGTTCGATGCCTTTTGAGGTCAGGTCTGAATTTTCAAGAGCCTTTCCTACCAACTTGGACATTTCCATACTATAGACGGTGTATCCATCGAGAGATCCATCCGTAAGTGGGTTGGTTTCCCAGGTGGCCATTTTAAGATTTTTGTCGGTGAAAGCATTGGCATTGGCCAGAATGGTTCCACCCTTTTTTAGATCCTTTAAATGTACCTTAAGGGCAGCTGGGTTCATGGCAACCAATGTGTCTGGCAAATCACCCGGGGTGAAGACCCGTTGAGAGCCGAACATCAACTGGAAGGCGCTCACACCGGCCAGCGTTCCGAGAGGAGCGCGAATTTCCGAAGGATAATTGGGTATGGTTTTAAGATCATTTCCCACAATGGCCGTTGCTTCTGTGAAGCGCGTGCCAGTTAATTGCATACCATCGCCTGAGTCTCCTGCAAAACGAATGGTTGCTTCATTGATACTAATTACTTTTTTCGCCATGAATACGAACTCCTGATTAACGAAACTTTTTATGGATTAAAATTGACTGAAAATTCACTGGTTGAGCCTACTCGCCCCCAAGTTTGAATCGTGAGATTAGCCTGACCTTTTTGAGTTGCATTTTGATGCAAATTCAGGCCTGAATATCGCGGCTCATTCATGAGCAAAAACTAATGTCCGCCTTGGCTTAAAACAATGCTGAATGATATGAGACACCAATTATTTTTCACAAGTTTTAGACTAAGCAACTATTGAGCCGTATTATCTATTTCTTTGAAATTTCTAATCCGTTTTTGTCAGATTTTGACCCTTGGTAAAATACTTTTTGAGCTGATTCTGTGCCTCTCCAAAAACGGTGCGTGCTGGGAAATTACCATGTCTGTTCAGTGCCCCTGCCTTCACCCCCGTGAGTATCTCAATGCCTTCGGAGATAGTTTCAACTGACCAGATATTGAATTTACCGGCCTTCACTGCAGCCTGAATATCAGGCATAAGCATGAGGTGATCCACATTCGCTGATGGAATCATGACTCCCTGCTCTCCAGTTAACCCTCGAAGTTTACAGAGATGGAAGAAGCCTTCGATCTTCTCATTTACACCACCAATGGCTTGAATCTCACCCCACTGATTAACAGATCCTGTAACTGCAATCCCCTGCGAAATGGGAATTCCGGATAAGGCGGAAAGAATCACATAGATTTCTGTGGAACTGGCACTATCACCATCGATGCCTCCATAGGATTGCTCAAAAGTCAACGTTATCGTCACCGACAAAGGAAAGTTTTGGGCAAAAGTTTGGCCAAGATAGCCATTGATGATCAAATTGCCCTTATCATAAGTTTTTCCAGAAAGTTTTGCCTCCCGTTCAACCGAAATAATTCCTGGCTCACCCATGTAAGTCGTGGCTGTTATTCTGGATGGTTTCCCAAATGAATTGTCACCCATGGAAAAAACGGCTAAACCGTTAATCTGACCTACTCGCTCTCCTTTCACATCGATCATCAAGGTTTCGCTTTCAATATTTTCCCAGACCTTCTCCTCGTAGAGACTTCCACGAAAGCGTTTTTCAGAAATGGCTTTACGGACATCTTCCATCTGGACCTGACGATGTTTCTGTTTCTTGGCCCAGTAAGCTGATTCGGTAATCAGACCAACCAGAGTTCCGAACTGGAGGGAGAGTTTACTTTTATCGCCAGCCAATCTTGAGCTGTACACAATTATCTGGGTGGCTGCCTGGGAGGTAAAGTGAGGTGATTTGCTTTCGCGGCAAACCTTTGCAATAAATTGGCACAGAAGATGTTCATTCTGAGCACTGCGGGTGACTTCATAATCAAAATCTGCACGAACCTTAAAGGTCTTATTAAATGCATCATCCACTTCCTGGAGGTAACGAAAATGATCTGAACGACCAAGCAGGATGACATTCAAATCTAAAGGGATGGGTTCAGGTTGCAGCGAGCTGGTGGCGTTAAGGCCATATTGTTCATTCACATCTTCGATTTGCAGAGATTTGTTCTTGAGCGTCCGTTTTAAATAGTCCCATACATTGGCACCCTGGAGGACATTCTGGATGTCCAATATGAGGAATCCACCGTTTGCTCGCAACATGGCTCCGGAGCTAATCATGGTATAATCACTATGCCAGCCCCCCATAACTGCTTCCTTCCCTATTCTACCAAAAAGGTTGTAATACGAAGGATTGGTATCAACAATAACTGGTGCACCTTTCTGACGACAATTATCCACCAGTAGGTTGACCTTATATCTCAGCTTCAAAGCCTTTTGACTCTGTTGAGGACTTGGTGCCTCATCACTTTCTGCAACACTATCCATACCGACAAATTCCTGGACATGCTCGGCTATATCATCTCTGACTTCCTCGAGATATTTTATCAGACCTGGATGATCTGAATAATTTTCAAGCAGTCGGCCGATACGCTGTTCCACTGAATCCAAAGCTATTTTTTCCTGAAGCGTTTCAACAACATCTGCACGTTCTTCTTCAAGCTCCGCCATATCGCGCAGAGCTTCCCGCAACTGCTCCTGGATCAGATTGATTTTTTTATTAATCGTTGCCAGCTCCTCCTCAGTGAGCGCAGAAATATCAGCTTCATCCATAGGTGCACCATCTTTAAGCGGAATGGTTTGAAAACCAGCTTGAGTCAGGTTCAATTGGATGTCCCGCTCAGCAGCTTCTGCATTCACGGTGGCAATAATTTCCTCACGTCCTGTATCGAACTCTGCGGTTATCTCTTTTTTGCGTTTTGAATAATTATCACCCGTAAAAACTTTGGGGAGATCTGTACTTAAACTGGCTATCAAGCGCTTCATCTGTTTGGCAAATTTGTTGCCCTGCCCAGCTGGCAATTGAAACACCCTGGGATGGTATTCATCTCGGAAATTGAACACAACCAGCCAGTCTGGTGGAACCGGTTTATTGGCAGCAAACTTTTCAACAAGACTTTTTACTATGGTACTCTTACCTGTTCCTGGGACACCACCGACAAACACATTATAGCCAGGTGCCAGAAGCTCCAGACCAAATTGAAGTGCCCGGACTGCCCGCTCCTGTCCGATCACCTTATTCAGACTGGGAAGTTCCGCTGTGGATTTAAATTTTAAAGCTTCATCATTGGTAGTTCTACAAAGATCTTTTGGTGTCAGCTTCTTCATAATCTTATCCTGATCATATTTTTGAATCCAAATAACTCAATGGACTAATTGGTATACTTAATTATGCATTTTACTTGAATCTATCGTGCTCAAGATAAGCAATTTCAGCATTGTTACTGCCTTAAAATCTAAACATCATCAGGAATACCTACGCGTCCAAAACATAATTTCTGCGACGAAATTAACGAAGATTACGAAATCTGACAGCCACACTGGTAAACACCGGGTTTTCTGACAAGACGGATAAAATAAATTGCTCAACGCTTCATTCCGTATACATTTTCTGAGCCATAAAGGGGAATATATGTCAGTACTGATACACACCGAAGCATTCAATCCAGCCACTGGTGAGTCCTTGGGTCAGATACCACAAAATACGCTGGAAGATATTCAGCACGCGGTATCGAGAATCCGAAAAGCACAAGTAAAATGGGCAGCTTTTTCCTTTTCAGAGCGAGGCAAACATCTGAGAAAAATGCAACGGCATTTGATTGAGCACGGTGAGGAATATGCCAGAATTATTTCAGCTGATACTGGTAAAACACTGGCTGATGCCTATATGACTGATATCTCTTCAGCTATCATAGCGTTCGATTACTATATCAAACATTCCTCTCGCGTATTAAGAGAGCGCAGGGTCAAGGGCTCTCATGTTTTTTCTCTTTTCACGCGAAACCGTCTGCAGCATGTTCCCAGGGGAGTCATTGGAATTATTTCCCCTTGGAATTACCCCCTGGCAATTCCCATACATGAAATCCTCATGGCCCTCATGTCTGGTAATGGTCTGCTTTATAAGGCAGCCTCTGAAACGCAAATGGTCGGACAGGTTATTCAAAAAATTGTGGATGCTGGCGAACTACCTCAGGATCTCTTTGTCCAGGTTAATGTAGCAGGACGAATTGCCGGTGATGCTTTTTTGGAGGCGGGAATTGATAAATTATTCTTTACCGGTAGTGTTCCCGTCGGTAAGATTCTTATGAAAAAAGCAGCAGAAACCCTCACTCCAGTCTCGCTTGAGCTGGGTGGAAATGATCCCATGATTGTCTGTGCTGAGGTCAACCTAAAAAAGGCCGTCAACGGAGCAATCTGGGCTGGTTTATCTAATGCCGGTCAGAGTTGTGCCGGAGTTGAACGTATTTATGTACACCGTGATGTCTACAAACCTTTCCTGAAACTACTCAAGAAGAAGGTTGAGAAACTACGTGTCGGGTATCCCGATCATAAAAACACCCATATTGGTACGATGACAACATCAAGGCAACATGATGCCGTTCGAAACGTGCTGGAGGAAGCCATAGCTCAGGGCGCTAGCGTTGAGGCGATATCGCAGATTGATGAATCAACGGGTCAAGCGCTTCCTGCAACTATCCTCACTGATGTAAATCAGGAAATGCGAATCATGAAGGAAGAGACCTTTGGACCTGTTATTGGCGTTATGCCCTTCAAAAACATTGAGGAGGCCATTCAGCTGGCCAATAACTCGGATCTTGGATTAACTGCTTCGATCTGGACTAAAAATCATCGCCTAGGACGAAAAATTGCCACCCGGCTGGAAGCTGGAGTCGTGACAATAAATAGTCATCTTATTTCTCATGGCATTCCTAATTTGCCTTGGGGTGGTTTTAAGCAAAGTGGAATTGGCCGAACTCATGGTGAACTCGGTCTATTGGAAATGACCCAAACACGCGCCATTGTGAATGACTATTTTCCTTTGAATAAACAATTTTACTGGACCCCGGTGCCTGGGTTTGTATATCGTCGCTGGGTCGGTTTTGTGATGATGTTAGGTGGAGCATGGCCCTGGAAACTTAAAGGTTTGCTCAAGCTTATTTTTGGATTTAAGAGGCTTTAGAGTACGGGATTTTAGTCCGCAAGCACTAAAATATTTGAGGCGGTTACCAGATCGCCAGCACAGCTCCCATAATTAGAAGACCAACTAGATACATCCCTGAATTGATAAACCATAAATGGAGTGAACGCAGTTCAAAGGCGTGATTCACACCAAAGGATAGGCCCGTAAATCCCAACCACATGAAGAGCCCCAGGAGGAGTCCTCCTCCCACAGTTGCCGTGCCCGTCCAGGCAATCACATTAGCCATGAAAAAAGCCATAAAAAAAGAATTGATGATGGCCACAACATAGGGTGGCATCATGTTAGACCCTTCGACCTTTTCCATATTAATACCCACCGCTTCCATCCAAGATTTTCCAAACAGGGGACCATACCAAAGGGCACCTAGTCCCATATTGGCTATGACCAATACAGCGATTGCTATCCAATTCACATCAAAAGTAAGCATTTTACATCTCCCTGTCGGAGTTTTCACCCCTCGATAATTCAGCGTGACTTTATTTGTCACAATTTGCGATATATGGAACAGGAAACCAGTATTTTATGCAGCATACAGGAGCTATTGCTTGTGGTACATTGTCTCGATGAGGGCTTTAAACTTCTCGTTGATCTGCTTGCGTTTGAGTTTCAGGGTGGGTGTAATCTCACCTCCCTCCTGGGTGAAGGGTTTCGCCATCAGACGGAATTTTTTGATGGTCTCATAATTGGCCAATTTCTTGGACTGCTCCTCAATTCGCTTCCTGAAGAATTCAATGACATGGGGATGAGAAATCAATTCCTCATTGTCCTGGAATTGTATTTTCTTTTTATGAGCCCAGGTTTCCAGACTTTCAAATGCAGGTACAATTAATGCGCTAACAAAGTTGCGTTTATCTCCAATGGCAATAATCTGATCAATGAAAAAATCTTTGCCGATCAATTTTTCAATGTTCTGTGGAGCAATGTTTTTCCCCCCAGAGGTGATGATCAAGTCCTTGATACGATCAGTAATTTTCAAGAAACCATCCTCGTCAAACTCACCTACATCACCTGTTTTGAACCACCCATCCACAATACTTTCAGCCGTGGCTTCAGGATTATTGAAATAGCCCTTCATAACCTGAGGACCCTTGACCTGGATTTCTCCATTTTCAGCAATTCTGACTTCGCAATTAGGGACCAGTTTTCCAACCGTACCGAACTTAAAATTTTCAGGCGTATTGTATGAAATCATGGGAGAAGTCTCAGTCAGACCATATCCCTGACAAATAAGTAAACCACAGGCCAGGAAAAACTCTTCAATACTTTTATCAAGTGGAGCTCCACCTGCGGAAAAGAAATTTTTATCCCCACCCACAACTGCTCGCACTTTGGAAAGGACTAGTTTATCCAAAACCTTGTATTTCAGGGCCAGACTGGAGGGCACGGCCTGGTTTCTAAAGAATAGATTATTGTAGGCAGTCCCAGTCGCAATCGCTTTTGTAAACAGGAATCGTTTTATGGTTGATGCATTTTCCTGGGAATTCATCACAGCTGCATAGATCTTTTCGTATAGCCTGGGAACTGATACCATGGCAGTAGGCTTGACCTCCTGAAGGGTTTCAATCACTTGTTTTGGATCTTCCAGGTAGGTCTGAACGGCTCCTTTGAGATAGACATAATAGGACCACATACGTTCATAGACATGGCTCAAGGGCAAAAAGCACAGGGAAACATCCTTGTGGCTGACGTTGAAATTCACATCCACACATTCAAACTGATGGAACAAATTTCCATGAGATAACATGACACCTTTAGGGTGTCCGGTTGTTCCAGAAGTATAAATAACGGTGGAGACATCATCGCTTTTGATTGTTCCCGAACGGAGATTCATTTCCTTGATCAGTTTTTCCTGATCCTGTACATTCAGATAATCTCGGAAATAAGTGGCGAATTTAGTGTCAATCTCTATAGCTGGATCGTAGGAAACCACCTGGAGTGGGTGGCCATCTTTATGAATGGTGGCGAGATTTGTATACTGTTCTAAATTACCAACATAGATCAGCTTGATGCCCGCATCCTGAATGATATATCTAGCTTGGTCGAGGGTATTTGTGGCATAAATAGGGACCGAGATGGCTCCCACGAGTATACAGGCAAGATCACTCACTGCCCACTCATAACGGTTGGCGGAATAAATGCCCACAGAATCACCCTTTTTTACACCGGACTGTATCATAGCGCAGGCGAGACTCGTAATCTTTTCGCCAAATTCTTTGTAGCTCAACGATGCCCAGCCATCTCCAATCTTATATCTCAGTGCAGTATTATTTCCATACTCAGCAATTTTAATGGTGATCATCTGACCGATGTGATCGTAATTCATTGTTACATTCCTATCATAGTTTCATGTGCTGACGATTAATCTGATATTATGCTCTCGGTGTTCTTATGAAACAGGTGAAGTTCACTCCTCGCATTCCGGATGGTAAAATTAGATTTCTATTCCAATATGGTGTTAATCATTATCTGCAAATCAGTAATATCAACTGCCTCATCTAGGTTGAGATCAGCTATTTCAAGTTGGTACTCATTTACCTCTTGAATGCCCAGTATAATGCTCACAAGCTGGATCACGTCAGAAATATTCAGCGAGTAATCAAAGTTTATATCGCCCATGGGATCAAAAATGATATCACCCTGTCCAAATGACCAGGTGGTTGATGTGCTGTAAATAGAGTTCCCCGCATACCACATTCGATAAAAACCTCGCTCAATGATCACTATACTGGGACCCGAACTTGTTTCTTCATTCCAGCTACCTACTGAACCATGTGGGATAATCGGATTGCCTGGATACCGATTCCATTGGATGCCATCTGTAGAGTGAGCAATCCCTATCTGTCGATAAAGTCCATCAAAACCCATGTAAGCCATCAGAAAACTGCCATCTTCCCGTTCAATCACGGCTGGCAAGGCAGGGTAATATGATTCCCACAAAATATTGGGAGACATCATAAACACCGGATTTTGTTGATCCTCCTCCCAGGTGATACCATCTGATGAATAAGCCAACCCCATTCCGATTTCGAAGTTGGAATTCCTTCCGCTGAACCACATATAATAGAGACCATTTCGCTTGATGACTGATGCATTGTGAGATCTGGATTCGTTCCAACTACCTGCCTCTCCCAATTCTAAAATTGGATTCTGGGCATACTTTGTCCATGTGATTCCATCTGGACTTGTGGCGAGTCCAAGCCGGGGCATAGCTGATGAATTCGTTGCGGTATAATACATTTTATACTCATTATCGTCATGCAATACACAAATAGCCTTGAGATCTTGAGAGTCGAACTCTCCATTTGAACCAACCGTGAGGACGGGGTCTGACAATTCATCCCATACGATACCGTCCTGAGAAGTGGCATATCCAATCTGAATTTGGAGACCCACATTGCGACCGCCAAACCACATTTTATATGCTCCATCTTCATAGAGAACGGTTGGATTAATGACCGCTAAATCATCCCAGATTTGTGATCCGTTAAAAATTGGGTTGTTTAGGTTATCCAGATATTCAAAAGCCTTTAATTGAGGTACTAATATTACAGCGATTATTACGGAGATAAGACTCATTTTCGTCATTATCAACTTAAGCTCCCCATTTTCATATTAGAATATTTACAAATTTACATTGATTAATATTACCAATCTCCACCTGGCCCCCCAAAAGCTCCAATATCATTTCTGGACCCATCAACGTCAAAAAAGGAAGTTGCTGGATTACCAGCATCCACACAGGGTGAACTCTCTTCCAGATGATAGTTCCTGTAATTTTGGTCAATGAACATTGGAATAGTATCAAGTAATCCTCCAACAATACTCAATTCATTCTCGAAATTTGCACCGGTAATAGCTTCCTCGCCACCTTGAACATTTGAATATGAGAGCGTTAAATTATTTCTCCACAGATCAAAGAGATCAATACTACCAGTTGTATTGTCCCAGAAGATTGAATTGGAGACATAATTATTAGTAGCTTCATATGCTCTAAGACCGTGTTGATTTTCACTTATCACAAGATTCGTTCCTGAGAATGTTCCAAAATATGTATTGCTCACCCCATTGCGCCCATTCAAGTAAATCACACTATTCTTAACGGTTCCCCGACCGTCATATCCGACTTGAATCCCATCGAAAGCGTTGTTGTGGATGATACACTGGGATGCCCTTATGCGTCCATCTTGGCTCGAAGTGAGACCATGCCCACCGTTGTTGTGAATCTCACTGCTTTCGATGTTCAATAACCCATACATTACTTTCGCACCAGATCCGCTATTATTATAAATTTTTAAATTTTTTAAGTCAACATTACTGTCAAATCCTACTTCAACACCAATATTTCCTCCTGTCAGACTTAAATCGCTGATCAACACATTTCCATACCAAGACTGATCACTCTCAATAATTGTATTTCCTTCTCCATTCAATATGGTTTGCTCAACACCTTGACCTACAATGTGAGTATCATCACCGATGTTTATCGGGAAGCTTTCGCCTGTCTTGCTGGGGCTAAACGTTCCAGTATCCAAAACAAGATTGGTTTCCACTCCTTCTAATTCAGCGCTTGTTCCTAGTGCAAAAGTTATACTCTGATACGCAGACCCCCATGAGCGCCCCGAATTAGTATTGTCCCCATTTGGTGACACATATCGAACCCAATGGTCTGAAACAAAGATTGTATGGACCTTTAAATCGATGGCATCATCAATATCTCTAACCTCACATGTAATGGAAAATTCACCATAATTAGGCGGAGTAGTCCAGATGGCCACAGAGTCTGAACCGGAGATTTCACCCCCACTACATGACCAGTAATAGCTTAATTCAGATCCATCGGGATCGTGAGCTAAACATATCACCTGGATAGACTCGTTTTTTATCACCATATCAGCCTCAACCATTAATGAATCAATAACTGGAGCTAGGTTGAGTGCCCTCACTGTAACCTCTATACTGTCTGAGTCAGAATTCTGATCTGGATCTTGAACAGTACAAACTATGGTGAATGTGCCTACCGTATCCGGGGATACCCATATCACTTCCTCTCCATTACCAATAACGTTCCCATATCTCGCTTCCCAGGAAAATGAAAGTGCATCTCCATCTGGATCCTCAGCGTTACAATGCACTAACAGAGAATCATTCAACCTGATAATTGATTGTAATGGGTCCATGGATATTATTTCTGGCGGATGATTAATTTGCTCGCAATTCCATAGAGCCAAAATTATGAGTAAAATGTATCCTATTCGTTTTAAATACATGATTGTCTCTATTGAAGAATTAATAACCAGATTCTAAAAGATGATTGCTTTAATAAATTGATTATTAATGTGGACTTCTAATTTTTGGATGATGTCTCCATGGTCTAAGTTCTGGGACTGTAGACTGAACACCAAACTGAAGCAGAAGGAATGTCGTATCAAAAATTTCAAGAGTGCCCCCATATATTGTGATTAATAAGTTAGGATGGAAACAGCAATCACACAAGCAGGCACAGCTTATAATTGCCAAGACTTTGAATTCGGACTAGTTTAGGACAACATTCATTCATGAGGTAATAATGAGCATTACACGCAGGCAAATTTTACAAATGGTTGGAACTGGACTAGTAGCCACACAGGTTCCCATGGCATCTGCTTCCGGAATATTTTCAAAATCAGCCCTGAAACCTCCCCGCCTGAAACCTGGGGATACTGTGGGACTCGTCAATCCTGCAGGCGCAACCTTCCACCCGGAAGATGTTGTCATCGCCGAGGAAACCTTTGAGGCTCTTGAGCTAAAAATGAAGACCGGGGACCATCTCATGGATCGATATGGATATCTCTGCTGTCACCGATGAAGCCAGAGCGGCTGATATAAACAGTATGTATTCTGATCCAGACGTAGATGCCATCATCACCCTCAGGGGTGGTTGGGGATGCAATCGTATTCTGGATTTAATTGACTATAAAACCATCGCAAAGCATCCCAAAATTATCATGGGCTATAGTGATATCACCAGTCTGCTCCTGGCTCTCAATGCCAAGACCTCGCTGGTTACCTTCCATGGCCCTGTGGGCATCTCTACCTGGAATGAGTACTCCACCGATTATGTCAAACGGCTCCTTTTTGAGGGCCAATCCTTTACGATGGAAAACCCTACTGACAAGGGTGATAACCTGACTCAGGTGAAGGACCGTATATTGACCATTCACGGGGGTCAGGCACAGGGTAAGTTGTTAGGTGGTAACCTGTCTGTTCTCACTGCCATGGTAGGCTCAGATTATTTACCTGATTTTAAGAGCAACATTCTTTTCCTGGAAGAAGTCGGTGAAGATATCTATCGCGTTGACAGGATGCTCACTCAGCTCAAACTGGCAGGTATACTTGGTGAAATATCTGGATTTATTTTTGGAAAGTGCAGTAGATGCGATTCTGGTGAAAGTTATGGGTCCCTCACTTTAGAAGAAGTTCTGGATGATCATATTAAGCCCCTTGGTATCCCCGCCTGGTTTGGATCAATGATCGGTCATATCGAGGATAAGTTCACCATTCCCCTCGGTGTCAAGGCTGAGATTGATGCAGACAAGGGTAGCATAAAACTGCTTGAGGCTGCGGTCAGCTAAACTGTTAAATCTTCACACTACGCAATACTCACTAGAGTACAACTGGACTCAGTTTAACCTGGTTATTTAAACCTGTTTGACCACTTCTTGTCGCGGCGAGAGAGATTACGCGAAGCCGGACGCGCTTGAGAACAGGCTTAAAAAGTCATCAGAATATCGGTGTGAATTTTTCCGCAAACGATTGAAGCATGCCTGTTCAATTCATACTCCGATATCATAGATGATACTTACGATCATGATATTGCCTTTCATTTTTTCCTGCGTAAATTTGCTCCATAATTCCAGGTGCACTTAATTCATTGATAAAATCCTTCTAAAAGGACTTTATCGTGTGTGTTTTGATGAATTACGCGAATTACAATCGAAATTGTCGTCATAATGACTTGAAAATTGCATAGTCGAAAGGGAGAACACAGATGCGAACAAAATTAATGGTAATAATCTTTACTGCCGTTTGGGTAATAATAGGATGCTCATCTTCACATCAATTCATTGATGTAGATGATGCTCTTTTAATTAAACCCGGTATGTCAAAAGCTGATGTCAGAAGTACTCTAGGAAAACCGACCGAAGTGCGTGCAGGTATTGTTCTGACAAACAATGATGTCATTGAGCTTTGGGGATATCAAATGAAGGAACAGCAGATAAGGCAAGTCCTTGATATTAACAAAATATTGCCACCATTTATTGCAGCAAAATCAAAGCCCGACAAAGAGTTTCGTCCAAATGACTGGTCAGGTGAAAATCGATATGGACTCATTTTCAAAAATGATACGATTGCAAAGTGGGGCTATATGGGTGATGATTGGGCTGATTATTCACAAGAGCAGGGTGATGAATTACCTCCTTCATCCTCAAAACCCTCTACTGGTGGTCGCAGTGGATTCTTAAGCAAACTACCCCTGATTGGGAGGTTTTTTTAGGTCCCATTCACTCCCAGCGCTGTTTTGGTGATACATTCGGGACACTGTTGGTTTAGACGTCACACACAGTATTGTAAAGCTTCACTGCAGGGCATAGGGGCAGTTACTGCCCCTCATGTTTCGTCTGATTTGGTGTAGAGTACCTTAAGCCAAACCACCAGTAGTGGGAGCTATTTCAATACCAAAACTCTGGGTGGCTGAGATCCATTTTTCTGAATCATTGCCGGTAAAAATGAATTCAAGTGTGACTTCCTGAAACAGCCAATCGCCGTTTTCTATTTCACGCTCAAGTTGACCTTCTCCCCAACCAGCGTAACCTAGCATCATCTTAAAGTGATGAGGACCCTTTCCCTCCTGGATGGCATCAATCACCGCAGAATTACTGGTCAATGAGAATTCGTCTGTTACCGGTAAAGTATCAGAGTTGACATAGTCACTGCTGTGAAGGATAAAGCCTTGCTCCAACGATACAGGTCCGCCAAAATACATGGGTGATATGGCTTCATTGATGGCCTCGTCGTTGATTATCAGGGTCGGGAAGACTTCCTTGACCACTTTATCATCAAAAGACTTATTCATTATTAAACCCATGGCACCATTCTCATCATGTTCGCAGATAAACACCAGGGAACGACTGAAATATGGATCAGTCAGATGAGGCATGGATATGAGTATATGTCCTTTCATGGAAGCCATGATTAAAAGTAGAGCTAATTGACCCAAATCCCATTAGAAGATGAAAATAATTTGAACTGATGTTGAGATTTGAATGTCAAAACCTTGCGAAGGTTTAAAACCTTCGCAAGGTTCATTGTGATCACTCAGGTATGAGACGCAGTTCCTGAACTTCACCCAATTCTGACTTATCGAGATGCATATCCACATATTCACCTGCCAGCCAGATATCCACTAGATCAATATAGTGCTTGTGAAGAGGCATGCCCACCTGTCCAGAGGCATTAGCCATACGACTCTGGGTAGCATCTGACAGATCAACCAGCATTCTCATTGATGCTGTCATCTCAGCCATATAGGGTGCATCAAAATTATGAGTCCCACGATTGACAGTCTCCCCGTCACCGCCAAAAGGAAAAGGACCATAATTGAAGAACTTCTCTATGAGACCCCCCTTGGCCTCAAAAGGATGATGAAAAGCTATATTGTGGATAACTCCCCATTCCCAGGTCTTGAAATCATCAGATTCAAACTTCTGTTCCAGGCTGGTCATGGCTGTCATAAAAGCGTCCAGGAGTAAGACATCACGTGTTTCCATAGTAGCAGTTTCAACAATATCATACCAGGGATTCTCATTGTCTTCCAGCATCTTGACCCAGCGGTTGAGTGAGATATACCAGGTATCCAAATATTTTTCCGCCAACTCCAGACCCATATCATCGACCCATATCAATCTCAGGAAGGTTTCCATGGTCTCATGATAAATTGAACCTTCCACCCCATTTTGATCCAGCTCATGATCCCAGGTTTCCATTAGATTTTTAACATCTTGATGGGATTCTGGGATAACTGGTATGAGATATTTCAGAAAGACTGGCGCCAGATATGACTTTCTGTCAAATTGAAAAATTGCCATATCATCCAGGCTAAGTTTCTCTTTGGACTCGATGAGATCTTTGATGCGCCGAGTCCGGTAATCAGGTGCATATACACCTGGCATGGGATAGGGATAACCTGCACTATAAGGCTCTGCATTGGCTGACACAATCATACCACCTTCGGGATTATAAATATGGGGCATGTCTTCGAAGGGGATATAACCTTCCCAGTCAAACTCACCTGACCAACCTGGCACCGGAAAGATTCCTGATCCACTTTTCCGGATGGGTACTTTTCCCGCACCGTAATAACCAATATTACCCTCAATATCAGCGTAAACGAAATTCTGTGGCGCTGTGGAGAAATGTGAGAGTGCCAGTGAGAATTCGCCCCAATCCTGAGCATGATTCAATCGGTAAAAAGCTTCCATCTCACCATCAAATTGATGCCCTGTCCAGGATAGTGCCAGGAGTTCCTCATCCTCTTTAACAATAGGACCATGGATGGTCTTCCGAATTTCAAATTCTTCAATTCTAAAACCATCTTCCTCCTCGCTGTCTTTGATTCGAATGGTCTGAGGGATAATTTCAAAATTTAGCCATTCATCCTGATACATGTATTGGGTGGTATCATCAGGATTGCCTGCTTCTATAAAAAGATCCTGAACATCGGGACCCATATTGGTGATACCCCAGGCAATGTTGCGGTTGTGTCCAATCAGGGCAGTAGGTAAACCAGGAAAAAAGCTCCCGGCCACATCCAGACCTGGCGCACTAAGATGGGCAAAATACCAGGGTCCGGGAAGTCTGGATCCATGCAGGTGGGGATCTGAAGCCAACAGTGGTTTCCCTGAGACTGACCGTTCTCCAGAAACGACCCAGTTATTACTGCCTCCATTGGTACCTAGCAGCTCCCTGAGTTGGGTAGCCTGGGAGATCAATTCTGAATCTCCAGGGCTGGTTTTTCCAAAAGCATCTAGAAGTTTCAGATGTTCAGGAGAATAATATGGAAACAATTCAGCGGCTCTTTCCACACCGAGCTTTTCGTTGAGCTGACGATAGATTAACTCCATGTCATAGTTATAGGAGAGTTGCCAGCTTTGGAGTTTCACAATGGCCATCATATCAGCAATACTCCAGAGCATGGGTGCATGACCCAGTAGCCTGAACTCAATGGGCAAGTCCGGATCCTCTTTGATAAAGGCATTAATGCCAGATCTGAAAGCGGTTAACATAGTCTGAACTCCAGGAGGAAAGGTCTCAAATAGCTCCTCCGAATTCCTGGGTCTCAGCATGATACGGCGTAGAAATTTGTCGGATTTCAACATGCTTTCACCAAGAATTTCACTAAGACTTCCATTCCCTGCTGCACGGAGAAATTCCATCTGGAAGAGTCGGTCCTGTGACATGGCATAGCCCAGGGCAAAGAATGCATCGGCTTCGGTTTCAGCCATGATATGAGGGATACCAGAGGCATCTCTTAGAATAGACACTTCCTGGTCCAGTCCTTTAACCATGACTTCACCAGCATGATCCGGTATACCAATTTTTAGATAATGATTCAGATAGGCAGCTCCCAATAAGAGCATGACAACAACCACTACAATTACTTTCTTTAGCATAAAGCCCCCTTCAGCTTGAATTATCGACGGATATCAGTGACATCATAGTTTAGCATTGGCAAAAGATAACTCAACAATCAGACATTAACGAACAGCTTTGAAACCTCACCTCTCAAAAACTGGTGAAAGTGACTATCTAATAAGCGGCCACCAAACCAGACCCACCAGAGCTAGAGAAATGATTGACATAATCGCCATCTTCCAACCGGCGCGCAGAAAGTCAGGCGCCTTGACCAGACCACTGGAATAAATGATGGTACAAGCCGGAGCCGCGACAGCAGTGAAATAACCAAAGGCTGAAGATATTACTGAAGCCAGACCCAGGAGGATGGGATCACCACCCAGATTAAGAACAACAGGCCCCACTACAGCTACGGTTGCTGAACTGCTCAGTAGATTTGATAAAACCCCACTCAATGCTACGGAGACAACGGCACGCAGTGTATCAATATTGGGGATCAAAATCTGAAGAAAATTGACACTGCCCTCTGCCAGCCAGGCGGCTCCACCAGTATTTTTCATCTGGACACCAATGGAAATGGTCGCCCCAAACAATAGAATCACTCCCCAGTTAACCCCTCTGCTAAGATCCTTCCATGAAACCAGCCCAAAGGTTAAATAGAGGAAAATGCCCATGAGTGCGATACTCCCTAATCCATAAACCTCGCTTAATGCAATCCAACCATATAGAACTGCTGCAAACAGAACGAGAGAGAAGCTTTCCTTCCAGGACATCTTACCAGCATGAGCCACTTCTACAGAAAGTCGTCGAACTGCAGTGTCCAATACCTTCAATTCAGGTGGGAAGGTTTTTAATATGATGAAGCTGGTAATAGGAATCTCAATCAGTACCATGGGATAAACCATTTTCATCCATTCGATATAACTCAGGCTGCCGGATCCAAATTCAGCCCAATAATTCATCATAATCACATTGCGCCCACCTCCACTGGGTGTTCCAATGGAGCCAATGGTTGCCCCATAGGCAATGGAAAAGAGTAAAGCAGCAATAAGTCCTGTGTTTGACTGCCCTCTATTAGAAGTATATCGAATCAGGGTCAGGGCGACAGGCAGCATCATTGCTGTCACCATATGGGGACCAACAAAGCTTGAAAGAATTGCGGAGATGGCGGTAAAACCAGCCACAATACGCCAGGTTTTATTGCCGGTAAGACGGATGATCCCCAGAGCGAGGCGTTTATCCAGGCCCTGACTCACGATAGCTACAGCCAACATAAGTGATCCCATGATAAAGAAAACCGCATCATTCATAAAATAGCCGCCAACCTCATTGGGTGTGCTGCCCCCGATGATGACCTGCCAGAATATCAACTGTAGGGCAATGGCTGGAAGGGGTATGGGTTCTTTCAGAATGAGTATGAGGGTCATCAAAATGATGATGAGAATGTGATAACCGTCCTTACCAAGAGATTGTGGATGTGGAACAAAAAAATAAAGGATGGCTCCAATTACCAATGCAATCAGGAGCCAGCGTTTTTGCTGGATCCAAAATAGCATGTCGGCAGAGATATGCATTGGAGAGGTCTGGCTATCGGACGATCAGAATCGGGACATCAGTTTGTTCTAGGGTCTTGATTGGCTTGCTTCCAAACAGAAATTGCTTCACAGGATTCAAGGTTGAGGCACCCATGATGACGAAGTGATTGTCTCCGGCGAACTCAACAAAGGTTCTCACGGGGTCTCCAGTGAGAAAAAATTGCTCAACTTCAATACCTCTGGAATCAAAGTATGCTTTTGCCTTATCTGCGGCACCCTGATACCCCGCTCCAAACCGCTTGGTTTTGGAAACAGTAAGCGTTCTTACGGGCCATCCCAATTTCCCCGCAATCAAAGCCCCCCATTCAATGGACTTGCTTGTAGCCGTTGAATCATCCACCAGGAGTAAGAGTTTATATTTCTTGCGAGGATTAAATTTTTGAAGTACAAAAATGGAGGAGGGTAGATACTGGAGAATGGAGTGTGCTAAATGGCGTTTGTTCTGACTCCCACCAATAATGGCAAGATCGTAACCCTCCAGTTGTATTTCCTTCCTCAACTGATCAACCAACTCACCCTCCCGAAGGACAAGCTCGATACGGCAGCCTTTATCATCAGGTAAAATGACCCGGACACGACCATCTTCTTCATAGACATGATCCGAATTGAATTGAATTTTTGCCAACTCTTCATTATCGGAGGATAGTTTTTTTAGCTCCTGCAAAGCCCACTCCAGCACTTCCAGACCAGGATGTATGATATTCCAATTATCCAGATTCTGACGGGTCAGATTGACAGAACTACCATGAAATTCACTGGCTCTTTCACCGACATAAACCACACCATGACTGGCATCGAAAACAGAGGCAATGAGTGCGCCCATCTTCAAAGTGGGCTTAGAATATTCAACACTACTTACCGCAGTGAGAAACTTGAGAGATTTTGGGTCGAATGGAGCTTTCTTCTTTGTCATAATAGTGGCCACCATAATAAGGATAATCCAAGCAGGCTAACAAGGGATAAAACACCCATTTTCCAACCGGCTCTGAGAAAGTCTTTTGATTTTACCAGCCCGCTGGAATAGATAATGGTACAAGCAGGAGCTGCTACCGCTGTGAAATAACCAAATGCAGAGGCTATTGCAGTGGCGAATCCGATGAGAATTTGATCCCCCCCCAGGTCCAGTACAATAGGACCCACAACAGCTACAGTCGCAGAGCTACTTAAAATATTTGACATGACACCGGAGAGAAGCACGGAAACACTTCCCTGGAGAATTGCAGGACTATCGATAACCTTACCTAGATTGGTTATGATTACATGGGCTATCCATTCAGCAGCACCGGTTTGGTTCATCTGAATACCGATTGAAATGGCAGCACCAAAAAGGAGAATGACCCCCCAGTTGGTTTTACGGTTGAGTTCTTGCCATTCAACCAATCCAAATGACAGATACAGGAAAACACCGAGGAGAGCGATAATCCCCAACCCAAAATCCTCACTGAGAAAGACCCAGCCGAGAAACACCAGGATAAAAAGAATAATTGCCAGCCATTCGCGACCCTTGATCCTGCCTGCTCGTGCCACATCGACAACCAGTTTACGTACAGCGCTATCCAGATTGCTCTGTTCCGGTTTAAAGGTCCAGAGTAGAATGAAAACTGTAAAGGGTATTTGAAACAAGACCATGGGGTAGACATATTTGATCCATTCCAGGTAAGTCACAGATCCAGATCCAAATTCAGCCCAGTAATTCATCATGATAACATTGCGACCACCTCCAGAGGGAGTACCAATGGATCCAATAGTTGCGCCATAAGCAATTGAAAAGAGTAGGGCAGCAGTCAGCCCTGCCACTTTTCTGGGATCCTTATGGGCATATCTGACAAGTGTTAGCCCCACCGGCATCATCATAGCGGCGACCGTATGCTCGCCAATAAACGAGGCCAGGATAGCTGAGATCGCAGTGAATCCTGCAACAATCCGCCAGGTTTTATGCCCTGTTAACGTGATAATCCCCAGGGCCAATCGTTTATCCAGCCCCTGACTCACAATGGCTACTGCCAACATGAGCGATCCCATGATAAAGAATACGGCATCATTCATAAACGATGAGGCCACATTATTGGCTGTATCTATCCCCAGGACCACCTGCATAAACAGCATAAACATAGCTATTGCAGGAAGCGGCAAGGGTTCAGTAACAATGAGGATCAACGCCATTGAGATGATTATAAGAGCATCAAAAGCGGCTGGATTTAGATCAGGCGGGGGCGTCACGCTATGATGCATGAGCAAGCCGTACACCAGAGCAATCAGCAGCCATTTTTTCTGGCGTATCCAAAACAGGATATCAATATATGAATTCACTAAAATCCCCTGATGTCTCGGATTATTCCGAGATTATGCAATATGGCATAATACAAACTGGATTGAAACAACTCATCGATGTTTCGCCAGCTATGCTCAACCCTTTTTCTTTTCGAGATAAAAGAGCTCTTTGCTGGGGGCCAGTGGACGCGCCATCCACAATGGTCTTCTTAAACCATCCGGATGTGTTTCACGTTCTTTCGCCCATCCGTTCCATTTTTTGAAGTGAGCAAATGACTTCTCAGTATCTACAAAGACATCCCCATATTTCTCACCCTCTTTTGGTTTGGAAATAGCCACCTTCTGGAGCCAACAATGGGCACCGGATACTGGGTCAGGTTGTACAGCATGAGTGATGTTCTGATGAACACCTCCATCCCGCCACCATACCCTCTGAGTATCAGGATCGCTGGTTTTCCACGGTTCCACACCTCTAGTGGTTTCCATGCGCCACTTGCCTTCACCTTCATTGCTGATGTTTACCGTATTGGTCATAAACTTATTGCCTTGATCCTGTTTACGGCGCCAGCGTCCAATGTGGTGTGAACACGCCACAACACTGGGCTTGATAGCCTCAGTGACCCAGACCTTATCCACAAACCAGCCAATCTCTGTTTCGATTTTCAGAAGCTCGCCTGTTTTCACACCCAGCTTGTCAGCATCCAGCGTGTTGATCCAGATGGGATTCCTGTGGGCGATTTCTGTCAACCATTTTGCATTGGCGGAACGAGAATGGATATGGGTTGGTAATCTGAAATTTGGTAAAAGCACACATTCGTGACGGCTTTCATCCATATGATCCCGATGGACATGGGATTTGATATAACCAGGAATAGCTTGATCAGGATAACCAAAATCAGCTGTAGTTTGAGAATAGAATTCCTGCTTCTTTGAAGGTGTGGGGAACCCACTGTATTTGACGCCCTTCTCTTCTACTCCAACGATCTCGCCATCCTTGAAAACACTACCATTATCATTGACGGTCGTATTCGCACTGGCTGCGGCTGACATTTCAGTCTTATTTTTCTCATATAAACTGGGCACCACGTTAAAGGCACCATACTTGCGCATATAATCGAGTGCTGTGAGACCTTCCTTGGCGGCAGTTTCCTTAAGACCATCAGTGTGCTCAAAGATGTATTGGTAGTATTCATCGATAGTTATTTTTTCACCATCACGATAGGGACTTATGAAGTGTTTGCGAATCCCCAGGTCATCATCCTTATCAATCCGCCAGGATAATTCAATCCAGAATTCATCTTCTTCCCAAACTTCACCGGGATTCACTTCATAGGTAAATTTGACTTCCTTGCCATCACGGCGTGCTTTTTCTCTAAGCACGGGTTGACGGAAGGCGATCCACATTCCTGAATGGGTTTCATATGAATTGATATCATGACGCTCAGGTCCATGACCCATGGGAAGGACATAATCGGCAAAGAAGGCCGTTTCATTCCAGGTGGGTGTAAGCGCAATGTGGCAGCCTACAGAGTCATGGTTGCTCAGCATCTCAATCCATGAAAAACCATCGGGATAGGTCCATACCGGATTAAAAACCCGGGTGAAGTAGACATCCATTGATCCACGACCATCTTTGATCAGATGGGGTAAAATCTGACTCATTTCAAAATGATTCAGGGTGTATTCCTTTGGAAAATGGAGTTCGTTCCAAACCGGAGGTCCTGGGGGTACATCAAAGAATTCGGGGTGAAATTTATTCCACGCACTGGGTGAGGTTCCACCTGGGGTCCCCACCGAACCGGTCAAGACATTCAAGAAATGCAGTGTTCGAGCGACTTGCCAGCCACCGAGATTACCAATTGAAGCACCTCGCCAAACATGGGTTGAAAGCTGGGACCCGGCATCAGCTATAACATGAGCTACTTCGATAATCTGCTCTGCTTCAATACCTGCTTCCTGTGCGGCATATTCCGGTGTGAATTCAGCATAAGCTTCAATAGTTTTTTCGATAAAGTTTTCAAAGGTCACTTCAGAATCGGGATGTTCAGCTTTGAGATATTCATCCCAATTGACCCAGGTTTCAATATACTCTCTGTCGTAAAGACCTTCTTCAAGAATGATCTTTGCTATTGCTAGAAATACTGCGGCTTCAGAACCGGGATAGGTTGGCATCCAATAGTCAGCGTGGGAGGCGGTATTTGAGAGACGGGGGTCCATAACAATAAGTTTGGCACCCTTCATCTTGCCTTCCATAATGCGCTGAGCATGGGGATTAAAATAATGACCGGTTTCCAGATGAGAGCTGGCCAGGAGAATCACCTTGGCATTGGTATGATCTGGTGAAGGTCGATCATATTTATGCCACATGGCATATCCGGCGCGGGCTCCAGCTGAACAAATATTGGTATGGGAGTTGTGGCCATCCACACCCCAGGCTTTTAGCACACGTTCCATGTAGCCCTCATGACCAGGACGACCGACGTGATAGACCACTTTGTCACGGCGATTAGCTCTCAATGATTTTTGGATTTTTGCCCCAATTTCATCCAGAGCCTGATCCCAGGTAATCTGTTCCCAGTCTCCAGCACCACGCTCTCCCACTCGCTTGAGGGGATATAGAATCCGCTCGGTGTCTTTGACCTGATTAATGGTGGCTGGACCTTTGGCGCAATTTCTTCCACGTGAGCCTGGATGATGAGGATTTCCTTCAAATTTGCGGATTTTATCATCGTCTTTGTCAATATACGCCAGTAAGCCACAAGCGGATTCACAGTTAAAGCAGGTTGTGGGTACGATGCTATAGCGACGTTCCTTTTTCACCGGCCAGGCTTGGGGGTCCAGCTCCACAAAATTATCCCACTCTTCTGGCTTAGGATATTTATAGAGGGGACGCGGTCCCTCCAGGGCATACGCTTCAGAAGCATCTTCATGATGCGAAATTTTCGGGATGACACCAATACCTTCAGCAAGCTTTTCTATAAATGATCGTTTCATATTTCTATCCCTAACTCAGTGGAATCATTTGTGGAACTCTAATCCGGACAAACTCGGTAAGGTAAATGCCCAGCGCTGCAAGACCGGCGGCAACAAGAAGCATGAGGTGGCTATCCAGGGTATATAGCATCAGAAGCGGTACCAGATTCCCCAAAATGATACCGAGGTAAAAATAGCGGGAATAGTATCCTGATATCATCAGAGTGTGGGCGCGTTTTGTATCGGAGGTCGCATGGGGAGTCATAAACTCAAAAGCAATTAAAGCCAGGTTCAACACAACGGCACCTTTAAGAATGGTACTGATAAATGCTATGCCAGATGTATCCAGAACCATCCACGCTGCAGAGCCTGCTATGATAGCATGAACTAACATGTGTATGGGAGCAAGGTGACTTCCCCAGAGATCTCGACCCTTAGCCTGAGCCAATAAAAAGGCAGTGTAAATAGCACCTAATACTGCGACTGGCACTGTGATATTGATTAATACCTGTCTGAACCCCAGTTGGAAGTAATTATCTGCCAGGAGGGCTGATATTACACCACCGAGGATGGTGATGATATAACCACCGCGGACCAGCCATGATGACCAATTTGGTCGTAGCAATACATATAGGAAACGATCTGGCCGATCCAGGTCTTTTACCAGGAGTCCACCCGTCAAACCCATAAAAACAAGGGCGGTTATGAAGGCATTAAATTCTGCCGCCACATTAACACCGACTCCAAACCAGGATAAAAGTGCCAGAACCAGCATCAAACCAGTTGCTACTGATTTGGTCCAGATATAGGCAGGCACTTCCCAACCCCAGAGTACACCCTTGGAGGGAGAATCATATACGCGTCTGGTAGTATCTTCCTTTTGGGTTTTCAATTCTTCAAGAACATTGTCAATCGCCCGTTGATCAGGTTGGGTTCCACCTTTTGCGTGGGTCTCCAGGGCCATTTGGACCAACAGTTTGGCCTGGTCTGTTTCCTGCGTCGCATCGGCAGCTGCAGGTGCGTGATGCCCCACCCCAGCGGCTTGCTCACTCCACAGATAATCATCCCGACGATCCGCCTGGGTGGGGATCAACATATCAGAATCACCTTCGATATAGTATAGATTGGGAGTGGTTCCTTTTTCAGGTTTTCTGGTGACCACATGCTCCATAGCCACAAAGGAAGCAATTTTTGAATGGGCATCATCCAGATCACCTGAAATGATAGCCTCAGTGGGACAAATCACCACACAGGCAGGTTCGTAACCGGTGTCAATCCGGTGTGCACAATAATTACATTTGGCTGCTGTGTTGGTGTCAGGATCAATATAGAGCGCATCATATGGACAAGCCTGCATACACGATTTACAGCCAATACAACGATCATTATCAAAATCGACAATACCATCCATGCGGGTATGCAAGGCTGAGGTAGGACAAATTGTAGTACAAGGTGCATCTTCACAATGATTGCAACGGTGTACGGAAAAGGAGCGGCTTGCATCGGGGAAGACACCCTTTTCAATGTACTTTACATGGGTCCGGTTGACACCGATAGCCACATCGTGTTCAGACTTACATGCAACGGTACAAGCGTGACAGCCGATACATTTTCGATTATCTATGACAAATCCGTAATTCATAGTGACCTTTGACTGAGGTTAATCATGTTAATTATACAAGAATCATTTCTTCATTGATCAGAGTGAAAGCAGAAACACCGACACGATTGTGGATTTCTGTTAAATGCAAAACCCCATTTTCATAATCCACGAGACGATTAATCAGGTAAAATAGATACATACTCGTGAGCCAGTTAGTGAACTCCTGTTTTGAGCCGAGATGCTTCTTCATATTGACCATAAC
Organism: Fidelibacterota bacterium; assembly: GCA_018650445.1. Classification (GTDB taxonomy): domain Bacteria; phylum Fidelibacterota; class UBA8477; order UBA8477; family JABMPR01; genus JABMPR01. The sequence goes on from JABIFX010000253.1 coordinate 95,938, forward strand.
CCAGGAAAAGTGCTGCCAGACATCCAGACAAGAATCACATGAACGATCAATCCCCGTACAACACCGACGGGTTGTTTTCAAGTCCGCATTATAGGCACGAAAGTGGGGGCTATATGGGTTTCCATTGGTTAGTCGAGCTGCATTGACAGGATTGTTTTCACTGATGGTGGTACAGACATTATAGCCCCATTCCTGATCATACAAGCGTCCTGTGGAAATGACCTCGCTGAGGTAGGTGGAGAGATAGATTGAGTCGGGGTATTTGATGATAACTTTACTGATTTCAGCCCTGACTTCTTTAAAGCCTTTTCGGTGGTCTACGGATCCACCCAGATTGGTCAAATCACTATAAAAATTAAACAAAACTCGATTTCCATTCGCCACACATTGAGCCACAACATCACTAATTTCATGGGCATTACCCGGCGTAACTGTGTAATACCAGAAGGCTCGAGAATCATTCGCATAGTTTTTTAAAGCGATCGCAAAAATGTCTCTTTTCCCAGCCGTCCTCATCTCTGCATCCGTGCCATGGTTCCCCCAAACCGAAACACCTATGGGCATTCGCTCAAGACCTTCCACAGGTATCGGAATAATACCATTTGTAGAGACATTCATTTTGAAGTTATCGTAAATCTTTTTCAGTCGAGATAAGCTTAAACTTGGCTCACCACCCACAATGGTCACAAAATTAGTTCCCCTAACCAATTCCTGCTCAATAAAAGCATCAAATTCGGCTTCATTTGTGGGGGACTGGGTAACATCCATTCCTTCAGAAAAATAATAGCAGCCGTTGCAGCGGAGATTGCATTCGTGGGTCAAATCAATTGAAATTGATTTCATGGACCCTGCATCTCGTATCTCTTGATACAGGTGCTTCAAGAAGGGATCGGCGAGGTATGTTTTTAGCGCTTTGGACATAACTAACTCTTACTTCATCATTATCCGTAGACTGAAAGCTCCATTGCTCTTGTCATGTGGGTTCATCAAACCATCCCGATCAGTTTGAGTTTCCAGTCTTCAAAGCTCTCACCGACCAGATTGGCTTCGTACTTCTGATGGGGTTTCTCGAGTTTTACTGAATGAATTTTGCCAGATTCAACCCTGAAGCTGCCTGCTATCTGTTCTCCCTTAATTTCCATTTCATCATAATGGATAAACACATCCCGGGAAATCTTTAATGGTTTACGTGGACCCGTGTCCTCAATATGATTCAAAAATGAATCTGATCTTAACATGGCTCCGATTTGTCCTGCACGCTCAATTTCAGCCATGGACAAACCACTGGGATTCAAATTTCGCTGAAAATGCTTTTCAAATTCCTGAATAAGTTGATCAGCAACTTTATCCATGGATATATCGCAACCTAAATTGTCGAGGGTGATCATGTGATCCTGCATGGCTTGTTTGCCTAACTCACGGTATGCTTCGTTCGGTGCTGACCACATAGCTGCAGCGGAATCAAAATCGAAATCAAAGAGGATATTTCCGACAACGATGCTGGCCTCCCCAATCTGGCCACCGCCAATACCAGCAATTCGTTTTCCATTTATCTCTATCTCATGACTCCCGACCAGTTTTGCCTCAATATCTGGATAGTGTGAGAGGGTGTTGACTACAGGGGTCAACATTTGCTCATAAACTTTGGTAGAATTGGCAGCCACACGATTCGAATGGAAAATGCATTGATAAAACAGTTGATCTTTATTAAGAAAAGTTCCCCCGCCTCCAATTTTCCTGCGAATAATAGGAATCTCCAATTTGTCACTAGCTTCGCTGTCAAAGACATGCTCCAGTTTTTGGTGGTATCCCAAACAAACATACGGGTCAGCCGGCTGAGAAATGATAATGGTATCAGGTGTCTCTGCCGTCATTAGCTCTGCAACCGTATGGTAGGCTGCCTGGGTCTGCCAACCAGGGATCTGACCCAAATAGAGCAATCGGATTGAGCTTGATTCAGATTCAATATCCTCAGCGTGTTTGAGGGGTTGGTTTATCGGAATATTGAATCGTGTGACAACAGCTTGAGTCATGGTTTTTTCTTTTACCCTCTTATCATTTCGTTGCGCTGGAGAGCTGCATCTGATCTTGAATTACATTCAGCTCCATCCCGGTTGGTTTGAAGGGATAGTCACGATATTCTTCCCCTGGCCGATAGGAACCATAAGGACGGTTACAAGCCATTGCCCCATCCCGATCAGGACAACCATTGGTCATAAATGGCAATCCCGTATCAATAGATTCCTGCACCATGGCATCTTCTGATTCAATGGCTGAAATATGATCCTGCTCATCAAATAGAATGGCCTCGCGTTCCAGGTCTTTTTCCTCTATGAGGTATTTGGCCAGTTGAATTCTGCGGTGCCTTTGGATGGGTTGACGCTCCTGGTGCTGGAGGGCAGTTCCTTCTTCTGGATTGAATGAGAAGAGATATCCAGCTATTTCCTCACCCTTCAGCTTATAGAACATATCAATCAGATCTCGATCTGTTTCTCCTAAGCCAACAATCAGGTGGCAATTGACATTCATGGGTCCATAAATCTCCCGGGCCGCTCTCACCATTTCCCAGTGATAATCCCAGTCGTGGGGTCCCCGGGCTTCTTTGCCGCGGGTTTTAATAAACAATTCTTCAGTAACTGCATCCAGACCATACCCAATGATGTCGATGCCCTCTGCCTTGAGCTGTTTTAAAAAGGGCACATCCATGGTGGTGGCATTTACCAATCCGGATAAGGGAACTCCAGGTGCTGCGCTGTGAATCCGCCGGGTAATCTCCAGCATATCATCATTGGCACGATGGTCCTGTACTTGTGAAATACAGACACGTCCAACCGTGCTTTCAGCTTCCTTCTCAGCAATTTTTTCAGCGATTAATTCCGTGGAGAAAAGAGGCCAATCCACCCGAATAAAGCTATTCTCTTCAGCCAGTCCAGGACGCTCTCTCGCCAATCCACAGTAACTACAGTTGGCAAAGCAGCCCTCAGGATAATTTTGAAGTAGGTTGATGCAACCACAGCCACAGCCATGGATGCGACCCGGCTTTAACCCCAGTTCAATAGCTGCTGCCATACTTATGCGGACATAATCAGGACTGATATTCAACAGTTCGGCCTGTTCTTGTGATGATAATTTTAATGCTTCAGCGTTCATAAATATTCTCGACTAATAATTGCTTAAATCTGTATTTTGATCGTTGCGGTACATGTTGTATTCACGACTCCCACTTTATTAAATATCCTGGTCCCTTCGATACGATTGCATTGCAATCACTCAGGGTCCGGATAATTCCTAACGCCCAAACTCTTCACCACGTCACTCCGCAACACGCGTTAATAAATTTGGACTCCAGACCTTTCTCCTTGGCATAGCTGATTATTCCTTCTGAGGGAAAGGCTATCCCATTTAAACCGGCGTTAATGGCAAGCTGGTCAATGTCTATTTTTAAGGCTCCTAATGGACGGGCACATCCCAGTAAAATTGGAGACTGAGGAAGAGCCCGGCGGGCTGTTTCAAAAAAGTCCCCGATTTCATTGATTGATGGAGGCTTAACACCCTCCATTCCTGTTCCGGTTAAGGGGAGTAGAATCACCAGAACCAATATTTTTGGTGAGTATTTTTTAATCATCTCCAGAGCAGCCCATTCACCATTCATTTTGCCAAAATAGTGACCTATGACAATATGAGGAATGGCTGGAATCCCATAACGATCCAGACGTTCTAGAACTTTATCATAATCTGCTGGTGTTGCATTGAGATGATAGACTTCTGAGATGGTTTCCTGGTCCCCAATTATATCCAGCATAACTCCATCGATATCCACTTCACTCAAAGCTTGACAGGTTGCTTCATCAGGCAAGCCTGGATGCACTCGAATAAGCAGATCAAGTTCACTTCTGATGCGTTTCATATCAGCAATATGAGGTAGCAAAGGAACCTGGTTCATAGCATTACTGCCACCAGATATGAGCAAACCTTTGGCACCCTTCTCTTTTAAACTGACAGCCATATCAAAAAGAGAACCATCAAAACTGGGTAAATCCAGCATCTTGTCCAGCATTTTGGTGTTACAATGCTCACAATTCAGAGCACAATTACTGCCAGTCACGCTGATTGATACAAACTCCCTTAACGATCCTGAAAACTCTGAGGTTTTATGTGGTTTTAAACCTGGACCATAAAAAGTTATTTCATTGGGGAAATGTTCCTGACGGATATCAAAACATTCAGGGTTGACTAAATTTTTTGAAGTATCTATCACGGGTTGGGGTGGGCTGATAATGGTGAGCTCAGACATGCACACTTCCCGGGCTTACAAAACATCCATATGGATCAACAGCTACTTTCTTCGCTGATACTTCAGCTCGCTTCAGTGCCATCTCCAGGGCTCGAATTAAGGCTTCCTGGGGCAGGGTCGCTAAATCATCTGACCAGCGTTTATAAACTTTGTTAATTGTTCCCAGGATAAGTTTGCTCTGGCTGGAGTGCCAGCGTAGTGATTGCTCAAGATCAGCAATGGCATTCTCAGAAGTAAAGAAGTCGCCTCCGATGAAGGTTGATTTGATCATCTTCCCAGCCAGGACCATCCTGACATCCAATAATCCGCCAGCCGTCTTGACCTTGGCCTTACCAGTTGAATCTGGTACATCTGTTGTCTGATAGATCCAGTTTTTATCTAAATATTTTGAATTTTCAAGGTTTTGGGCTTCAACCAGCTCAGCATCAGAATAGTTTCCCTTTTGAATATCCACCTGAAAAGCTTCCTGATATCCTTCAAGAATTTTTTCCCGAACCTCATCGACTGAAAGATTTTCCCCAACTTCTCTTCTCACGGTTGTGGTTCTTTCAGCAACCGTGGAAATTTCCTTGTCTGACAATTTCTCAAAAGGTGTATTAAGTACATTCAACATAAGGGGCACATCCAGATCAACCAACAGGGAAGCATGAAATAGCAAGCCACCAGAAGGGGTTCGGTGCAGTCCCAAACCGGCTATTTTTTTACCGGCAATTTCCAGGTCATTTTTACGTCGAAATTCAATAGAACATCCCAGCGAAGATAAACCAGCTACTATTCCCCGGGAAAAGCGGGCCATTTGTTCACGCACGCCAGCATATGAATCGTCGGATTTACCAGGAATAGCCAGGGCTACTCCGAGCTGTTCTGATCCCATAATGATAGCTCCACCACCAGTGGGACGTCGATTTACTGAGATGCCGTGCTCTAAGCAATAATCCAGGTTAAGTTCACTTTCAATATTTTGGAAGCGACCTACCAGGGCACAGTGTGATTTATAAGTATAAAGCCTTAAAGTCTGGGGAGATTGCCCGGTACCTACCCGGCTAGCCAACATTTCATCAATAGCCAGTCCTGAAGTTGCTGAGACTTGATTGTCTTCGATATAGCGTGAGATGTTCAATCAAGCATACCCTGTGTCTCAAAGCGTTCAATTTCCTCATTCCACCAAGCTGTCACTTGGTCACCAGAGATCATGGTGTTGGCTTCTACAGCCCATTGTGTCGGTTCAATTCTTACTAACCAACCCTCATCATAGGGTTTTTCATTTACCAGCAATGGATTTCTCAATGCGGCTTCGTTTCTCTCCATAACGATGCCTGAGAGGGGGGCAATAAGTTCGCTGGTCATCTTGGCGGCTTCGATAGACCCCATGGCTTTACCTAATTCAACAGGTGAACCTACAGTTGGCAACATCAAATAGGCCAATTCTCCCATGGAATCCAAACCCAGTTCATCCATACCAACCAGGAGTTGACCTGAATCATCCTCCTTTATCCAAAGGTGATTTGAGTTATAGTAAAACCCCGGCTTAAACTTGAATTGCTGCTTCATCTGCCCCTGCTTCCACGGTTGGTTCTGGTAAATCCATGGCATCCATGACATAATCAATGATATCCATGACTGCCATATCTGCTTCATGTCCCGATGTTTTTACTGCATCAGCATACATGGTCATGTCCTTGGGACAGGCCACGGTGAAATTATTCACACCCACCGAAACGGCTTCTTCGATCCGATTTTCACTGGGTCGCTGATTCATATCCTCATGATCAGGCATCCATACCCGACCACCACCGGCACCACAGCAAAAACTGTTTTCCTTGTTACGGGGCATTTCAACAGTTTCGACACCACATAACTTCATGACTTCTCTGGGGGCATCATAAACACCATTGTAGCGACCGAGGTAACAGGGATCGTGATAGGTGGCCTTCATTCCCAAATTCTTCTTTAGTTTGATCTCGTCCTGTTGAATTAAGTCCAATAGCAAAGATGAATAATGTTTGACTTCAAACTCTCCACCAAGCTTTGGATATTCATTCTTAAGAGTATTAAATGTATGGGGATCTGTGGTAAAGATTTCTTCAAAATCACACTTTTGGATGGATTCAATATTCTGTTCTGCCAGCACCTCAAAGAGTCCTTCTTCACCGACTCTGCGAACATCATTTCCTGCTGATTTCTCTCCTTTACCCATGATACCAAAATCAATTCCGGCTGCATTCAACACCTGGGCGACTTTGCGGGTGGTATCTTGACAATTCTGATTAAAACTGGCAAAATCTCCTACATACCACAGGTATTTTACTGGTTCCTTTGTCGCATCTTTGATTTTGAAATCCAATTCCTTGGACCATTTGGAGCGTTTACGGGCAGACTCATTAAATGAATTCCCCTGTTCATCCAGACTGCGCAAGACATCAGCCAGTTCATCAGGCATTTTTGCATCAAATACTTGTTTCCGACGAAGCTCCACGATATCCATCAAAGGTTCATTACCTACGGGACAGACTTGTACACAAGCATAACAAGTGGTACAGGACCAGAGTGCATCATCAGAAATGGCGTAATCCAGCATGGGTAGGTCTGCACTTCCATTGATAACATCCGTGGCTTTATCCCGCACAAAATAGCGCTTGTTGATTTCAAGTGCGGACGGGCTGAGCGGCGTACCACTCTCATGGGCCGGGCAAACTTCATGACAACGGGTACACATGATACAAGCCCATGTATCCAGGACTTGCGGCCAGGGTAAATCTGTGAGCGTTGTAGCTCCAGGAGATGTCGGATCCGAGATGGCATCCATGGCTCCTCGGGGTGTCTGGCGACCTAAGGCCAGGTTCACCGGGGCAATCATCATATGAATGTGCTTAGAACTGGGGAAATAAGGAAGAAAGACCACAATAAGACCCATGGCCAGCCACCAGGTTACATGGATACCTGTTTCCAGGGCACCTGGGGACCAGCTAGTGAATAATCCTGAAAGGATACTTGCTGTGGGTAACCAGGCATCTGTATGACCATTTTCTGCTAAATGAAGGGCGGTTCCCATCCAACGAGATCCCACGTGGATCAAAATAAAAATGCCTACGATAAGTGAGTCTTTTTTGACACCACCAGCCGCCACATTGGGGTGGAGTTTTACATTGGCATTAAATTCCAAAACCTTGGGTTTTTTAATAAAGCGACGGTAGAGGAAAAAAAGCATCCCTGTTATTACCAGAACACTGAACAGGTCTGCAAAAAGATTAAATACTCCTGCAATGGAACCAGCACCGATGGTGGTCCAACCAGCCACATAGGCTTCCAGAATATCGTTCACATTCACCAGCAGATAAAAACTAAAACCAAAGAATATGAAGCTATGCATAAAACTTACAAATGGTCTGGCTTTAGAGATTGTTTTTTGGAGTCCGATTTCGATTAGAGTAGTGACAAAGCGACTGATAAGTTTATCAAACCTATCCATCTTGCCACCACGCGAAACGATTTGATAGATTTGTCTAAATCTACCAAAGGCCAGACTCAGGCAAACAATGACTAATACAATAAATCCAATTTGTTCATAGGTTGATAGCATTAGGACTGACTCCTGTGTTAATAACTTTGTTTAAGATTAATCACTACGAGGTTGAGAGTTGCTGATAGCTCTCTTCCCCACTTTACCCTTCGTGTTGATAAAACTGGGAAATATCTAAAGACTTAAGTCTGTGAGGAGGACTCTTCTTTCTTGGCGGTACTAAGTTTGAGGGGCCAGTACAGTGGGCAAAAGCTCATGAAGCTGGTAAGCAGAAAAATAACTGCTACAGCGCCTAAAACGATAGCTGCCGTTCCACTGATTTGATCCATGAAATATAACACTCCAATTAATACTGCCAGAGTTGCCCGAATCGCTCGATCGATTGAACCCATATTTGTTGGCATAATTTTCTTCCTTCTTTTTATTGCGTATACCGGACTATTAAAAATTCTCTATGAGCCAGACGACTGAAAAAATCAACCCAAGACAAACCACGCATACGGCGAGCAGTTTTAGGGCTTTTTTACCTGCTGAATCGTCACTTGGATGTCCCTGATCTGTCAATCCAATTCCTCTAATAGTTCTTCCACTACATCAAACAAATCTTCCGTCATTCCATAATGAGCGACGTCAAAAATAGGTGCGTTCTTATCTGTGTTGATGGCAATGATCGTAGATGTCGCTTTCATACCTTCGATATGCTCTGGAGCACCAGAAATACCCAGCGCGATATACACCTTCGGTTTTACCTTCATGCCGGATTTTCCAACCTGGTGAGATTTTGACATCCAACCTGCATCAACGATAGGACGGGAGCAGGCAATATCTGCTTCCAGAGCTTCTGCCAGCTCTTCAGCAACTTCGATATCATCTTTACTGCCAATACCCCGGCCAACAGCCACCAGAATATCACTCTGAGTGATATCAACATCAGCTGCCTCTGGCTCAATCAATTGTTTAAAGCGAACCTTTCCGGCTCCGGCCTCAACTGCTGATGCTTCCACGGCTGGTGACCCGGAAACTCTCCCGGTATCCGCATTGAATGATCCTGCCAGAACCATAGAAATGAGGGCTCCATCCACACTGCTAACAACATTCATTTTGCCACCATACATTTGACTTGTACAGGTAAATCCACCTCCTGCAGCCACGATATCTGCACAAAAACTTACAGTAGGAATATCGAGTGCTGTAGAAACAGGATTTGCTATATCAATCCCCATCGATGTAGAACCAATCATGATCAGATCTGGAGAATTTGCTGAAACGACAGATTTTACTGCTGCAGCGTATGCTTCAGGATTATAGTCATCACCAACTTCAGCCGTAATGACTGTATCCGCTGCTCCCATTTGATCGGTTTGACCACTCATACTGCCAAAGACCATAGCTGAACATGACCCACCAGTAGATTGTGCAATTTCTTTGGCCTTCCCCAACATTTCAAATGTGATATCCTGGAATTCACCCTTCAGGTGTTCGGTTACAACGAGAATGTTAGCCATCAGGCCACCCCCTTATCTTTCAATACGGCCATTAAGGCTTCAACATCATCCAGCATTTTAGCTCCCAAACCCTTTTCAGGTGCGGCCATACTGCTAATGGCACTTCCAGCTCCAGCCCCTAAATCACCGGCATCCATTTCCTGGATGGTTTCAGTTTGTTGGATTTGTCTCACTTTACTCACTGGAGCATAGCGAGGTGCTTGAGCCGCAGCTTGAATCCCCAACACTGCAGGAAGATCTACTTCAAACTCGCCCAACATACCGCCAGAGTATTCCTTCTGTACTGTAGCCTGTCCACCAGAGACGCTAACACCAGCCACGACACTGATGCAGGGGACTGATAGATATTCAGCCATAATGGGTCCCAAATGACCATCGCGACCATCAGCAGATTGCACTCCTGCCATAACCAGATCAAAACCCTCTGTGGCAACAGCATTGGCAAATGCTTTGGCTAATTGATGTATATCTGTGGGGCTGCTACCGTTTAATTTGATCGCCTTGTTTGCACCTTTGGCAATGGCAGTAAATAACATTTTGTCGACATCTTCCCCGTCAAAAGCCATTGCAACCACCTCGTCAGCCGCACCACTCTCTTTTAAGAGCAGCGCTTCCTCGAGTGCTTGATCGTCAAATTCATTTAATTTTAACTTGACCTCTTCAGCATCCAGAGCTTTTCCAGTGGCATCCACCTCCAGGTCTTCTACCAGGTCTGGTACTTGTTTTAAAGGCACGACGATCTTCATATTTCTCTCCTCATTTACTTCATACGCTGGATAAAAAAGTTTCTCGTATCACCAGCTTCTTCTATATCTAATAATTTCTGTCCGGACGACCTGCACCAGGCGTTGATATCAGGGACTGATCAGGGGTGAGCACTACTCAACTGAAGAACGCCCCCGATAGGGAGATTCCTCAAAGCCTGCCAGGATCGAATCACTGGCATACCCATTCCACAAGGTCCCGTATCAATGTGCAAATCTACTTTCATCAGGCAGTGTCTTCGCCTTCACTCATGCAATAATCAAGAATTTCAATGATATCCATGACCAGTAGCTTACCATCATTATTTGTAGATTTAACAGCATCTTCAAAACGTGAGACTTCATAGGGGCAGCAGACAGCTAATATCTCAGCACCTACTTCCACAGCTTCCTTGACCCGGTTTTCCGATAGACGTTCAGCAGAGTTATCCGCCATGAGTCCATCCAACCACATGCCTCCACCACCTCCACCGCAGCAATAGGCTTGTTCTTTGTTTCGATACATTTCCATATATTCGATCTCAGGGACGGCATTCAAAAGAGTGCGCGGGGCATTGTATTCGCCATTATGACGACCTAAATAGCAGGGATCATGAAAAGTAACCTTCTTGGGGAAGGGCCGTTTCATCAGCTTGGCTAAATCATCAACCCGTTCTTCCAGGAGTTGGGTATAGTGCTGTAAATTGTATTCTTTTCCGGTAACAGCAGGGTAGAAATTCTTAAAAGCATTGTAAGCATGGGGATCACTGACGACCAATTTGTTATGTTCATATTTATCAAACTGGATTCCATTATGTTCTGCCAATTCTTCAAATAAACCGGATTCACCCACCAGACGCTGAGAATCACCATCACATTTTTCTTCTTTTCCCAGGATGCCAAAATCAATCCCCAAACGATTAAACACTCGTACAGTTGCTTTGGCGGCATCATTTCCACGATTGTGGTAGGAGAAGTAATCACTGACGTACCATAAAACATCTACTGGCTCTGGGTCCGTTTCTTTTGACAAATCGCGAACGGGTTCTTCAAATTTGCGTAGCCATCCCACTCGTTTACGGGCTGATTCGCCCATAGGATTGCCATATTCAGCAACATTCTGCAACATGTCCTGTATTTCACCAGGAACATTGCCATTCAATACTGCCTGTTCTCTGGCTGCAGGGATAATCTGAATCATATCGACTTCTTTTGGACAAACACGAAGACAATTTGAACAAGTCGTGCACAGCCATAAATCATCATGATCGAAAAAATCCATACCGGTCTGAAGCTTTCGAAAAATTTTGCGTGGTCCATAGCTACCTACATTATCGACAGGACAAACCCCAATGCATTGGGCACATTGATAGCAGGCATTGATGGATTTAGCACCGGGTAACTCACGTAATTTTTCGAGACCGTCAATATCATAGGTCAGGATCTCACGGGGTTCATACATCTTGTTCCACTCACCGGATAGATCAACCCCATCTACTACGACATTGTCTTTCTGGACAAATTTTTCATATTTATGTTCAGACATTATTAATTCATCTCCATACTTTTTACCCCAAGAATCTGCTGGGTCAACTCAGTCAGCTCAGGTAATATCCGATTAAATTCTTGGGAAAGTTTCACGCGAAAAACTGTATACATGTAGACAGCATACACACAGGCAAAAAAGATATCTGTTCCGAATAATCCTGCTCCAGCACTGGAAAAACCAACTCGGTGCCCTACAGCATTCACCAGCGCGGTGGTTTGTCCTATCTTGACATACAGCTCCCCTGGAGTCTTGGCTTCAAGATCAATATCGTCTTGTAGAACCAGAGATAATGCTCCGGTATGTTTCTTGAAATCCCAGATCCAGTTTGTCCAAAGCCAATATTTTTGCGGATTAGAGAAGTGCAATAATTCGCAAATTAGATTGAAGCGCATCGTATCGTTCATCATTTCCAGTGCCTGACTGGCTTGATTAAATCTGACATCCAGGGCTTCATCGCCGTAGAGTAAAGTTGCCAATGTTTCTCTCAGGGATTCAATTTCTATCGCCTTCAAGATTTTATTCGCTTTCCGCTTAATGGAAAAAATAGAAGCAATGAGCTGCTTGAATTCATCCGCAGTCAGTTCTGCAATGTGCTCTTCAGACAACAGCTCTGAAAACAATCTGGCTTTATTCTCCAGGCGTTGCCCGATATCTTCCAGATCAGTGGAAGTTGCCAATTTGGTCGCTTCTTTCATAAACTCCAAAGCGGCTTCAGAGTCTACAACATCTGCAATATTTACTTTATCGTAGAGCATTTAGGCTGGTTGTAACTCAGATTTTCTTATAAAACTACAGGCCTTCATCACGGCTGAGCCACCCATGGAAACAGAATCTTCCAAATCAGCTGGACCGGCGGCCGCACCAACAACAAAAACACCAGGGACCGTGGTTTCAACTGTATTCAAAGCTCCACCAGTAGTTTCTATATAGCCATGTGGTTCGAGGGGTAGCTCGAAGGTATCAGCCATTTCTACGGTTCCATCACTGGGCTCCATGCCTACTGATAGAATAACTACATCCATGGCAACTTCCATGGGACGACCCATGGTGGTATCTTCACCCTTTACAACCAGCGTGTCACCTCGTTTTGTTACTTCGGTAACAATACCACGGATAAAATTCACATTATAGTCTTCCTGGGCTTTCCAATAAATTTCATCTTCCCAGAAGCCGTAGGTACGCATATCGATATAAAAGACAAAAACGCGTGCATCTGGAGCGGCTTCTTTGACTTCAATGGCTTGCTTACAAGCAATGCCGCAGCAGACCTTGGAACACCACTGATTTCCTATCTGACGATCTCTACTTCCAACACATTGGATAAAACAGACGGTTTTGGGGGCTTCTCCAGTTGACGGTCGGGCAAACTCATCTGCCTTGAGCATTTTCTCAGCATCCACCAGAGTGATCACATCTTCAAACTCATAGTAACCATACATCTGGGTTTCTTTGCCTGGATCAAAATGTTTGAAGCCTGTGGCAACGATGACGCTACCCACTTCTAGAATTTCTTCACCTCCGGCATTTTTCACAGTCACTTCCATATTGGGCGCATCACCCTTGGAACCGACAACCGTGGTACTCAAACGAATATCTATAGATGGATTGTCCGTAATAGCAACAATCATCTCACCCATGGCCTCTTCCGGACTGCGCATATCCGGGGTCAAAGCAGCATAGTCGGCTGAAATAGGCATTCCGCCCAGAAAATCGGCCTTTTCAATCAAAATAGCCTGATACCCGAGATCAGCGATCCCACGCACAGCCTCTAAACCGGCAGGTCCACCACCGATAACTAATATTGGTTTACTTGACATCTGCATCCTCCCATGTCATAAAATCCAGTTCTCCACTTTCAATTCTTCCAGCGATGGCTTCAAATTCTCCCCATGCTTTTTTGTAGTCGATTCCCATCTTTTCCAGCAACGGCTTATTATCAACTCCATGCCAGTGAAGCTGACAAACGTTATACGGATGAGCACCCATGGCTAAGGCAGCGTACTGTGCATCGGATAGCACAGGAATGCCCACATTTCTACCATGTGCCTTTGCAGCAAATTGGCTTTTATCCAGAGTGGTAACACAACCCGTGTCATGGGTCAGGGTCACATCAGGATCCACTTCTTCCTTCATTCGTTCAATTTTTCTAATGGTGGCAAAAGAGCGCGAAAAATCCCTGCTCACCAGAATATGCCTGAAGCCGAATCCACAGCAATCATGCCAGGTGGAATAATCAGCTGCAGTAGATCCCAGAGCTTCAACCAAGCTGGTTACCACAGCAGTACGTTGTCCATCATATAATTCGCGGTCATAGATAGCATCCTCTACAACCAGTTTGTGGTAATGACAGGCGGGATGAACTGTGACAGTTAGATCGCTAAAATCCAGAACCTGTCTTTCTGCAATTCGGTGCCGCATGACATGGATCCATTCAGAGTAATGCACGATCTCTTCTGGGAAGACAAAGGGCATTTTCAATTTGTCCATTATGCGACGCACCTGGTCTCTTAGTTCAGGGTGATGTATGATTTCTTCCCGAGTTTCCTTATAATGACCAAAACTGGTTCCACAATGGATCAGGGGGAAATATCCATCCTGTTTGGCTTGAGCAAAGTTACGTACAGCTACAGAAGCCTGGGCGGCGGAGTTTGATGTAGAAGAAGCATAGTAATTCCAGGCCGTACAGGATGATTGATCCTTGGGATCATAGTAATCCAGACCAAACTGTCTGTGTAGCCAGAAAATGGCTGTTGAATACCCTGGAATATGTCCACACTGTCCGCAGGATTTATGATGCCAAGTATGTTCGATGGGTATCTTTTTTTTCCTGCCATATTTGGTCTCTACTTCTTCAAATGGTTCGGGGACTCGGTGTACTTCCAACTCACCTTTAGCTTCTAATTCAAAGAGCTTCTCCCGGTAATCTTCCGTAGGTGGTTTGCCCTTACGAACATACTCTCGCATTGGCGACTTTTTCTCGGTATGTACTGCCGGTGCTTGGGTTGTCTCTGCCATTATATTATTTCCTTGTTGCTAAGCTCTGTTTTATCAATCATCCAGGATATTCTCGAAGTCATCTATATCATATCCATTGTCTTCCAGAAGCTCTTCCATCACTTCTTCCAGAATCATATAAATTCCCTCATCAATCCCTTCGATGAGCTCCAGGTTACCGGTCAATTTCCAGATCATATAAAGTTCGAGTCTGGTTTTTTCAGAAACATCCCAGGCCAGTTCAGTGGTATGCAGCGTCTCCGGGGGAATGGCTCTACGCCAGACATCCAGATTTTCAGCAACTGCTTTTACATCATTACCCCAGTCTGGGAAAAAGTCGGGTTGAAGCATATCAGGGGCTACCTGAGTTCCGGTGGCCATGACTTTGTAGATAATGCGACTGTAAGCTTGTAAAGCATCTTTAGCAGATTGCAAACCGCGGCGGACAGCTGCATCGCGCATCATGAGAATAATTCCACCGGGATTATTCTGACGGGGGCAACGGGTACACGAGTAACATTGAGAGCAATCCCAGACGCTATCATTTAACAGCTCATAGAAGGTGTCCACATCTTCACGAGCCATGGTCTGGGCAAAAACGCGGGGACTGAAATCATAAAATCTGGCGGAGGGACATGCGGCAACACAAATTCCGCATTCATAGCAACCGTACAAATTATTTCCATATCGCATGTCAGCCTTGACTTCATTGAAGAGTTCTAATTTCTCTTCATAGGGGACATCCATATATTTTGCATCTTTATAAATCGACATATATAGTCCTACTTATTTAGTGCTTTCAATTCTTCGTAAACTTCCTGCAGGAATTCCGCTTTCGGTAAACCAACAATTCTTTTTTGTTCTACATCATCACGGTAAAAAATCAAACTTGGGATTGTTTTAATTCCAACCTTTTGAGCATGAGCCAATCCTGCCTTATTTTCCAACTTCACTGTCTCCAGTAATAGGTCATCCACCGACTCAGACAGTTTCCAGCCTAATTCAACAGCTGGGCCACATCCAGAACAGGCGGGATGAGTGAATATGCGCAGGGTCATTTTTTCCAAAACTCCAGAGTGCTCTTTTTTAGCCTTCAAAGCCTTCGCAATGAATGCACTCGCCCATATCCTTTTCAGCCATATAAGCATCAAATCCAACAATGGCATCTGCTCCGTTGACCAAGGCACTTGCCTCTTCATCGAAATTGCTGGGGTTGATTTTGACAATCCAGCCAGCTTTATAAGGACTCTTATTAAGGAGTGTACCATCACCTGCAACAGCTTCATTGGCCTCCATAATCTCACCGGCAAAGGGAGTTTTAACGGGGCCAACCCATTTACCACTTTCTACAGTGGCTACACTTTTTCCCAGCTTGACTGAGCGACCCACTTTTTTAGGACGACAATGGATAATACTTCCAGCCATGCTTTGGGCGATATCAGTCATCCCCAAATCGACGGTTCCATCATCATTCTTGCGTACCCATACGTTATACTCAACGTGGTACAGAAGATCATCAGGTAACATGCAGTTTTTTAATTCAGCCATACTCTTCCCCTTCTATTAGTACGTTAAAACCATATCACTTTCGAGGCCAACATCCGTCATATAGGCAGCTCCAACAACGCCATCACAGGCTTCAGTCAGGTCATCCTCTGTCATATCGTGTAGCTGAAGTGCGGCAGAACAGACATACATTTCAACATCAGCATCTTTCGCATCCTGGATGAAATCGGCCACAGATTTACCACCCTCTTTTGCAAACAGCCCTTCAGAAACACCGTGTTTCAGCAACAGAATTCCGTCAATCTGGAATATCATTTCTACCTCATTATCCATGGCAGCAGCAACACTGGCCATATAAAATGGAGTTGCACATCGCTGTGGAGTTGCCGGACCAGAGGTCACGAATATGGTTACTTTTCCTTCGTCAGACATTTAGGTATTCCTTTATTTATTATTCTGATAACAAATGGACCAAGAGGTTCTCAAGGTATCAATTACGTTTTCTTTATAAAAAAAACGTAATCGCCACCATCCTGAGAGTGTGATAGTAGTTCATTACCGGTACGTTTTGTCCATGAAGTCATGTCATTAATAGATCCCGGGTCAGTGGCTATCATTTTTAAAACCTCTCCAGAACCCATTGTATCAATCTGTTTCTTGGTTTTCAGGATAGGCAAAGGACAATTCATACCTTTGCAGTCAAGTTCTTGGTCATATGCTTGATCGTTCATTTGATTTCCTTTTTTACAAGTGGTTTAAACAAACAGAGATATATCAGAGTCAGCTGCGAACTCTAGAAAAGTTGCCGCTCCACCCAGATCAACACCATCGATGAATTGATCTTTAGTAAACCCAAATACATCCATGGTCATCTGACAACCAATCAGTTTTACTCCCATTTCTACACAGATATCACGTAATTCCTCTATGCTGGCGACGCCTTTGTTTGCAAAAGTCTTCTTCATAAGCGATGTAGCCATGGTTTCAAACCCAGGTACGTTTCCAGCGATAACATTTGGAATCGGCCAACTAATATTTTGGAAGCCCTGGGGTCCAAAAGGCATTTTCATAGGCATCGCTGGATTTGTTTGCGGAGCAACCTTGGCAGAAAGATCTTTTTGAAGTAGTGTCAATCCGTAAAACGTAAAGAAGATTCCTACCTCCATATCCATTGCGGCAGCAGTGGAGGCCAGGATAAAGGGTGGATATGCCCAATCCAGGGTTCCCTGTGATGCTATAAGAGCTAATCGTTTGGGTTTGGTTTCACTCATGTTTACTCCTTTTTGACTCTGGAAATATATCTTTCATCTGCATTTCACCTGTCTCCAGGTCCAGTCTGCAGGAATTCATACATTCCAGAAGTTTGCGGATCATGTCACTGGCTAATGAATAATATGTGCTGGTCCCCTCTTTACGTGATGCGAGAATATTGTTGTTTTGCATAAAGCGTAAATGTTGCGAGGTAACGGGCTGGGACAGACCTATTCCCTGTTGGATTCTACCAACTGTCTGCTCACCAGTCTGGAGCAGTTCAATTATTTTCAGCCGTTCTGGGTGCCCCAAAGCTTTGAGAACTTTTGAGGCCGCCTCGAAAAACACTATGTTATTTACAGCATTCATGATAAAAATTTGGTAACGCTTTGGTGATAATATTGGTCACCAATATAGCAATTCTCATATATATGTCAAGTTGAATATTTGCACTTGTAAATCATTTTGATTGACACATGGTATGGCGATTGATTTTGGCAGGCAAAAGCTTAGTTTGTAAGGTGTTTCGCTTGATAGAATATACCAACCTCCTACCTAACATATCTTTGAACAACCCTATAAATTTCAGGAGTTCCCATGGCCAATAAAACCAAATCTCTGAATAGTTTTCAGACCCGGTCAAATCTCAACCTTAATGGCAAAAACCACGAATACTTTGCCCTCACAAAACTGAACGCCGATAAAAAACTTAAGCAATTACCCATCGCTCATAAAGTCCTCTTGGAAAACATGCTGCGCTTTGAGGATGATGTCACAGTTAGCAAAGAAGATGTTAATGCAATTCTTAACTGGGATGCTCAAGCGAAACCAGCACATGAAATTCAGCTCCGACCCAGTCGTGTTTTACTCCAGGATTTCACAGGTGTACCTGCAGTAGTAGATTTGGCTGTGATGCGCGATACCATGGCTGATCTGGGTGGCAACCCTGAAAAAATCAATCCCCTCCAACCAGCAGATCTGGTCATTGATCACTCGGTTCAAGTTGATAAATTCGGCTCGAATTCTGCCTTTGCCGAAAATGCTTCAATTGAAATGGAACGCAACCGCGAGCGTTATGGTTTTTTACGCTGGGGGCAGGGTGCTTTTAAGAATTTTAATGTGGTTCCACCTGATACAGGCATCATTCATCAAATCAACCTGGAATACCTGGCACAGGTTGTCTTTAAAAATGAAACTGATGAGGGCACTCAGATTTATCCTGATTCCCTTGTGGGGACCGACTCGCATACCACCATGATCAACGGGCTTGGTGTCATGGGCTGGGGTGTCGGTGGTATTGAAGCTGAAGCCGCCATGCTGGGACAGCCGATCTCCATGCTGATCCCCCAGGTTGTAGGTTTTAAACTTAGTGGCAAAATGGCAGAAGGCACCACTGCCACAGATCTCGTCTTGACGGTTGTTGAAATGCTCAGAGCAGAAGGTGTGGTTGGAAAATTTGTAGAGTTCTATGGTGACGGTATTGCCCACCTCAGTCTGGAAGACCAGGCTACTATCGCCAACATGGCACCTGAATATGGCGCAACGATGGGGTACTTCCCTGTGAACGCCGCCACACTTAAGTATCTGCGTTTTAGTGGTAGAGATGATGAACAGGTCGAGTTGGTTGAAGCTTATACCAAAGCTCAGGGTATGTATTATGAAGCCGGAGTTGAAGATGCCGTTTATTCTGCCAATCTTGCCCTGGATATGAGCACTGTCCTGCCCTCCATCTCTGGACCTAAACGACCCCAGGATCGCATTGAGTTACGACAATCAAAGACAATCTGGGAGCGAGATCTGGAAGTTCTTCGAGGCGAGAGCAAGGGATCTGTTGCTGTAACAGGTGAAGATTTCGCAATGAAGGACGGTGCTGTCGTGATTGCAGCCATCACTTCATGTACCAACACTTCTAACCCCAGCGTTTTGATCGGTGCGGGACTGCTTGCCAAAAAAGCCGTTGAACTTGGTCTGAATATCAAACCCTGGGTTAAACCCAGCCTGGGTCCTGGCTCCAAAGTTGTTACTGAATATCTGGATGCTGCTGGTCTATCCCCCTATTTGGACAAACTGAAATTCAATCTGGTTGGCTATGGCTGTACTACTTGTATTGGGAATAGTGGCCCATTACCTCCAGCTATTGCTACTGCCATCGAGGATGGAGAACTGGTAGCGACCTCTGTCCTTTCTGGTAACCGCAACTTTGAAGGACGTATCAGTCCCCACGTCAAAGCCAATTATCTCGCATCACCCCCGCTGGTCGTAGCCTATGCTCTTGCTGGAACCATGGATTTTGACATGTATAATGATGCCCTGGGGCAGGATAAAAATGGGAATGATGTTTTCTTGAAAGATATCTGGCCCAGTTCCCGGGAAATTGCAGATGCTGTGGCCCAGGCTGTGAAGCCTGAACAGTTCAAAGCAAAGTATGCTGATGTGTTCAGTGGCGATGCCACCTGGCAAAACCTGGATGCCCCCAAGGGTAATACTTTTGACTGGGAAGCCAATTCAACTTATATCCGTAAACCTTCATTTTTTGATGGCATGAGCCGTGAATTCGGGGAGTTGAGTGATATCCAGGATGCCCGTGTACTGGCCCTTCTGGGTGATTCAGTCACCACGGACCATATTTCGCCAGCTGGTTCATTTACAGCAGATACTCCGGCAGGAAAATATCTGATCGACAATGGAACTGATGTGAAGGATTTCAACTCCTATGGCAGTCGCCGAGGAAATCATGAAGTTATGATGCGCGGGACATTTGCAAATATTCGCCTTCGTAACCTTCTTGCTCCAGATACTGAAGGTGGCTTTACCAAAAAATTACCTGAAGGAAATGTGACCACGATTTTTGATGGTGCTATGGCCTACAAAGCTGAAGGCACAGCTCTAGTTGTTATTTCTGGGAAGGAATATGGAACAGGCTCCAGTCGTGACTGGGCAGCAAAGGGTACTTATCTACTGGGTGTCAAAGCCGTTATTGCTGAAAGCTTTGAACGAATTCATAGAAGTAATTTGATTGGTATGGGTGTATTACCATTGCAGTTCAAAGATGGAGAGGGCCGGGTGAGCCTTGGATTAACAGGTGAAGAGATTTTTTCTATTGCTGGAATCTCTGAAGGTCTCAAACCAGGTAAAGAACTGGAAGTCAAGTGTACCAGAACAGATGGGAGCCATTTTTCATTTATGGCAACTACTCGGATTGACACTCCCAACGAGCTGGAATATTATCGTCATGGTGGTATCCTTCAGTATGTAATGAGGTCGCTGCTGGATTAAGGCACATATACTGTCAATACGTGAACATGTGCGGTTTCATGCGAAGTATGATAAACAGATTTCTATCTTAAAACAAAGAAGCCACCTGGCAGAGGTGGCTTCTTGTATTCATTCAGATTAGAATGAATCCCGAAAATTCTATAACTGCATCCACCTTACAGCATCGTTAAATACGTCGGCCTTGATACCATGACGTCCCTCGAACTCTGTATATGTCAGATCAAAGCCCTCTGATTCAAACATTTTCTTCAGCTCCCGCGCAGTCTCTACTTTGATAGCAGCATCATCAATTCCATGGGCAATATATAGTCGTACATCATTGCCAGCTTCAATATCCTGTTGAGTAAGAATTGACTTATCCTCCTCTGTATTCATGAGATACCCGCTGAATCCAATTACACCCTTGATCATATCTGGATTCTGAAGACCAATGGTGTAGGCATACACTGCCCCTTGTGAAAAGCCCATGAGATAAACATCAGAAATTTTATATTCTCCCGACACCTTTTTTATGGTTTTCAAAATATAGTCACTGACCATTTTATCGCTGGATTTCCAGGCCTTTTTCCCAGCTTCAGTGATAGACCAGGTTCGCCGATGCCACTGTGGACCCATATGCATGGACAGTGGATATTGTCCCTCTGGCGTCACATATATCACCTGTGGATTTTCCAGTTTATCATATTGGCTGATGAAGCCCTCAGAATTACCTCCCATACCATGCATCCCAATTAATAAAGGGTAACTTTTGCTGGCATCATAGTCACTGGGGAAGCGAATTCGATAAGGCTGTAGAGAAGACGCCTCTACATATTCCATGGTCCCAATAGATTTAAAACGCTCCTCTATATCCTGAACAGCTTTCTGAAATTCGGGATCCTTTCTCACGGGGTCAAAGTCTTTGTCTTTAAAAAAGAGGTCAAGTCCTCGGAACCCATTTTGGAAAGCATGTGTTACGAATAAACTGGCTTTGCTTGCATCTCCCTGAAGGGCATAGCAACAGGCCAGGTTATAGGACACAATGGGATCGTCCTGGTTGTGAATGAGTACTTTCTTATAATTTTTTCCGGCTTCAGTGAAATCTCCAGCGCGATAGGCTGTCGCCGCATCTGCAAGTAATTGACCGCGATTCACCTGTTTAAAAATTAGGTCCTTCCCCTGCTGAATACTATTACACCCCATGAACACAAATGCTACCAGGATAATGATAAAAAATTGAGCAAAATTTCGTTTATTTCTCTTCATGGATGCTTCCCTCCCTTGAGTATTGTGTCGCTATTTTAATTAAGGGAAAAGGATTCCATCAAATTTATCTACGGATGGCTCCCGGATTCGTTGAGCGGTCAACCATTGGCGTCGAGCAATCACTTGTTCAGCAGGTCTCCCTACCTTCTTTGATGAGACTAATAGCTACAATAAACCAGATCAATAGACCCCGGTTCAGGAATACAGTGCCCTGTTCTGAGTTTTTAATCTGGACTTGGAAAGCGGGGTTTTAAATAGGTAACCATCGTGAGAGAATAGCCGGTACTGCTGTTTCTACGCGCAGAATTCTCTCACCAAAACTGAATGGAGTAAAGCCACAAGCTGCAAACTTGTCGACCTCGTAGGGGATAAAGCCTCCTTCTGGTCCAATGGCAAGGGTGGTTGGTTGGCTAGGTTCCAGTAATACGTTCTTTGCGCTAGTCGGATGGGCGACCAAAGCCTTGGTCCCCTCGCATAATTCCGGTAATTCATCCTCTACAAAGGGTTTAAAGCGCTGGCGTATATGAACTTCCGGTAGAACTGTATCTCGAGCCTGCTCCAGACCGAGCAGGAGCTGTTCATGCAGGTTATCCGGCTGCAGGAGGGGGCTGCTCCAGAAACTCTTTTCCACTCGGTAACTGTTGATCAGGTAGATCTGTTTGACACCGAGGGAGGTGACACTTTGTATCACTCGCTTTAGCATTTTAGGTCGGGGAAGAGCCAAAAGCAGGGTAACCGGGAGTTTTTCTGGTGGTGGTTGCGTTAACACAACAGTCAGTTCTATAAAATTGGGATCAATCTGCGTGATCAATCCGTGGCCTGTCTTGCCATTGAGCAACCCAACTCGTAGTTGAGTGTCAGGTTCTGCTCGATGGACCGTGTTGATGTGTTCCAGCCTGCGACCGCTCAGGCGGACCCGGTCTTCAGCGATAAAATCATCACGATTGAGCAGGATCAGGTTCATGCTAGGCAGTCTAGTCAGATTGAGTTAACAGTGGAAGCGGAAAATGACGAACTTTGGAGGGTAATGAACCCGGATGCCATCTTGCAGTTCAAATTCAGATTACTATTTTGGGTCCGAGCCTAAGCATGAACCAAATACTTGAATCCCCCAAACTTCTCTTTCTCCTTCTAGTTGTGGTATCCCTGATCACCATCAACCCTCGAATCAATGGTTGGAACGAAGCCAGCAGGATGGCATTGACACAATCTCTGGTAGAGCATCACAGTTTTATCATTGATGAGAGCATATTTGTGAACGGTGGAGACAAAGTTTTCATCAATGGTCATTTCTATTCAGATAAACCTGCTCTTCCTTCCCTGTTGGCCGCCATTATTTACGCGCCGCTCCACGCATTTGGACTGAGTCTGGATTATGGCTGGAACCTGAGCTATTACTTCATCATCCTCTTTACTATAAAAATATTCTGGATAGCCAGTATTTTGGCATTTCGTTGTGCCCTCACCTTCGCACCAGTCAAAGAAGCCAAAATTCCCCTCGCCGTCTTTATCTATGCCTTTGCTTCCCTTGCATTTGCCTGGACTTCCAGCTTCAACAATCACAGCCTGGCTGCTTCAAGTCTTATGATTGCATTCTATTTCTACTTGAAAGGGAAGCACAAGGATGTGAAATCGGCGCTCCTTTGGTCAGGGTTGTTTTTCGGGCTGGCAGCCAGTATGGATATGCCCACGGCTATTTTTCCACTTGGTTTTAGTCTACTAGTCGCACACAAATGGCGCACTGCAACTCCGACACGGTTGTTCTTATTTGGAGTATTCATTCCTCTCACCATACATTTTGGAGTGAATTACGCTATCGGGGGAACCATTTTACCACTCCAAATTAATCCTGAATTTTTTATATTCGAAGGCTCTGTCTGGACAGATTCGCAGGCCCTCTCAGGAGTGAGCATAAATAGCCCATTATTCACTATTCACTATGCGATTATAAGCCTATTCGGGTCTAAGGGATTCGTCTGGTACAATCCCATGTTGTTTCTTTTGGTACCCCTGGCTATCAGAAATGCTCAAAGAGAAAAAGTCTTTCAGGCTGAAACCCTCATCATTCTATTGGGCTCAATTATTCTGATGTCCTACTACTGGCTATTCAGTTCTAATTACGGGGGGTGGAGTTACAGTATGCGTTGGTTTGTACCCACGCTGCCCCTCCTTTTCTTTTACCTCTTCGATCTCGACTACTTGAAAGATTGGCATTGGGGAAAACCAGTTTTATGGACTCTGGCTGTCTGCTCGATCATTATTGCAGGAATTGGCCTTATCAATCCCTGGAGCAACCAGAATCTGCATGCCATCCCCATCATTTCCAACTTGAAACAGCTCTGGGGAATTCTTTCCTAACCGCTCGCCGTACTTATTAGCCGTTGGGCTAAATCAGAATATTCTGGTAGCCTTCTCATCTATATTGGGCTCAAACTGATGAAACAACTTTTTCTACATAATATTTTCAATCCAATCCACGAAAGTTATCTTTGCTTATGACATCCACTTCCGATCCGAGTAAAATTTCACTCTTTTGGGTACTCCAAATTTCAGGATGGTTCCTGTACGGTGTAATCTACTATCTAATTTATTACTCCTACAAAGACCTTGATTTAGCCAATACCTTTGGATTTGCCGTAACCTACGTGGTGGCTTTTGTAATGACCATCATTATGCGCAAAATCTATCAAAAGCTGGATTACCAACACAGATCCCTCCTGAATGTCTCTGCTATTGTTATCCTGACATCCATCACCTTCGCTGTGATCTGGATTTATGTGGATCGACTTGTATCCTATCCCATTTATGGTATTGAAAAATTTCAGCAGGCGTTGGATAAAATCACCATGCGCAAGAATATTGGTCAGATCTATTGGAATTCATTTATCCTGTTTACCTGGTCGACACTATACTTTCTGATCAATTTCTGGAGACAATGGAATGAGCAACTTGCCCGCACTGAGAAGGCTGAACTTCTTGCCCACAGTGCCCAGCTTCAGATGTTGAGATATCAACTGAATCCTCACTTTCTCTTTAACTCTCTAAATTCTATTCGTGCCCTTATTCTGGAAGACCAGGCCAAAGCCCGGGATATGGTGACTGAGCTGGCCGAACTTCTACGTTACTCCCTTGTGAGTAAAAACAATGGTGATGTACCTTTTAGTGAAGAGATCACAGCTATTAAACATTACTTCGCTATAGAAGAGAAACGCTATGAGGAAAATCTACAAGTTAGCTTCGAGATTGACCCTCTGGCTGAAGAATATCCCATCCCCAGCTTCCTCGTCCATCCCCTGGTAGAAAATGCGGTGAAGTACGGGATGAAAACTTCAAGCATGCCGTTGAAGATTAATATTCAAGCAAAGATCAAAGATAATAAATTATCCATCTTTGTTAGAAATAGCGGAACCTGGTTGTCTGATGATGCGGAGGGACGTGGTCGTCCAGCAGGTACAGGGACAGGCCTGAAAAATGTCAAGGAACGTCTTGAAAATAGATTCCCCGGGAAATACGCCTTGAGCACATCAGAAGAAGAAGGTTGTGTGGTCATTAAGATCTCAATTTCACGCGATGTCGAGGGAAATCATGTCTAAGCTTTATCGTGCCATTGTAGTTGATGATGAACGTCTTGCTCGTAATGACTTACGTTTACTTCTCAACAATCACAAAAATATTGAAGTCCTGGGTGAAGCTTCTAATGGTCAGGATGCTCTAGATATGATCAAAGAGTTGGAGCCGGACCTGGTTTTTCTGGATATTCAGATGCCAGGCATGAATGGCTTTGATGTCCTGGAACATATCAGTTCAGATATACGGGTCATTTTTGTCACCGCTTATGACGAATTCGCCTTACGCGCTTTCGAAGTCAACGCATTGGACTACCTGTTAAAACCAGTCAGTGTTGACCGCCTCCAACAATCCATCGAACGACTTGAGTTGATTCCCGATGAAGTTGAAGATGACTTAAGGGAGCTGGAATATCATGATCGGCTACTCCTCAAACTGGATACCAGTCTGGGTTTCCTGAAAATCTCCACCATTGTCTGTATCACATCAGCTGGAGATTATTCTGAGGTCTTGTGCACAAATATGAAGAAGGTACTGGTTCATAAATCTATGGCAGAATGGGAAACTCGGTTACCCCTCGCGTTCTTTAACCGGATTCACCGCACGACCATCGTAAACATGGAATTTGTAGATCGACTGGAAGAGTGGTTTAACAATTCATACCGCGTCTACATGAAGGGCATTGAAGAGCCCTATGTCATGAGCCGTCGCTATGTCACCAAACTCAAACAAAAACTCAGCTGAAAAAAACACCAATATATTTTTTGATTCCAAAATCTAATATTACAAGTTCAAGCACCAAAAATTGAGGACGCCGGGATTGTGCTAAGGCCTACCTGGCAAGCGCAGTGTCCCAATCTTCCAAACTCAATATCATCTATTCCATGTAGTCGTCATATATCTCAAGATATTGTTTGACCTGTTTTGCGGATTCCATATCACCATTTTGTGAGAGCGTCTTAACAGCAGGCATGTAACCTGCCAGATACACGTGGAGTTGATCGTGAGCTTCACCAGTCATCGTACAACCCTTGACTAAGACATTCAGCTCTGTTTGAAGCTCACCTCCCACACTTTTTAACTCGGTGGTTTCCATTGATGCATGATCAGTATTTAAAAATGAATCTGCCATTTTTACAAAACTAATGCGCGTGTGTTCATCCATTTTCCACTTTTTACCATCATTTAATACCAGCCCCGAAGGTCTATCATCCTGACCAGCCATTTTGTGGTGAGTATCATGACTCTCAGCTTTTTTTACATGATCATCACTACAGTTCACCAGCATGGTTAAGGTGGTGAGAGCAATTATAATTATTGTTAATTTTTTCATATATCCTCTTACTCGTTTTTTAAATGAGTATTATTGTGTGTAATTATGACCATGGATTAGAAGTTCGGTACCATCTCCTTGCGGAATTTCGCAAAAAAGCCTGTTATGGAATCCATGACTTCCTCGGCTGTATCAACAACCCGAAACAATTCAAGATCATCGGCACCAATATACCCTTGGGCCAGCGCCTTCTCCCGGAGCCAGTCCACCAGACCGGACCAATAATCACGACCGACTAGAATAATTGGGAATTTGGGGGTTTTACCTGTTTGTGAGAGGGTCAGGGATTCAAATAGTTCATCCAGAGTACCTAATCCGCCAGGAAAGGCTACAAAAGCCTGAGAATATTTGAGAAACATGAGCTTACGCACAAAGAAGTAGCGGAAGGTAATGTTCTTGTCAGAGTCAATATAGGCGTTATTTGAGGCTTCAAAGGGCAACTCGATACCAACACCTGCCGAAGCACCGCCAACCTCCTTAGCGCCTTTATTGGTGGCTTCCATGATACCAGGACCACCACCTGTGATGACACTTAGGCCTTCCTGGGCCAAAAAGGTGCCGAGTTGATGTGCAATTTCATAATATGGGTCGTCGGGCTTGGTGCGTGCCGAGCCAAAAACGGTTACAGAAGGACCCACCTGTGTCAAAGCATCAAAGCCCTCAACAAATTCAGCCATTATGCGGAAAACCTGCCAGGAATTTTTGGATTTTACTTCACTCCAGGTCTTCTTCTCAAATTTACGGATAACACGTTTATCTACATTCATATCGCTCCTTCCAGGGCAATTTCAATCGCCTTCATCAAACATTTACTGGTGGTCGTGGCCCCTGTGATTCCATCAACATCAGGACTTTGTTTTTCGATTACCCGAGGAATAATTCCTTCAGCAAATCGAGCATAGTCACTATCTCGATTCTGAATTACCCCCACGCCTACGATCATCGCTTCATTCATTTTCACAGCAACAGCATATTCAAATCCCGAATAGCTCACCGAGCCACGATGAATACCATCAGGTACTTGGGTTAAATCAGGATTTCCGATTTCCATATTACGATAGGATTCTAAATCGTAATAACCGATGAGCCCCAGGCCTACACCTAAAACAACTCCAATACCGGTCAGGGATAGCACCAGACCCCTGCGCATCTCGTATTTTTGAGATCGTTGACCCCAGGGTCTAAAAATAGTGATTGATATCAAGGTGAACATGATCAGTAGTGCAACAGCAATCACCGGTGTCAGAGTGTTGTGATACTCCGTATAATCATGGGGTACTGCTGATTCTTGCATTCCAATATCTGAGAGAGCCACCATCCCATTGATGGCCGGTCCCAGCCAGATCCATACGAGAATAAAGAGCGCGACCGTTCCAGTCCATTTTCCGATAATCCACCAGTGTTTGGTGAGACCCCAGTGGGTAAAAACAGAATATATCAGACCTGTGGTCACCACCCCGTAAAATGACCAGGTCACCACCATATTAAAAAGTGAGTAGATAGAGTAATTAGCGATAAATAGTTGACGCGTATCTAAACCAGGGAGAACATGAATAGCAAGAATAGATGCCAGTCCTCCCATAAGAGAAGCAATAAAGACAATATGGATGACTCGCAGCCAGCGTCTGCCCGTTTTTTCCAGCATGGAAGCTCCTTTGTTGAAACGATTCTTATTCTAAGCAATTTTATCAATTAATCCTGCTCTTTTTTTGTTAATCGATGCACAGCTCTCGCGTACTTTCTCAGCATGCCGTTTTCCAAATGATTGGGCGACGGAGACAAATCATAGTTCAGGAGAACAGGCAAGATGCAAATACAGATATTCATCACAGGGGGCACCTTTGATAAGGAATACAACGAGCTCAATGGAGACTTATACTTTCGAGACACTCACCTGAAGCAAATGCTGGAGCAGGGTCGTTCGCAACTCAATGTGAATATTCGTAGTCTGATGATGATCGATAGTCTGGAAATGACCGAGCAGGACCGGGAGATCATTCTGACCCACTGCCGCAAGAGTACCATGGATCGCATTGTAATTACACACGGTACCGACACGATGGTTGAATCGGCTCGGTATCTGGCGGAGCATATCAAGGACAAAACAATTATCCTCACCGGCGCCATGATTCCCATTGTATTTGGAAGTTCTGATGGATTGTTCAATATGGGTGCTGCCATGGCCTATGTTCAGACCCTGGAACATGGAATTTATATTGCCATGAATGGTCAATATTTTAACTATGACAATGTCCGTAAAAATAAAGCCAAAGGGCTTTTCGAGACCTTATAGCAAGGAGATAATCATGAAACTTCAAAAATTCACTTTCCTCACCATCACCACCATGCTGGTTATTATAGCTTTAACATCCTGTATGCCCAACCCAGAACACGATATGGGGCAAGCACCCTCTGGTTTTTTCAGCGGGGTCTGGCACGGTTGGGTCGCTCCTTTTTCATTGATTGTGGGCTTTTTTAATGACCACACTCGTGTCTATGACCCCAACAATACGGGCTGGTGGTATGATTTCGGGTTTTACATGGCTGTAATTAGCGGTTTCGGTGGTCTCTCTCTGGCCAGGAAAAAAGCAGAATCCTGATTCTTGTTTGATTTGATTCAATCCAAGACATATTGATAAGTATGAAAATAACTGTTAAAGAACTGACAACTGTCGGTCCCACCATACACTCAAGCTTTGCTACCCTGCCCTATCAACAGGACAAATCAACCCATGGGAGACTGTCCAGACCCATTCTGGCTTATCAATCGCCCTCCTGCATAAAAATTGTCGGCGATATTCATCGCTTTGAGGCTCATCAGGAAGCAGGCAAGCCTACCGTCTCTGTCTATCTGATACAAGAAACTGAGAGTACCCTCGAATTGATTCAACTGGTCATAGAGTACTACAGCCCCATGAACCTCATGGACAAAGCGCTGCTTACCCGCGCAGCCATTGATTTGGGTGTCCCCCGCCCCATACTGGCAGAGCAGATTTTACCCGCTCTGGAGCTGGCACCCCGGGAGAAACTCATCGATCAGGTATTATTTCTCCTGAAATTGCCTCCTACTCTGCAGGCATTCATTGTAGATAAGGATCTAAGTCTCAAGCGAGCTCTAATATTTCAAAGGGCGGCAGATCATCTCGAATGGGTTGAACGTTTTATTACCAATCTGAGAATTGGTATCAATATGACGGCTGAGATTATTCAGAATGTCTGGGAGATGAGTAAAAATGACGAGGTCGATTTCAAAACCAAAGCCCAGGAAATGGGTCTATGGGAAATGGCAGACACTGCCTATGAGGATAATCGTCTGGCGATCATGGAAATTAGAGAAAAAATCAACCAGGCGCGTTTCCCTTCTCTGAATCAGGCCGGTGTTGATCTTAGCAAAACGCTGGAGGCTGCCAAGCTGCCTGATTCCATTAAGATCAAGTGGGATCCCTATTTTGAGCAGCAAGGTGTTCAGATCGCTTTTCATGCCAAAGACGAAGGTGATCTGGAGGATTCTCTGGAAAAGCTGAAATCAACTGCATTTAAAAACATCTTCAAGCATATATAAGGGCTTATGAAAGAACCGAAAATTACTAGGATCATTGTTGATCAGAAAGTTGCTGATCAAGAATTAGTCCAACGATATATAAAGAACAATCCACAGGCCAAGGTTATCCAACAGGATATTACCGAAGCCGATAAAGACCACATGTTCAAACAGGAATCCACGCCAGCCAAAAGGGATATCCTGCTTACCGAGAAACAGGGCCATACCGTTAAGCAGTGTCCTGGAACGGATCGGACCTACCGTTGCTGTAACTATCATGTCATGAATCAGACCAGTAATTGTCCCATTGACTGCACTTATTGCATTCTTCAATTTTACTTGAATAATCCTGTTACCACGGTTTATGCCAATACAGATAAACTTTTAACTGAGGTGAAGGACAAGATAGCCACTCAGCCCAAACGCTTCTTCCGAATTGGAACCGGTGAACTGTCAGACAGCCTGGCTTTTGATTCATCCTCAGAATACTCCAAGGATGTGGTTGAATATTTTGCTGAATTGCCTAATGTACTATTAGAGCTAAAAACCAAATCTAATCGCATAGAAAACTTACTAGACCTGGATCATAAAGGTCATACGGTAATCTCCTGGTCTGTAAATCCCCAGGTCATCATTGATGCCGAAGAGCACAAGGCAGCTTCTCTAAACGAACGTCTTGAAGCCATGCGTTTGGTCCAGGAGAAGGGTTATAAGATTGGGTTCCATTTTGATCCCCTGCTATTCCATCAGGAATGGAAGCAGAGCTATCCTGATTTGATTCGACAACTATTTGAAGTTGTTGATCCCAAAAATGTGGCCTGGATTTCCATTGGGTCTCTGCGTTTCCCACCAGAGATGAAGGATAAGGTTCTGGAAAAATTCCCAAAATCCAAGATCATGTTTGCTGAGTTAATTCGTGGTATGGATGGCAAGATGCGTTATCCCAAACCACTGCGTCTAGAGATGTATCGAACCGTGTATAATTCATTGCGTTACTATGGTGGTGATGATCTGTTTATTTATTTCTGTATGGAATCAGCTGAAATCTGGGATCGGGTTATGGGCTGGAGCCCTGAGAGTAATGAGCATCTCGATCATCTCTTTGCCATGAGTCTGTATAAGCAATTCCCAGGATTAATGAAATCTGAGCCCCAGAGAATTGATTATGACAATGGGATTCCCCTCCATCATGAGAAGGCTGACATTCCAGGGTTTTAGAGCTGATTTAAACTATTTAACTTTGTTCAGCTTTTGCTTTCAAAGCTTCATTCATTGATTTCAGAGAATCAGGTACAAAATTTTCCAGTTTACTCCAGAAGAGGGAAACAAAAAGACCGGATAAAAATCCGGTCTTTTTGTAATATTAGGATATAGGTTTTAGCCGTTTTTGAGACGGAAAACTACAGGTACGGATATTCTAACCGTGACTGGTTTATCACGTTGATAGGCTGGTTTCCACTTGATGGTTTTGATAGCATCCATGGCAGCTTCATCCAGACCTGTTTTGGGAATACCTTTAAGAATAATGGTTTCTTTTACACGACCATCTTTCCCAATGGTAGCCTGTACAATGACAGTTCCTTCGATGCCTGCTTCACGAGCAATCTCAGGATAGACTACAGCCTTCTGAATAGCACCATACCCACCCATGGGCTCTGGTGGTTCATCATAAGCGATGAAGATCACATTGCTTTCAGGCGGTGGTGGTGGCTCGTCCAGAATTTCAAAGTCTTCCAGGTCAGTTTCTTCAATGGTGAAATCTTCATCGATTTCGTCATCTTCAGATTCAATGGGGATGGAAGGACGCGCAGGTGGTGGTGGCTTGTCAAACTGTTGAGTTTCCGGAGGAATCTCAATGTTCTCAATTGGAGCCACATAGGCCTGCTCTTGAAGCTTTTCAGTTTCAAATTTTGGAACCGCAAACAGAACCATTGTAAACAACAGCAGCACGATGATAGCACCAATTTCAAGATACTTTCTGTGTTGCAGTTTGACCGAGATATGCGGATGTTGTTGTTCTAGCATAATCCTACTCCCTCGGTTTGGCTGAATAGTTAAGTTTTAGCGCATTCGCTTCTCTGAGCTCTTGGTGAATATCGGTAATGATTGCCATCTCGGTCTGTCTATCAGCTTTCAAAGAAGCCGTCATCTGAGGATCAGCGAGAATCTTATCATACATGATGGTGCGGATTTTTCCAATAGTAACAATCTGATCGTCAATGGAAATGGTACCTTCAGATGTAGCCCAGATATGGGAAACGTGTTTGTTTCCTTCCAGTTTGGCTATTTTTTTGGCTTCTGGGAGTATCAATTTTAGACCTTGAAACTCACGTAGAACCGTAACCACCATGAAGAAAATCAGCAACATGAAGATGATATCAGGAAGCGAAGATGTTGGAATCCCAGCCTCAGTTTTCATTTTTCTTTTTAAACGCATGATCTAACTCTCCGGGTCAGCAATAGAAATACGTTTGGCACTGGCCTGCTTAAGCTGGTCAATCACCTCAATGTAATCCTTGTACTTGCTGGTTGCGGCCGTTTTGACAGAAAAAATCATCTTGTCATTGGTTGCTAGCGATCTCTTAGCGAAATGTTTCAACTCACGAACATCGATAACTTCGATGTCTCCCTCGTGACTCACTGCGATCTTACCAGAGGCATTCACAAGAATATTTGTAATATTCTTGGGGTTCACTTCTGTTGTATTGCCCTTTTCTGGAAGCACCATACCCAGACCTTTATCCATGTCAATGGTTGTGGTCACCAGGAAAAAAAGCAGCAACATAAACACAATATCCGGGAGGGATGCTGTGGGAATTTCACCACCACTTTTATTTCTTTTTTTCTTTACTAGCATAGTATCAGCTAACCCCGGTTATGGTGTTATTATTTCTTCTCCAGGTTCTCAATAGTATCAATAAGATCCAGGGAAGATTCTTCCATTTTAATAATCAGTTTATCGATCATGAATGTGAAAACATTCTGAGCGAACTGAATGATCATAGCTACAACCAAACCGAAAAGAGTTGTCAACAATGCCATAGAGATACCAACAGCAACGAGGGCTGGTTGGATATCGTTTGCAGCTGCGATTGAATCAAAGGCCTGCACCATACCGTAAACTGTTCCGGTAAAGCCAAGCATTGGTGCCAATGAAACAACTGTAGACAACCAGATCATGTTATTCTCGAGGAATGACATTTCGATTGAACCAGCACTTTCAATAGCTTTTTCAACTGCAAGAGTACCGCGATCTGCTCTGGAAAGACCAGCAAGATAAATCGAAGGTACTGAACCAGGCGTTGAGCGACAAACTTCCATCGCGGCTTCAACACCCTGTTCTTTTAAAGTTACATCAATTTGTTTCAAGAAAGATTTAGTCTGCATCGTTGTTTTCATCAAGCTGATCAAGCGCTCAACAACAAAAACGAGTCCAAAAATAAAAACCCCAAGAATTGGCCACATAAAGGGCCCACCGTTATAAAACCACGCAACCATCCGGTATT
>JABIFX010000263.1 GCA_018650445.1 Fidelibacterota bacterium
ATCATTAATTTTAGCATTTTCACTCCTATTTTTTTGATGAAATACTAACCCATTGTTAGGGCTCGAACCTTACTGCTTTCCATACTACATATCGCACTATACGCGGGTTTTTTGCCGCCAACGATTTGAGTCTCATAGAAAGAGTCAGGACTCGCCCAAAAAATCTACCGAGCATCGCAGGCCCAAACGTCTAGTTTTGGGGGGGTGTTCGTGGCTAAGTCTAATAAATACAACAAACGTGTTTTATGGAGCTTTTTTACTTAGTGCGTTTTTGTGCCAAAACCAGGGATCTTCGAGCGGGGTTTTGCCAAAAGCAGGTGTTTTCGAGCATGTTTTGTGGTTTTTTGCGTTCCGAATAAGGAACCATACTAAGCGTATATTCTACAGAATGATAGATACTATAGTTGGAGATATCTGGAGGTATTGATTTCTACGGAAATCCTAGATTTCAATCGGGAAATTGCCCCATATACGTGGGATCGTTGTACATTACAAATCTACTCCATGGTTTGGCTTTTTGTATGACTTTTTGAAGCCGGGTTCTTTCACACACCGTTGATAACCTGTGTTGTTCATAGTTTTCATAGAAGAGAATCAACTTAAACAGAATATTCCATGAAGGCTTTTTTGTCTCTCCGTTTTCAATTCGGGAAATCACACTTTTTGATAGCCCCGTTTCGCTGTGAACATCACCTATTGATAATTCTGTCCTTAATCGCATCTCTTTCATGTTATTGGGATTTGATAATTTTGAGACCTTCGATAGGTGTTTCATCAAATCGTTCTGTTTCTCCAGGCGCTTTTTGTCCATTCTAACTATTCTGTCCATAAGAACCTTAATACGACCATTAGCTTGCGCCAGATCTACAGCAACAGCTTCACGATCAGACTCTAAGAGCTCACATGTATTTTCCAGTCTTTCAATAACCAGCTTGCTTGTCATCATGCTCTCCTTTCCTTGATTGTACAATTTCGTTCAAATGATCTTTTGAATCTACTATACGCTCTATTGCAGCAACGTACTCCGTTCCTTAATTTAATCATCCTTACACTTCGATCCAACTTCATAAATACTTGTATTTATATATTCTTATGATTGTTTAATGTTCTGTAGAAATGTTGATCCAAGGATTACGTTCTAGTTATTCACTGCCTCCAGATTGTCACATCATAAGCAAGACCTACCTTTACTCGAAAGTACATCATTTCCCTTCTCTGGTTCTGTGTGGTTCTTCCGGGGGTACGTTGGTTCCCCACTTGGGATAATTGTGTACCAACCTCAGTAATTATGGAATAATTGAGGTAAAAGCCCCTATTGTTGTCAATTTGGATTCAAGCTGGAAAGAGGAAGTAGCCTGAGTGTAATAGTTATATATCTCTCGTCCCTCACCCTGCGTACATGCTAAAGAAGAGGAACGTGAATCCCCCTTCTTCTTTGTGGTCTATACCGCAACTCCGAATATTACTATTTTAGCTAGGCTGTTTATCCCCCGAATCACTGAAGTCTGCATCAGAAATACGTTTGGTCAGTGTTTCAAACTCCGTCCTGGCAGTTTTGGCCATCATAAGCATCTCCTTAGATGCAATACCATCCATATTAAGCACTACCTCAGCCCATCTATAATTGTTACGCCTTACGTCTTCCAGCTCAAAGGTGGTGTTTACTGCCACAACGGGCAGATTGGATCTGGTGAGCTTTTTCTTATGGGCAGACCAGTGCTTGATCGAGGTTGGACTCAGGTTGAACAGTAAAGGCTTCACCTCATCACCAATCTTAGCAAGCAATAGCAGCCTCGCCTTGGGCTTACATTTTCCTTGACCAAAATTTCCGTATTCACAGTGCCGACAATTTCCTGCCAAGGGTTCTTGTCCCATAGGTAGGTCATCAATAGCTGAACACGTTGGCAGATCCTGTCCTTCTTCCCAAAAGGCGCGAATATTTTGGAAAGCAAATACTACAGCTGTCAGTTTGTTTCCTGGTATCTCAATCTCCTGGGACTCGTCATCCAGATAACTTTCTCCAGCATCGATGTACATACGATGCTTTCCTTTATCATTGTGATCGATACGGACGCGAGGGAGCTCGAAAGTTGAACTTTCAGACGAGAGTCCTTCAAGCTCTTTTTCCATATCCCAACCTGCAGTTTCGAGGGCTCGTTTTACCTTATCGGTTTTTATCATTTGAGTTTCCATGTGTTTTCCTTCCTGGCTTTTAGGCCATATTTAATTCTGCCAACAACAATTGAGCTTCGTCAGCTTGTTTTTCAGGTATCGTATCATTTCGGGCAATGCAGTGTTCAGCGTAGCTGCAATATGAGCAAGCTCCAGATGCCGTGTTGGGATAATACCATGGTTTGACCATCGCAGAGAGCTGATGGCGTATTTCCGTTCGAAATGCACGCAGATCCTGGATGGTCTTCGTGGTTCTGATGAAGGGTGAGCCTTTTTCGTCTCCGACCTCTTTTCCTGGGACCTTCCGTTTATAGATTTCATGTCCTCGTAGGAAGTAGATCCCAACTGAGTCCAGCAGCATATTGGGTTTCACCCAGATACCGTCAACAAGTAGCTGCCCATACTTTAGAGCATACGCGTAAAGACTGAGCTGTATATCGTTCGGAATCGCATAGTAGTTGGGTCTCATCTGACTTGACTTGAAGTCCAACAGCTCAACCGTTCCATCGGGATTCTTCCGGACCTGATCTATTGTACCGGTGAATGAATAGCTCAGGATATTGACCCTGAATTGAACCTCAGCGAAAAGTACCAAAGCATCTCGGTTGTAGTCCTTACTCCGGTAGTTCTCCAGGATCTCAACCGCATTGAGTTTCAACTTTTCAATCTCGGTCTCTTGATCACCTTTCCAGCGAACAGGAATGTGCTCTTCCTCAGAGGCGTATAGCTGATAATTCAGGGCCTTGGTATACAATGCCCTCAGGTCACCCTTCCATTGGCCTTCATGAAGCCATGCGAGCACCAGATGTAGAGCGCTGCCATGGACCGTTCCTGGATAGCGAAACGACGGCTCCAATTTATCGATATGGCGAAACTTGTACATCATGGCACAATTCAGCCATGTTTTGAGGGTTGATTGCCTCAGCTCAATGGTATCCAGAATCTCCTGTTTAGTCATCGGATCTCTCCCTTCTTTCATTTTCTGCAGCCTTGTCAAAGGCAGTTTCTGCAAATGTTGCTAGTAGTTGAAGTCCCAGAACAATTAACACCCTGAAAAACTCCCGGCTCATGCTGACCAGCGAGGTTGATTGTCTAAGAGGTGGGAATGCAGTTGAATGTGCCGTTCCAGAATGCTCTGTGGCGGTGAACTTTTCAATGCCTCAGTCACAGCATTATAAAACGACCAAAGATTTCTTGGCTCAAACTCCTCTTGAGAGGGGTTATGCCATTCCTTCAAAGCTACTGGCATCTGTCTCGGAGAAAGCACCCTGTGCCCGAAAAGGTGACCGAGTGCCCGGTATGCTCCGTCGTCAACAAGATCAATTCCTTTCATCCGTTCCGCATCCTCTACCACTGAGCTGAAATTGGTTCTGGCTCTGAGGACTCCGGTGATAATCATCATCTCTAAATCAGCCATGACATTGGTGGTGTGTTTGCGGATTTTAAGGACTTCTCCTTGCAATGCCAAATTACTGCAGCAAAACACGGAGGCACCAAAAGCCATCCCCACCGATAGTGACTTGTCGTATGAGTTCCTCAGTGCTATTGATAATCCTAATTCCGTATTAACATTTTTAAACGTAAGTACCCCAAAGAGCTGAGCACCCGCTCTTGCTGTTCCAAAAGCACTCTTGTGCAATGAAAATCCAGACAGCAGGTCTCCAGCGACTCTGGCAATATTCAGGGCGAGGTCATAGTGGCTTACTGGTTTGTAGCTCCTGGTTTCAACTGGCAGTGAAATGTCCCTTAGATCCTCCAATGAACATTCTTGCCCGCCTTGCAGTAGTAAGGTCATAATCTTACTCCTTTTTTTTGTTATATGGTTTTGGGAGAAAAGGTTCTCTCCCAAATTACATATCGCCAAAATCCCTAGTTTTTTTCTTGGTGAAGGATGTGAGTCAATCAAATCAAAATCTTAAGCAGAGATTCCGGCGATGTGTTATTTTGAAGTGGTGTTTGTGGTATGAAGGAGGATCAGATTAAACGGTTATCTGCGAAAGAAAAATGGTCCGCACCACCGATAATGATATGGTCCAAGAGATCAACATCGATTGAGGCAAGAGCAGTCTGCAATTTCTTGGTCACTGCCCGGTCGCTTGAACTAGGTGTCAAAAGACCAGAAGGATGATTGTGAGCGATCACAACGGCTGCTGAACCAAGTTCGATCACTCGGGTGATTACTTCCCTTGGATACACAGCAGAGGTCGTTAATGAGCCTTCAAACAGCACCTCTGTAGAAAGAACCTGATGCTGTCCGTTCAAGAAACAGACTACGAACTTCTCTTTCTTTGCA
This sequence comes from Fidelibacterota bacterium, assembly GCA_018650445.1. Lineage (GTDB taxonomy): Bacteria > Fidelibacterota > UBA8477 > UBA8477 > JABMPR01 > JABMPR01. The sequence continues at coordinate 4,466 of JABIFX010000263.1, forward strand.
GCATCAGCAAAGCAGCTTCTTAAATGATCGGCCGCGGCTCTGGCTCCACTGATATGCTCACCAGCTTTTATTGTGAATCGTCTTACGTATTCTTCCTGAATATCAGTGTCACTGATTTCTGAGATATGCATACGCTTGGATTGTCTTTTGTGAAGACTCATAATTTTCTCCATGATCTGTAGTGGTTTGAGTAATTGAAAGACTAATCAAAGAGTCTTTCCTCTGTACTACATATCGCGAAAATCGTTGGATAATTTCTTACTGAATTATTCTAGTTATTCATAATTAATCACTCTTGATTTGCGGGAACGCTCGACCGCTGTAGAGTTGTGATATAATTTACAAAAGAATCAAAGAATATTTATTCTATCTATATTGTCTATATAGCTATACATACTATATCTACTGTAGTAATTAAGTAATGTATACTATAATAAAAGAGCCTCATCGGCTTAACTTTTTTTACAATCTATATTTACATGGTTACTTATTGATTATTTATTTCTGGAAATCACATTCTAGGGAGAATTTTTTTAGATTATCATAAAACGTTATTGATTGTTGATGTTTGCTTTGTGAGGCGAACCAATGATCCGTTGTTTAGTTTGATAAATATTAGTTTCGCTAGAAGAGCTTGTGTTTACAGCATACGACCTGTGCCCCCTTATATGGCACCATTCATTGTGGCTGTTGCAAAACCTTGTTTATCGCTGAAAGCTCCATTAAATAGCCATTGCGACCCCATTACAAGCTCCATATATTTCGTTTACTGCAGGAAATTTGTGATGAGACTTTTCTCCACTACGCACCTGATTTATACTCTTCAGAGATCTTGTAATAGTGACTTTTAAGCGGTCTAACAAGAGCAGTATATTGCTAGTGTTTAGTCTATGACATTTAAAAATAGTGTTCGATATGTCTCCGAACATGGCTACATTGACAATGTCATGATTTACGAACTCTATGATAAAGAAAAAGCTGTTAAGCGAGTGCTTGATGGAGAGAATATCACTGCAGTGAGTAATGACATTGGCGTTACCAGGGGGAGCTTGTACACTTGGATTGAACGTTATAAGAGTGATGGCTTTGAAGGATTACTTCCTAGAAGTAGACGCCCTGAATCCAGTCCCAAATCACTTGATGATGATAGTGTCTCTATGATCATTGAAACGACTCTCGACAATCCTGCAGATGACATTCGCTCATTAAAGTTGATATTGAAGGACGAGGGACTTAAACTTCCGATATCTACAATTCATAAGTACTTAAAACGGAATCACATCTCAACTCAGAAACAACGAAAAAAGCTACTTCTATTGTGGTTTGAGCTGGAGGGTGGAGAATATCTAGGTCCTCAAAGGATCAAGGGGCTCGAAGCTCTTTCACGTCATTTTGCAGAAAGAGAGTACATTGCTAAAAAATCTGGCGAGAATTATTATGTCCTGATAGAACATTTGAAAACAGGTAGTTTGCCATATACTGAGATACGGGTGTGGCACTTTATTGATCTACACTCATTTCATGTAACATCAGTCATCGAAGATCAAAATGAGTGGGGGAAAGAATCAAGGAAGCATTACAAAAAATTTCTTGAGTCAAATAACTTACGCGAGGATCACGAAAATTCGTATTGCTTCCCTATATTCGTGTGGTGGAAAGCATTTATGGAAAAAAAAGATCATTTACCTATCACTTTGATTTTGCGCAACAATGATTTCTTTACTGTATCAAAAGACAAGCTTTCATCACGATTGCGACCAACAAATATCAGTCTTGTCTTTAAGGAGGCAAGTTCAACGTTACCCTGGGCTTTCATAAGTGACTTCCGAAGCAATTTCAGAAATAAATACAGCAATCTCACACTTCACCTATCGATAGACGAGCCAATGCAAAAGAGATATAGGTTTTTCTCCCAATACATAGAACATAGTCTAACCGCTTACAATAAGAGGAAACTGTCTGCGTTGTTCCCCATGTCTAGAGCAACACCTAATAATCGATCGAACTTGCCAGAAGAAATCAAGCAAAATCCAAGCATCGAATTGAGCCATTTCCTTGATAGTTGGGAGAGTGGCAAGAAACTTTTCCCACTTCGCAAAAATATTGATCTGCTTTCTGGAGATGATGGTGGTTGGCATGGAACCAGCATTAGCGCTGAAGACTCTATGCGTTTTGGGAGAAATGGAAGGTTAGATGAATTTTCCCAAAACAATACTTCAGAACTCTACCACCTCAATAAAAGAAGAGACTCACCTGGTGAAATGGATGATGATTTCAGCGCTTTTTTGAGCTCCAAAGGCGACGCTGAGACTTCCAGCGGTCGTCATGGAAGACAAGGGGTGCCCGCCAAGGTAATGGCACAGCATGAACTAAATGAAAAAGCAGAACAACTAAAGAAGAATGCGTTTATCAGGATAAAACAGGAAATTGACATTAAAGAGCACACCAATATGGACGATCCGACATGTGACTTGAGAAAAATGAATGATAAGGTTCCGTTCAAGATTGTTTATGAAAAGCTTATGGACGAAAAACCGAAAGGTAAGTACTGGACCTGCCCGAGATGTGGTAAAAAAGCCATGTCTTACTATCCAAAGCCTAATGGAAAACATGTTAACAATAATGGCTTTTGTCACCCTGATCAAGCCGGTTGTGGCAACCCTACAAATTCTGTAAATTTAATCAAATTCAAATTGAATTATCAATTTCCACAAGCTCTTAAATGGTTCCTAGCAAACTTTGATCCTGTGGATTATGGAATAATGCCTTCTTTTTCTTTATCTGAAGATGACCAAAAGAAATATCGTCATTAAGATTAACCATATTTATTTGTAAAAATCACTTCTTGGTGGGCATAATCTGCAGCACTGACATCTAAATTCTTCTAGACAACCTAGGATGGTCGAGATCTAATCAGAATACGATGCCAGTCTCTCTTGCTGACGTTTTGTTAATCCACTTGATCTATCAAACAGGATCATTGCATCTAGATCCTTGCGATTGATTAAGATGGTTGATTTTGATTTGGCATCATCAAGTCGATACGATCTCAGCTTCCCCTCATCGATGAGTTCACGCAATTTGGTTACTCCAGTTCTAGCATATTCAGCTGCTTCCTTGAGGGTATGCCAGGTTGCAAGTTTTTCTGACCTACTACGCCTTGTCCTCACATGCCGAAGAAATCGCTCAAATATTTTTTCATTGGGTTTCCTGGTCTGCTTCCAGAACCAGTTGTAAAAC
>JABIFX010000167.1 GCA_018650445.1 Fidelibacterota bacterium
GAAAAGGTGGTCGTAATGGTTGCATTATTGGCCGCGATAGATGTGGATATGATGGTGGCTGGTGCAACGCTGGCAGGAACAGTGATGGAGTCATAGATGTACCAGGCACCAGATTCCAGGGGACTTTCAACCATGAAAGTATAGGCTCCTGCTGGAGTACCGCCTGGGATTGTCCATGTATTACCGGCGACAAATTCTCCTGCAATGTCAGTGGTGATGGTACCAGACCATACTAGCCCGCCACTGGTATTCTCTATTCTGCAATTGAGAGCCCCGCTATTAAAATAGGTTGATGTAGATGTGGGCCAGCCGTATCCGCTAACGGTTACGGTCTCCCCACTATTCCAAATACCATCGCTGGAGTAGGGTGAGGCATCGCGAGTGTCAAAAAGAATACCATAGCTCTCTCCTCCCAGGGTTGCTGAGTTTGCCAGAGCGCCAGAAACCGTCGCAGTATTTCCCACAAAGTCTGCAGCATTGCTAACATTATTTGAATTTGAGGTAGCCATAGAAATGGTCATGGCAGTTCCATACGTAATTGCCGGTGCATATCCAGCAGTTTCCAGGGCAGAAAAGGGGACCTGAAAATCAAGATAAACATGATCCGGATAGGTTGGAGTTGGGCTGTCAATGCTCCGTAAATATCCAGTATTCAAAGGGTCACTAACAAGGAAGGTGGGATGCCCCACACTGGGATCAGAGCTTCCGTCCGTATTGTACTCCGTAAATAATTCTTCACTGATACCGCTAGCAACTATATCCCAATCAGGGATATTATCATTGTCGCCATCCAATATCACATGCCAGGAGAAAGGACGAAGACTTCCCCGGCGCAGGGTGGTCGAGCGAAGTGATAGTCTAAAGAAAATACTTGAGCTGGTGGCATAAAAATATGAATCGTGACCATCTGCATCAGCAACAATATCAGTATAACCAGAGTTTGTGGACTGATCCTCCGGATCCTGGGTTGAATTCCAGTCCACATCGATGAGGTGAGTCCATTCTGAATCAAGAGGCCATGATTCCTGGGCAATAACAAGACTAGTCATCATTACAATGAGTATGAGGTATTTCAGATTTATCCGTAACCCTGACACTTTTACTGATCTCCATTAATGCAATTTCACTCTTGCTACTTGCATTTCACATTATTTGCAAAACGCACTCGACTCGCCATATATAGCATTATATTTTTCGGTGACAATTATCGTCATATATATTGACGCATTCTCCATATGAAAATGACGTAATTTTCCTACCAGTTGGGTGGCAGGCTCAATTTTTTAGTGTGTTTTCTTGCGGTGTTGAGGGAAATTCCCCCAAAAGAATCAACCCAGAGAGTTTTTCAGCTTGATTGATTTTCCATAAAATTTTCTATATACCTGGGCGAAATGTGCCCCATCTTTATAACCCACTCGGGCTGCAAGATCAGTCAAACTAGATGGTACACCAGTCTCAATGAGTTCTTTAGCCTTTTCAAGGCGAATTTGACGAATGTATTCTTTAGGGGTTATCCCCTCAGCCGATATCAATCGACGCTCGAGTTTCCGTCGGGACATGAATAAGGATTTAGCCAGATGATCCACGGTAAAATCTGGATCATTTATGCTCTCATGAATTTTTGCCAGAAGATTTGACAGGAAATTTTGATCATCTTCAGTGATACCCGCACCTGGGGATTCACTTACTTGTGTGGATTTTCCCCTGCTTTGATGTAACCGTGTCAGACTTTTCACCATGGAAAGCAGTTCAGTAGTATCGATGGGTTTGGTGAGATAGAGATCAGCCATGAGGTCATAGCCTTGTATACGATCTCTCAGGTCATCCAAAGCCGTGAGTAAAATGACAGGAATGGTTGCTAGCTTTGGATTGGATCTGATTTTCTTTAGTAAGGTAAAACCAGACATTAGGGGCATTCTTATATCAGAGATGATGCAGTCTGGTGAATGCTCGACAGCCAATTCATATCCCGATTTCCCATCCTTTGCAGATCTAGATTAAAATCCTGATGCAGGATAGCTCGAACCAGCTCGAGGTCCATTAGATTATCATCGATAACCAGAACTCTACCAAGGGAATTTGGTGCCTGAGTACTTTCTAGTTTTGTTGCATCCATTCCAGCTTTTTTCCCTGTAAGAGCTTAAGATAATGACACCGGGAAATTGAATCCAGCAATGGGTCTATTCCTAGTATTTTACTTCTATACTCCCAGGCTTATTTAAAATTAAGAACAGAGACAAATCATGACTTCATATAGTGTTTTCTCATGAATAAATGTATGTGCTGATTCATAATTATAATAATCCTCCCAGGCATTTTTTTTAATCACCAAAAAGGTGCCCGAATTGAAAGCGTTTTAGAATTTCCATATAAAAAGCCCCCGATTTTGGTCAGGGGCGCTTCTATTCCATTTGATTTTCTAACCATTACATAATTTCTAGAGAAGGTATTATGATGCAACCCTTTGGATGGCATTGTATGCATTATCCTGGTATGATTCATTAATCATGTCAGGAAAAATACCCCCCTGATCGATGACGGGACCAGTGAGTTTATTGTCAGAACTCGCATAGAATGTGCCGCTGATCAATGATTCATCACTGATGGCTTTAACATAGCGCTTAGCGCCCTTTTCCAGCTTGTGTGACATTCCCAGGAGTGGCATCAGGATAGGAAAACCGATATACTTAAACATGATTTTTTGGAGTGGAGGCAGGTCATTCATAACCTGGGTTCCGCTGGTTGCACCTGGACTCATAGAGATAAACCGCACTCCAGGATGTTTTCGAGCCAGGGCAGACATCCATAATGTAGCAGCATACTTTACATAACTATATATCTCCATGCCATCTGTCTTTTCGTCAAAATTGCTACCATCAAAAATGGAAACGAATTCATCGACGGAATTTGATTTAAGCTCTGGTCGCGCCATTCCCATCTTCTTAACTCCTCGAGCACCTTCGGAGCTGGCATACATCGCGACATTCTTCAGTTTATCAGCCTTTAGCAATTCATCTACCATGATGGAATGACCCAGAATGTTAGCAGCAAAGATGCTGGAAACGCCATCGGCTGTTAACTCAGTGGGGGTTTTTCCGCCCATACCTCCAGCATTCATAATCAACGCATCCACAGATTCTGATAAATTTGCAATTGCCGAACGTACTGATGCTGGCTTGGAAACATCCACAATCATGATCTCAAAAATAGATCTACCTGTCATCTCTTCCAGATCAGCCTTTGCGACTTTTGCTTTTGCCTCGTTTCTACAGGCAAGATATATTTTTTTGGTTTCGGGCAGTAGTGCGAGCTGTCTGGCTGTGTCTTTTCCCAGGCCAGCATTTGCTCCAGTAATTAAAATTGTCTCATTCATAATTTATTCCTTTCCTCATTAGTTGCTGGTCTAATGTAGAAAATCAGGAAGGGAGTAAATAATCGCTCCAGCTCAAAATGTTCTCATTTTAGCTCAAACGGTATTCTGAAGGACTCTTTCCATAGATGTTTGAAAAATTTCTGTTAAAGGTAGCAACTGATTCAAAACCCACATCGTAGGCAATATCAGCAACACGGAGATTCTGGGATTTTAAGAGATGAGCAGCTCTTTCAATCTTCTTTCTTGAAATATACTTCTTGGGACTTTCATGATAAACAGCGTCGAATTTGCGTTTAAATGAAGAGGTGCTCATATGACACAACCTGGCCAGCTCATCCAGAGACAAATTTGCATAAAGATTTTGAGTAATGACCTTTTTAAAAGAAATATGGATGGGACTAAAGAGATTTGAGAGAAACTCATATTGATCAGGAATATCCTGGGATTTGGTCATGAGCAATACAAACTCCCTGAGTTTGGCTTCAATGATTTTTTCATCTGCTAATTCTGGATTGTCGATCAACAGGCTGACACTTCTCTTGAAATTTTCTAATAGCTCGTTAATAACCACTTGTTTGATATCATAATTGATCGAGTGGACGGAAGAAGCCAGATCGAAATCAAATAGCTGCTCTATAATACCGGGGTATAACAAGACCGCAATAACTTCAATATCCTCATCAGGGGTCCGGTGTTTTCTCTTGGTTTCAAAATAGTAGTTCAAGCACTTGGCCAGCACACCTGATCCTTCGTTGAGATAGATGTATTCCTGAGGCGCTCTGACGGACACTTCCCCACGATTGATAAAAACAAAACAGGCTTCATTTTCACTATACTCTTTAGGCATGCGATCGAAATACGGCATGGACTGTTTGCCAAAGACAATCTGTCCCTTGTAGGTTAAATATTTTGAATTGGTTTCCATTTCACCTCACTCAAGAATTTAGACAATGACCCCTGCACTCAAAGGTCTTAAACGAGAGCTAACCATCTCTATGCCATTTTCCTGTCGTATCAAGCGTATAAAGATGTCGTCATCCTATTTTTCCTTCCTCTTTCAAAATTGTGAGTCATATTCATAGATCATTAAATCCCAAGATCAGGAACAGAAGTGATCTTCCACCAGGAACAATTCCTGCAATGATTCTTCATAGATCCATTCTAACCTGGTGCTATTAAGCTAGATGAACTAAGGATTGAGCATAATTATGGCAAAGAAACCTGCATCCAAGCGTACTTTTTTTTCTGAGCTAAAACGCAGACATGTGTTTAGAGTTGTCGGTGTCTATGCCGGTGTGGCATTTGCTATTTTACAGCTGGTCGATATAATTTTTCCAATATTGCAGCTACCCGAATGGACCATGAGTCTGGTTCTAGTCTTAATGGGTATCGGCTTTCCAATTGCTGCGATTCTTGCCTGGCTATATGATATCACACCTGATGGAGTGATTCGCACCTCAGACGAAATTGGGTCGCCGGCACCACACAAGCCGTTTACATCAAATATCATCATCGCTGTCCTGATCGTCATCATCGTTGGGTTACTGGTGTATCCCAAAATTCAAGAAGGTGGAGAGGTTGAGGAAACGCCCTCCATTGCTATTCTTCTCATCGAAAATATTGGGGATAAGGCTAATGAGTTTTGGACCAGGGGTATTACTGAAGACGTCATCATTGAGTTGGCCAAAGGTGGTCACATTCGCGTCACTCCAATCCAGGAAATCCTCAAAATGGCTGAGTCAGGTCTTCCCTTAAATGAAATTGCTGATGCTTTAAACGTTAAATATTTTCTTACCAGCAGCCTCTACAAAACACCTGAAGGATTTGATTTTAGGACCCAACTCATTGAAGCAGAGTCAGGCACGAGCATCTATGCCAATAAGTGGAGTGAACCGGCAGACCAGGCCAGTGTGATCCCAAGTATGTTGGCAAAGAATATCCTCACAGAATTGAATCTCTCAATTAAGATACCATTGTCCAGAGCGTTTATCCCTGATCCTGAAGCCTACGAATTCTATCTAAAGGCCAAGTATCGTTATAGCAAACGCAAGGATTTGGAAGATACAGAGATCGCCAAAGGCCTTTACAATAAAGCTATTGAATTGGATTCATTATTTCTCAACGCTCGCCTTGAGTTGGGACTCCTCTACCAGGGACTTGGAGAGTATGACACAGCGCAAGGGATTTTAGATGAATGTCTACCCATATCCAGGGCCATTGGTGATCGTGTGGCAGAAGCACGTATGATAAATAGCGTTGGGCTTATACAGAACTACCGAGGTCAATTTGATGAAGCGCTGGTTTCTTATCACAAATCACTTGAGATTAATACCGATCCAGGTGGGGAGGAAATGAGGGGGCATGCCCTCAATAATATTGGGATCATCAAATATCGGCGTGGCAAGCATGAAGAGGCTCTTAAGTATTACAACGAGGCACTCCAGATAAGAAGAGACGTGGGAAACCGATCTCACGTGGGTTCATCGCTGAACAATATTGCCAATGTGCATAAAGCAATGGGAGAAACTGAAAAAGCACTAGACCTATATAATCAGTCGCTACAAATAGCTCTTGAAATGGATGAAGAGGCTAAACAGGGGCAAGCACTAGGAAACATCGCGTCTCTCTACACAACACTTGGAAATTATGATGATGCCATGACCAATTTTATACAGTCACTGGAAATAGAAAGAAATTTGGGTAACCGTAGAGAAGAAGCTCGCACACTTGACAACATGGCAAACATTAACCTCTTTAGAGGAAATTATGATAAATCATTAAAACTAGCGAAGGAAGCGCTGACCTTACGTCAGGAAGTGGGTGATCAACGGGCTGTGGCATCCAGCTTTCAAGGTCTCGGCTACATCAGCATGATGCGAGAAGACTATGATCAAGCATTCACACATCTTAATAAATTCAATTCCCTGGCACTGGCAAATGGAGAAAAAGGTAATCTTGGATTTTCAACCCATTTACTCGGGGAATGCTATCTCCTGACCAACAAGGTGGCGGAGGCACTTAAATCATTCCAGGAAGCACTTCAAATTTGGGTAAATATCAATCAGCCAGAACCTTATTTGATGACCCTTTCATGGGAAACTCTGGCACTTGCCATGAATGAAGAAGCTGATTCAGCCATTTCCAAGGCCCTGGAGTTGGATTCCCTCCTAGCATCAGCAGATCCTGAGCAAATCGATGCAATGGCAGTCAATTGGAAACTATCTCAAATTTATGCTTTATTGGAGAATGAAACGAAAGCGGTTGAATATCTCAATAATGCCCATACGGAATTATTAGTCAGAGCGGATGAATTGTTAAATGAGGAAGACCGCAAACTTATTCTGACCAGTCTTCTGGAAAATCGTGAAATCATGGCAGCCTGGAAAGCGATGCATAAGGACTAGTTGTCCGTAAATAAACCAGATTTACCTCAACCATCCTCAGCATAATATATTGGATACTGGGTTAGCATTGGACAACTTCGAACCATGGATTTAAAGCATAGCATTATCATTTTCATGTGTCTGGGTTTCATCTACACGGGCTGTGAAGAGACCGACATACCAGAGGACGAAGTGCCCCTCGAATTTGATCTCAGCAATTTTCCTGAATTTGTGACCCCCAATAGTGATTATTACACCATTCGGATTGGGGAAGTACCTGAAATTTCCAGTGATTCGTATCGATTAATCGTCTCCGGCGCCTTGGAATATGGGGACACCCTCGATCTTGAAGCGCTCTACCAGCTTGATCAAACAGAACTATTACTCACAGTTGAATGTATCAGCAATCCAGCAAACGGATTGTCAGTCTCAACAGCACGATGGCAGGGATTTGACCTCTATGAGTTTTTAATGTCAAGAGGGATGTACTCAACAGCCGAAGCTGTTCAATTCCGCTGTGCAGATAATTATTTCGCCTCTTATACCATAGATCAGATCCGAGAGAAGCAAGTGCTGGCTGCTTTATTTATGAATGGAGATACTTTGCCAGCACTGCATGGTTACCCACTTCGTATACTTATTCCAGGTCTATATGGTGTTAAACAGCCTGCCTGGGTAACCGAAATTGAGGTCCTGGAGTTTGCAGGTCAAGATTTTTGGGATCAGTATGGTTGGGATACCTCGCCCCCAATAGCCACAGACTCTAAAATCCTGTTTCCCACTAATTCAAGTCAGTTTACGCTTGGCGATACGGTCCAGGTGGGTGGCACAGCTTTTGGAGATTCGAGAATCTCTGAAGTTCAACTCAGCATCAATGGCGGCGAAACATGGCAAGCAACGGATATTGTGAAGCAGGTTGATTCCGAACAGGTATGGGTATTTTGGGCCAGTGAAATCATCTTTCCAGATTCCGGCGAATATAGCATTTATACTCGAGCCATAGATGTGATTGGAAACATTCAACCAGAAATTGACAATGAGCGTTTAGATGGTGTAAATAATTGGCCTCACGTTCAAGTCACCATACACTCAGAAATTATAACCCCCTGATTTTTTCTCTACCTGATCCCTTCCAGATTGATATATGGACGTGATTGGAGCATTTCACAGACAAAGATAGCTATTCCAGGCACTCATTCAGGCTATAAAAACAATGCTCAGTCAAGGTGAATCACATATTGATGACTATTTGTTGTATTTACACCCCATTATATACTTATAGTTCTACATATAAGAGAGTACCTTGAATTAAATCTCATCAATTATCGTAATATTTTGATTACATAGTCCCTGGATAAGGACGATTCACCTGCTTGGCTTATCGCGATTTTAC
>JABIFX010000259.1 GCA_018650445.1 Fidelibacterota bacterium
GATCCTGGGACACTCTGAAAGACGTCATGTCTTTGGTGAGTCCGATGATTGGATTAACAAGAAAGTTCACAGGTCTTTGAAAACAGGTTTGATTCCCATTTTATGTGTGGGTGAGAAGATTGAAGAGCGCGAAGCAAACGATACTGAAAAAGTGATTGCCAGACAGCTTAGAGAAGGCCTAAAAGGTCTATCTAACGCTGAGATGGACACAGTCATTGTAGCTTACGAACCAGTCTGGGCCATTGGCACCGGATTGACCGCCTCACCACAACAAGCCGCTGATGTACACGCCTTTATCCGTGGTGCTATAAAGACACTATTTGATGAGGACGTGGCAGAATCCACATGGATTTTGTATGGCGGGAGTGTCAAACCTGATAATACACAAGGTTTACTGTCCAATAAGGACATTGATGGAGCTCTGGTAGGAGGAGCAAGTATGACACTTGAGGCATTCAAGGGGATCATCGACGAAGCTGGAGCCATCGACTAGGAGAGATACATGACATTTTTGTACATTATACTGGTTATCATTTCATTATTACTCATGATGGTGATTCTCATGCAATCTAGTAAGGGTGGCGGTTTAGCCGGTACTTTTGGTGGTGGTAATACTGCAAGCGCCCTTTTTGGTGGTGTCGGTGCAGGAAATTTCCTCACCAAATTGACTGGCGGATTAGCTGTCGCTTTCATGGTAATCATTATACTCATTGGCGTCCTGAATAAGGGCGGTTCATCGGGTCAGAATGATTTCCAGAAAGAATTGCAAGAAGAAATGATCGTTCCAGGGACTCAGTTTGAAGCAGCCGCGCCTGCTGAACTGGGATTACCTGGTGAAGCAGCCACAACTCCCGCTACCACTGGAGATGCTACAACCGAAGAATAACTTTTTTGGCCGAGGTGGTGGAACTGGTAGACACGCTGTCTTGAGGGGGCAGTGAGCTAACGCTTGTGCGGGTTCGAATCCCGCTCTCGGCACAAAAATCCCTCAACTAGAGACCTGATTATTCGGGTCTCTTTTTTTCTATCGGGATGAGAACCCGCAGGGTTTGACCCGGAATGAACGCAGTGAATGGAGAGAGCCGACGAAGACATCAAGTCTGAGGAAGGCAATCCCGCTCTCGGCACAAAAATCCCTCATAAGAGATCTGAGCAATAGGGTCTCTTTTTTATTTGTAGAACAGTGGGGGCATTGAGTGGGGATTTCAATCTCACCATTTATGGCGGGATTGAGTTCACTCTCCGGAGTTTAGTATTCGGTGGCTTAACGTTTACGGACGTATACGACCTTGTGATAAAAGTGAACCGCTTCAGATTTTACACTAAAATCAGCTGCACCGCCCTCATGCCGGGTGAAAAATAAATTGTCCTCAGAAAATTGGATCTTCCTGGAGATCAATCGTCCATCGCTGAGTCGGGCAATAACGTGGTCGCCATTTTTTACACTGGCTGCTGGGGAAATGATCATCACATCACCATAGCGTGCATAAGGATCAATCAGTGGATTTTGTTCCTCATCGATGATGATGGAATAGGCCAGAGGATCCTCAACATCAGGGATACCCTTTAAAGCATGTACAGGTTTCTGGCTGATGCTGCCATTTCGTCTGAAAAAATCAGGTTGGCTGCTTTGACTCCAGGTATAGACCTTAATCGTCTGTCGAATATTCTGCAATGGGACATAAGGTCGGAGATTACTCGCATTCTCATCCTGCCACTCGGCTGTGATATGATCTTCAGATTTTACAAAGCGAACCTGACGACCAGCCAACTGGGCGAGGTGCCTGAGACTATTTTTACGAGGGACTGTTTTACCGGTTCGCCACCGGCTTACTGAGGAGCTTTTTATACCCGTTAGTTTGGCAACTTCATAGTCGGACAAGCCGAGCTCATCTATGGTATTCAGCGCAAATTCTCGAAAATTATTTTCCATGATTTTAATCTATTGAGACTCGATTAGTATAAAAGAAAAATTTCTTCCTGTGTGTAGCAGAGATTTTGGCAATTTCTGTTGATTTAAGACATCTGGTGGATTCTAAAACTAAAAACCAACTATCCCATAAAAATTGACATCACCTGCCCCTTAAACTCACTTGAAATGGAATTGTTATACTGAGTTATTTGATTTATTTCTGCAAAATATTAAGCAAAACACAGGCCTGAGAGATTTACGGCAACTCAGTTGTGGGTCCTTGCTTGGCTCAACAAAATCAATGACAAAGGCAAGCTCGTCTACTATATTGCACGCCACTTTGTAGCTTGACCCATTGAGATCGAGCAATTTGTGGAGTGAAAGTGAGTTTAGACTCACCAATGTAATGATACAGACCTTTAAAATAGGTTGATGGACTATAAGGATAAATGTAAGATGAAAAAACTCGCTATATCTGCACTCATATTAGCATCAATGTTTGGCCAATTATTGGCTCAATACCAGGATGAAGTATTGGTAACCCAAGCTCGTGATGCTATCAAAAACTTTAATATTGTGACTGCTGATAGTGCCTATAAAGCTGCTATGAAGGCCGCTCCCGAAAAAGATCGTTACGATGAAATTCAAGCAGAATGGGCTATTTTAGAGCAAATCAATGTTCGTTTGACAGACGGTGGTCGTGCCCTTGGACGCAATGAATATGATGATGCATACAAGAAATATGGTGAAGCCATCACTCAAATGGACGCATCTCCTCTCGAAATCTGGGGTCGCTTTAAAGCCGAGGCATTATTTAGCATGGGTATGGTTCATTTCCGCAAAAAAGAGCCCATCAAAGCTGCTGATAAATTTCGTGAAGCTGCTAGCCATGATCAAACACAAGACAAATATGGCAAATCCATTGAAATGGTTCGTAACAAGCACTATTCCGAAGGTCATAAATTTCTGAGACGTAAGGATTATGAATCAGCACGTGTTGAATATGAAAAAGCTGTGGCAGTAGATCCTGCTTTTGCAAGTGGCTACTATCAACTGGCATATATCGCTAAAAAAGATGGAGATTTAAAAGCTGCCGAAGGATTTTATCTTGAAGCAGTTACCAGTGATGGTACCCATTATAAAGCCTGGTATGGCCTGGGTAATCTTTATAGCGCAATGGGGAATAACGCCAAAGCCATTGAGAGTCTAAAGACTTCAATCTCAATCAATCCCAAATACGAAAAAGCCTATTATGTCCTTGGCAAAGTGTATGAAAGCCAAAAAAGTACAGCTCTCGCGATCTCAAATCTAAAAAAAGCAATTGAGGTTGATAAAAAATATTCATTGGCTTATGAACTTCTAGCAAAGATATATGTCGACCAGGAGAAGTATGACACGACTGTCTCTCTTCTCAGGAGTCTTACTGGATCAACAGTAACCTATAAAACATCATATCACTTGGCTCAGGCTTACAATTCTAAGGGGAATTATTCTGCTGCCCTGACTGCATCTTCCACATCTCTTGCCAAAGCCAAAAAGAAGAATTGGGCACCTGCTCAAGTTGAAAAAGGTGATGCCTTAAAAGGTTTAGGTCGCAATAAGGAGGCCATTGCCTCATACCGTCTGGCTTTGAAGGATGCAAGATGGAAAAGTCTTGCTCAACATCGCATTGATGAGCTTATGAAGGGATAATGGCTGATTAGCTGATTATCTCAGAATAATTTTTTAAGGGCTGCCATTGTGACAGCCCTTTTTTATTTCTATACACTCAATCCTGTGGAAATTCTGGTGATATTTAGATTTCTTATCATAGCAAATTCCACTTTTTCCAAAGGTCTTGAAGTATAAATTGGGGACTCATGGCAGTTCGTGGAATAGGCAGTGATATCGTTGAAGTCAGTCGCATAAGTCGTCTGAGAAAAAGTTATGGAAGTCGCTTCCTCAAGCGGGTTTTTACAAAAGGTGAGACCGCCTACTGTGAGTCCAAGGAGCATCCGGAAATACATTTTGCTGGTCGCTTTGCAGCCAAAGAAGCCATTGCCAAAGCTGTCTACCAAAGCGGCTATAATAAGATCATTCCCTTCTCGGATATTGAGATTCTAAATGATACTGAAGGACGTCCTCAGGTATCCCTGCTGACACACATCCAGGGTACTTGTCTGGTCACTATTTCACACGAACATTCAATGGCCATAGCCTTCGCTATACTGGAGTATTGATTCATTGCGGGCTTTCCTCACAATGGCAGCCAATCGAGCTGTAGATGAATATGCCATAAAAACTTGTGGGATCGCCGGTAGCCTACTCATGCAAAATGCCGGTGATGCACTGGTCCAGCAGATGGTCGACCGAGGTTATCTTGATAAATCACCTGAAGTATTGGTCCTTGCAGGTCATGGGAATAATGGTGGTGATGGTTATGTCATTGCCGCAGGTTTATTAAAGCAGGGGATATCAGTCTCAATAATTTCTGCATCCACTCCGGACAGAATCAAAGGAGATGCACTCACTCATTTCAATAAACTGAATGGTCTAGGTATCTCGGTGGAATCCTGGATGGATTCTGAAACTCAGCATAATCAGATTCTCGAAGCTGATATTATCGTGGACGCTCTATTGGGCACCGGGATTTCAGGAGAGATCAGACCTCCTTATGATGTGCTGATAACACTCGCAAATCAGAGCCAGGCAAAATGCATTGCCGTAGATGTACCTTCTGGAGTCACAGGGGATCAGGGTGAAGTCCTGGAACCTTGTATTCGCGCCGCGCTAACCGTGAGTATGGGTTTTGGCAAACAGGGCTGTCTATTTGAGCCAGCTCGATCTTATGCAGGAACTGTAATACCAGTAGATATTGGATTCCCTGCGGATAGTCTGGACCATATTAACGGAGAAGTCCTCAGACAAAATGAGGAAGTTGATTATCCAAAATCTAGATACAGCCGACTTAGCTACACTCACAAATATACTGCCGGTAAAGTGTTTATAATTGCCGGTTCACAAGGCTTTACAGGAGCTGCGCTTCTGGCCTCAACTGCTGCTCTACGATCTGGTGCAGGATTAGTCAGGTTAGCCATTCCTGAATCATTGGGTCCTGTTGCTGAATCTCACTCGCTTGAAACCGTCGTGGATTATGTTTCAGAAACCAAAGATCATGGAATTGCCCTCTCAGCATGGAATGATCTCCAAAGAGGTTGTTTGTGGGCAGATACAGTTGTTATCGGTCCTGGATTGGGTAGACATTCTGAAACCATCGAAATTGTAAAACAAATAGTTAATGAGACGAAGCAGCCCCTGGTGATTGATGCGGATGCGTTGTTCGCCTTGAGCGAAGACCCTTCCATTTTGCACTCCAGACCCGGACCCAGCATACTTACCCCCCATGCAGGGGAGTTTAAACGACTTCTTAATAGCACCGACGATCACAAACCATCCTGGCAGGATGCACAAGAGTTTGCCAAGGAATATGGTGTCTCACTCCTGTTAAAGGGTGCTCCTTCACTCATAGCAGGTCCTTCAGGTGAAATCATTGTTAACTCAACTGGTTATGCCGGCATGGCCACCGCTGGCAGTGGTGATGTGCTCAGTGGGGTTATAGCCTCATTGTGGTCTCAATGGATTGATGAACCTGACATTCTAAATTTCGCCATGTACATACATGGTAAAGCTGCCGAATTAAACCACGCTCATAAAGGTGTCCTGGGATTAATTGCCAGTGATATAGTGGAGGCACTTCCAGTGGCTTTGAAGGAGTATGGTGACCTACCGAATTAAATATTATTCTCCTGCGGTATTGTATGTGATCCTCATTTTTGCACTATCCAGCCTGAATCAGCGCATTGTATACAACTACTCCTGGGGTCTTGACGATTTCCTCCTTCATTTCACAGAATACCATTTCTACGGTGTGACATTAATCTGGGCTGTCATGAGAGATAAACCCCGGAGCGAGCTAAAATCTTCTTATCGTCTTGCCGTGAGTATCGGTGCACTTTCAGCTATATCAGATGAATTCTATCAGTCTTTTATACCAAGCCGCTACTCAACCTTAGACGATGTGGTTGCAGATGTATTTGGTGTTCTACTTTCTGTTATTACTTTCTCCTTACTCATGAAAATTCCATTTTTAGAACGGATAAGAAAGAATGCTTAAAAGTTTACATATCGAGAACTTTGCCATCGTTGATGAAGCGAATGTAAGCTTCGACAGCGGCTTGAATGTAATTACCGGTGAAACAGGTGTGGGAAAATCACTCATTGTTGATGCCTTGAGCATTGCTCTGGGTGAGAGAGCCTTCAAAGATTTCATACGCGATGGCTATCCCAGTGCAGTTGTTGAGGCGGTTTTTGAAGTAAAACCATCTGAATTAAAAAAACTCGCCTCCCAGGGATTTAATGCCAGCATCATCACAGTAAAACGAGAGATTCGACTTCAAGGCAAGTCTAAAGTCTGGATCAATGGCCAATCCCGTACGGTTCAGGAACTCAAGGAATTAGGTGATCTTCTGGTGGACCTCCACGGTCAACACGAGCATCAATATCTTCTTAATGAAGAGCACCATGTTGATTTTTTAGATCAGTTTGCCGAAAGCCAAGACCTGAAACAAGCCGTTGCAGATAAATATCACACCCTGAGTGGTCTGATTCGGGAACTGCGCGAAAGAGAAAAAACGGCTTCCAACAGAAATGAACAATTTCAACTCTATACATTCCAGCTACAGGAGCTGAATGAAATTAATCCTCAGCCAAACGAGTTGGATGAGCTGGAAAAGGAACGCCGAGTCCTGGAAAACGCGTTGACTATCAGTGAACAAGCTTCTGCTCTGTTTAAGGAGGTTGATGGTTCTGACGGTTCTGCCCTGGAACGCGTGAACACTATTATCAGACAGTTAGAGGGCTTGAGCATCTACACCGGGACGGCTGCCACATTTTTACCTGAAGCACTGGCTGCCCGCGTCACATTACAGGGTATTGCCGATTTTGCATCTGAATACGAAAAAGAGGTTCAGGCCGACCCACAACGTTTGAGTGAAGTAGAATCTCGCATCAGAATTCTAAGTAGACTATGTCAAAAGTATAATCGATCCTATTCTGAATTACTGGACTACTGGGAAGAGATTCGAATTCGACTTGAAAAACAGGATGACCCGGACTGGAGCAAGGCAGAACTCACTCAATCAATCAAGCAACACACACAAGCTTACTCTAAGGCATGTTATGCACTGAGTAAACATCGCAAAAAGGAAGCCTCAATTTTATCCAGGACGGTCGTGGAAAAGTTGAGCCATCTTGGCATTCCAAAGGCGCGGTTTGAAATTGAAGTGAGCCAGGAAGAGCAAGAAGGGGGACTGGTTGAGCTTGAAAGTAAAATATTCAGAGCTGACGCCACTGGCATGGATAAAATTGTTTTCTGGATGCAGGCAAATCCTGGGGAGCCCTTAAGACCACTGGCCCGCATTGCATCAGGTGGTGAAATTAGTCGCATCATGCTTTCCATTAAGTCGGCCATGTCGGGCAAAGATGGTATTGGAACCGTCATTTTCGACGAAATTGATACTGGAATTTCTGGTCGTATCGCCCGTGTAGTTGGTGCTGAACTTAAAGATCTCGGGCGCCATCACCAGCTCATTAGTATCACACACTTACCCCAGATCGCTAGTTTGGCAGATAGCCATTTCCGGGTTGAAAAACATCTCATCAATCAGAGAACAGTTACCAGGGTTAAAAGACTAGATGAAAATGAACGGATCAACGAAATAGCTACACTGATCGGTGATGGAGCACCTGGAGAGACGACTCTCTTGGCTGCTAAAGAATTACTAATACAAGAGGATTAATCTCACATGCGTCTGAAAATTAGCTTACTTGTTACACTACTATTATTTTTTCTATCCTGTTCACAGGAAGTTCAAACAGTTGAATTGAGTAACCCTGGTTTTGGGATCACAGCTTCCAGTATTGATGCTGCTGCTGAAGGAGTTGATATCCCCGTCTTGATGAAAACAGATGATATTATCAAGGGTATACAATTCACACTCACCTGGGACCCAGGTGTAGGTCAGGTAATCAAACCCACACTAACAGCAGCAAATCCAGGTTTCACCATCTCATCTAGCGAGGGTGGTCGGGGAGAGATGAAAGTTCTCATATTTAGTATGACGGGTGCTGTTTTCAATACGACAGATCCAGCTATAATGACGATTCCGGTGAGAATTATTAATCCAGATGCACCAGATTTTACACTGGCTTTCAACAATGCTATCTTTGCAGGACCCAGTGCCACTGCCTATGAAATTCCTGTTTTACACGCAAAATTGAAGATCAATCGCTAATGAGTTATATCGATCTACGATCTGATACTGTCACGCGTCCCACAGAGGCCATGAGAACTGCCATGTATCAGGCAGAGGTTGGAGATGATGTTTATGGAGAAGATCATCTTGTAAATGAGCTTCAAGGGCGAGTCGCTAATATGCTGGGGAAAGAAGCTGGTCTTTTTGTGCCCTCAGGAACCATGAGTAATCAACTTGCTATCCGTAGCCAGACTCAACCTGGCGATGAGGTCATCTGCGAATACAATTCGCACATTTTCAATTACGAAGGTGGCGGACCTGCATTGCTGAGTGGTGTTCAACTACATCCCCTCTTAGCTGACTATGGTATACTGACCTCAGAACAGATCTCCGAGGCGAGGCGACCCACTGACCATCATTATGCCCAGACCAGGCTCATTACCCTGGAAAATACTCACAATCGAGCAGGTGGAGTTGTCTACCCCTTACCGATAATTGAGGAAATTGCCGCCTATGCAGACAGCCAGAATATTCGTATGCATCTTGACGGCGCGCGTCTTATGAATTCTGTCATAGCAAGTGGTCTTGATCCCAGTGCCTTCGGTGATCACTTTAATTCAGTAAGTCTGTGTTTATCCAAAGGTCTCGGGGCACCAGTGGGTTCTGTCCTGGTAGGTGATGCTGAATGTATCGACAGAGCACATAGATTCCGAAAAATGTTTGGTGGTGGAATGAGGCAAATTGGTATTCTGGCAGCCGCTGGATTATATGCCCTCGATCATCATATTGAACGCCTTGCTGAGGATCATCAACGTGCTAAAACTCTGGCGGAAACCTGTCTGGAATTGGGATATCTGGAAAATGATATTGCCTGGACCCAGACTAATATTGTTTTGCTGGCATTTCCAGATGGCAATACAGCAGAGATGGAGCTGAAATTCAAGCAATCTGGTTTGTTGGTGTCGGTGGTCAGTGATCATCGAATCCGCCTTGTGACTCACCTCGATTTTCACGATGATCAATTGCTTCAATCCATCGAAATTCTTAAACAAGTGTTAGGCTAAATTATGAAAAAGAAGATCGTCATCGTCGGTGCTGGAAGTGTTGGATTTTATCTGGCCAAAACTCTGGCTGAAATGGGGAATGACATCAGCATTATTGATATTGACCCTGAAAAAGTACTAAGAGCCAAGCAGGAACTTGATGCCCTGGTTATCGAGGGTAATGGTGCTCAGTCCAATACGCTCGAGGATGCTCAGGTTGAGAGTGCTGATTTATTTTTAGCTGTAACTAGAATCGATGAAATTAACATAATCGCCTCTATGAAGGCGAATAAGATGAATCCTGATGCCAAAATATTGGCTCGGGTCAGAAGTGGCGACTACCAGAAGAAAGATGCTCTCCTTGATTTGGCTGATCTGGGGATTGAAAAGGTAATTAATCCAGAACAAATCGCAGCCCGAGAAATCCAACACCTCGTACAGCATGCCACAGCCCAGGAAATCATGACATATAATCATGGTCGGGTCTACATGGTGGCGCTTACCCCAACTGATACCTGCGAGTTGATGCATAAATCTCTGAGAGAGTTGGGAGCTACATATACAGAGCTACCATTCCGAACTGTGGCTATCGATAGAGACGGAGAAACCATCATCCCTGGTGGCGATCACATTTTTCAACCCGGTGATAAGATATTCATCGTCTGTTTGAAGGATAAACTCAAAGAAATGTATCGACTTTGTGGTTTTAAGCAGAAGAAAATGATCAAGACGGTACTGATCATGGGAGCTGGAAAATTAGGACGCCTCGTAGCTGCTAATTTGAAAGACCAATTTAATGTCCGTCTAGTCGACCACCGGAAAGAGAAATTACTTAAAGCTGCCAAAGAATTGCCCGATGTGTTGCTTCTTCATGCAGACGGCTTGGATGTCGATTTTCTAGAAAGTGAAGGTATCAGCGAATTTGATGCATTGATCACTTTGACCGATGATGAGACGACTAACTTGTTTGCTGGTTTGATTGCCAAGAAGAAAGGCGTAGACAAAGTTATCGTCCATATTAATTCACCTGACTATTTGCCTCTTGTAAAAGGATTGGGAATAAATTCTGTGGTCAGCAAAAACCTTTCTACCGTGGACGCTTTTATGCGCTATGTCGTGAGGGGACAAGTTCATTCTGTGATGATGCTGGAAGGTATTGATACGGAGGTTATCGAACTATCACCCTCACCCAATAGTAAAATTATTGGTGTTCCCCTTGAACAGATTGATTTTCCGCCAGATGCCGTGGTAGGGGGTATTATTAAGGGGGGATATGAGGAGATCGCCATGGGGAGAAGCATTATCGAAAAAGGTGATCGTGCCATTGTTTTTGCAAGAGCTTCACGAGTAAACGATGTCGAAGCACTTTTCAACTAAGCGTTTCAGCCTCATCCCAACACTCAATGTGTTGGCTGCATTGACCCTCTTTATCGGGTTATCTATGGGGTTGTCGCTATTGGTTGCTTTAGCTTATGGTGATGGCGATAGTGTAGCCCTTTTAGAGGCAATGATCATCACACTTTCCATCGGTGGTCTCGGGTACATTTTCACGCGCCATACGCATGTCCTGGCCCCTCGACAGGTCTTTCTGAGTGTTAGCCTGAGCTGGGTATCTGCCTCCCTTTTTGGTGCGCTACCCATGTTTTTTGCTACAGATATGTCCTATACAGATTGCTTTTTCGAAGCTATGTCTGGATTCACCACCACAGGGGCATCCATTTTGACAGATATCGAGAGTTTACCCCATGGGATACTCTTCTGGAGAAGTTTTACCCACTGGTTAGGTGGAATGGGGATTATTGTTTTTACAGTGACCGTCATGCCCCTGTCCGGAAGAAGTGGAACTTTATTATTCGCTGCTGAAGCGCCTGGTCCAGTGAGTGACAAAATCGCTCCCAGAATTTCTGAAACAGCTAAAATACTCTATTTTGTCTACGCGCTCATCTCTGTTGCAGAGTTTATCTTTTTATGGATTGGACCCATGGATTGGTTCGATTCAGCCTGCCACACATTCGGTACCATGGCTACGGGTGGATTTTCCACTAAAAATGCTTCCATCGCTCACTTTCAGAGTGCCTATGTGGATTGGGTGATCATCTTCTTTATGATCTTAGCTGGAACCAATTTCTCCCTCCACTATTTTGGACTACAGGGTAAGGTGATTCGCTATTTCAGAAGTCGTGAATGGCAATTCTGGATGAGTATTTTGGGGATGGCCCTGGCTTTTATGTTGGCAGATTTTTTCCTTTCTCCATTTTACGAAGGAAGCAGTGCAGCTATTTTAGCCTTCAAAGCCGAACCCCTCAGGCAGGCCGCCTTTCAAGTTGTCTCTATCATCACAACAACAGGTTTTGTAACTGCAGACTTCGAGCAATGGTCTTATTACGCACAGTTTATTCTATTTGGACTCATGTTTGTGGGTGGTATGGCCGGTTCCACCGGTGGCGGCATCAAAGCCATCAGAATCCTGCTCTTTACAAAAATGGCTATCACTGAACTCCGGCGTATGATCCATCCCCGAGCTTATTTGCCTATCAAACTACGCAATCAATTCGTTGATGATGATGCCGTTCGTAATACAACGACATTCCTCTTATTCTTCATGGTGATATTTGTAGGTTTTGCATTTTTTCTCACTGGATTCGGTCATGATTTGGTTACCAGCGCCACAGCATCTATATCCATGCTGTGTAACATTGGACCTGGTCTAGCAGATGTTGGACCCACAGATAATTACTCCTTCTTCAGCAACTTTGAGAAGTGGGCCATGGCTTTTGTGATGATGCTGGGACGTTTGGAAGTGCTTACCGTAGTAGTCTTATTTAATCGTCATTTTTGGAGGTCCTGATGGATTTCGTTAAGCTTGAAGTAAAAGGTGGAATTGCTATTGTAACACTTGACCGACAGGCAAAATTAAACGCCTTAAATGGAATGGTACTCAATGAGCTGGAGGAAACCTTCCAGGAATTGCAAGGCAATGACGAGGTTCGTGTTATTATCGTCACTGGGGCAGGAGAAAAATCTTTTGTCGCCGGAGCTGATATTGGCCAGTTTCCATCCATGTCGCCTGAAGATGCTCATGCATTCGCAAAGCGTGGTCAGACTGTTTTCTCGCTTATCGAATCAAGCACCAAACCTGTCCTCGCCGCTATTAATGGATTTGCACTTGGTGGAGGTTGTGAGCTTGCCCTTTCCTGTCATCTACGATTCGCTTCTGAAAACGCACTTTTCGGTCAACCCGAAGTAAAGCTAGGTGTCATTGCGGGATATGGCGGAACCCAGCGTTTACCGCGTCTAATTGGAAGAGGCAGGGCCTTGGATTTACTGCTTTCCGGTCGAATGATCAAAGCCGATGAAGCACTTCAAATGGGTTTGGTTAACGGTGTTTTTCCTCAGATTGAATTACTATCCAAGGTTGAGGAATATGCAGAAATGCTGATGACCCAGGGTCCGCAGGCTCAAGCGCTGACCATCAGGGCTGTCTATCGGGGAGTTGAAACCACCTTGAGCAAAGGTCTCGAGGAAGAAGCCGCAGCTTTCCGAGATGTTTTTGAAACCGAAGATCGAATCGAAGGTGCCACTGCCTTTCTAGAGCGGCGCCCTGCAAAATTTAAAAATCGTTAAATCATCTCACATGGATCAAAAACGACGAAGATTCGTACTTTATGCCCAGAATCGTCTCCATCCACTAGGTAGTAAAACTGCCAATGGACTGATCCTTTTTCGCCAGGATGAAGTACAGGTTATTGTAGATGCCAGCAAAGCTGGTCAGACAGCTCAGGATGTGCTCGGTTATGGCGGCGCTATTCCCATTGTGGCACATATCTCCGAAGCGCTGAAATTTCAGCCGGATACTCTGGCAATCGGTATAGCTCCCATTGGAGGAGCAGCCAAACCTGAATGGATACCAGAAATTAAAATCGCCCTGGAAGCGGGATTGAAAGTTTGGTCCGGATTACACCAATTCCTGAGCGATGTTGAAGAACTTAGCAAATATACACACCTTATCTGGGATGTTCGTAAAACTCCTCCAGGCTTAAAAGTAGCACGGGGTCATTGGAAAGAAAGAAAGTCAAAAGTCATTCTCACGATTGGCTCAGACTCCAATGTAGGTAAAATGACTACAGCACTGACACTTCAAAAGCAGCTGCAGGCCATTGGACTCGATTCCATATTTGTAGGAACTGGTCAAACCGGAATAATGATTTCGGGTCGTGGTGTTGCTGTGGATGCCATTGTATCTGATTTTGTAAATGGTGCTACAGAAGCTGAGATTGATAAAGTCGATGGACAGGCACCCCTCATTATTGTCGAAGGACAGGGAGCAGTAACCCATTTAGGTTATAGTGGTGTTACCATGGGTCTAATTCACGGTGCCATGCCAGATGCCTTTGTCCTGGCTCACCAGCCCAGCCGCCTTATGGATGATTACGACCATCCCTTACCAGATATTGGCTATTTAATCGATCTTCATGAGACTTTGATGCAACCTTTTAAACCCGCCAAGGTGCTGGGTATAAACCTCTATTCAAAAGACATGAGTAGTGAGGAAAGCCAGAATTCCTGTGAGAGTATCTATGCAAAAACGGGTTTACCGGTTGAGGATATGATGAAAAGTCCCAAAGGAATTGTTGCCGAAAAAGTACTGCGGAATCTTTTTCCCGAACAGAATATTTAGGAATGTGAGGAAAGTAATGTCCCTGTCTCTTAAGTGGTCCATTCAACGGATTACAACCAAATTTGAATTCAAAATTGCCAGGAGTGCTGAAAGCTATTATGATGTCGTCATCCTGGAATTGAGTGATGGTGAGTTTAATGGTTTTGGAGAAGCAGCACCCTCAAAGCGTTATGAACAAGGCCCTGAGACTATATTGGAGTTGTTAGCAACCCATAAAAATCAGATTTTGGAAATATCAGTAGATGATGCTGAAAATCGTCAGGATCAGTTAGAGCAGATGTTTCCTCATAGTTACTCGTTGCAGGCAGCCTTGGATACAGCCTTTTGGGATCTGTATGGGCAGCGCCAGGGGAAACCTCTCTGGAAAATATTTGGTGCGACACAAAACCTGGTGACTTCTTCCTATACAATTGGGATCTCAGATCTTAGTGTCATTCCAGCTAAAATTAAAGAAGCAATGGATTACCCCATCCTAAAAATCAAGCTTGGAACTGATTATGACCATGACATCATGCGAGCTATTCGTGCAGAAACGGATAAGGTTTTGAGGGTGGATGTCAACGAAGGCTGGAAAACACTGGATGATGCAAAGCGCGGGGCGGAATGGCTGGCTGAGGAAAATGTTGAATTTCTGGAACAACCCATGCCGTCCAACCAGTTGGACGATATAGCGCAATTGAGAGCGTTTTCACCTTTACCCCTGGTCGCAGACGAGAATTCAGTGCGTCCCCAGGATATACCCGGTCTTGTCGGCGCATATGATGGCATCAATATCAAGCTGATGAAATGTGGTGGTCTAACCAACGCGAAGAAAATGGTAGATCTCGCGCATAAACATGAATTTGACATCATGCTGGGTTGCATGGTCGAAACATCCATCGGTATTTCTGCCATGTCACAACTTGGATCATATGCCCGTTGGCTAGATTTGGATGGCAATGTTTTATTGGCAGAGGATCCATATAGAGGTGTGGGAAATCAGGCCGGGAAAATCCGATTGCTCGATAAACCAGGTTTGGGTATTGAGAAAAGCTAATCGAAGCCTTAATAGAAATATTGTGATTGAAACCGAATTGTTCAGGAGTTCACTGTGAAAATATCGACGCGACATATCCTAATCCTGCTTGTATCCGCCTTATTGATTGGTTGTATGACAAAACCACACAATGCCACACCACTACCTAAGCATCAATTTATGCGCAATGCCCAACAACAGGTCGCTTTTGAGATTGATACGCTACTGAATCATGCACCAACTGATATGGGTTGGTGGGGAGTAAAGGTTCAATATGCAAATACTGGTGAGGTGATTTACGAACGAAATTCAGATAGAATGTTTACGCCGGCATCAAATATGAAAATGTATACTACTGCTGCAGCCTTATGCCTTCTGGGACCCCAATATCGTTATGAAACAGATTTCGTGACCAATGGATCGATAGATAAAGGTGTCCTCAATGGGGATTTAATTATTAGGGGAAGTGGGGATCCAACCTGGTCTAGACGATTTTATGATGAGAATTATGATTCGGTCATGGTTCGGTTTGTGGATTCTTTAAAGGCAAAAGGAATCACCGAAATCAATGGCAATATTGTAGGTGATGATAATGTTTTCGACGATGTTCCCTTAGGAGATGGTTGGTCCTGGGGTTATGAACACCATTGGTATGCAGCCCAAATATCAGGACTTTCTTATAGTGAAAATATAATCGATTTCACCCTGACTCCTGATATCAATAATATTGGTGGACCTGTAATCATTGAATTTCACCCACAGACCTCGTATTTGAATTTACGGAATGACCTCATCACGGTCTCTCATAAAACAACTCAAGGATGGAGACATGGAAGAATTCGTGAAACTAATAATGGTTGGTTTGAAGGGGAGTATTCCATTAGCGATGGTACGCAGGAGGAAGACCTCACCATTAATAATCCCACTCTTTTTACTGTCTTCGCGTTGAAGAAACACCTCATCGATAAGGATATTAATGTAGTAGGTGAACCAGTAGATGTTGATGATCTACCAGACGCCATAGACTATGAGCAAACCAGCACATTATTCACTTACTTCTCTCACCCAATGTCCAGTATCATCAAAGGAGTGAACCGACGCAGCATAAACTTTATAGCAGAACAAGTGCATAAAACTCTGGGAAAAGAATTTGGGGCGAAAGGTTCTGCCGATGAGGGTGGTAAAATACAGATCGCCTTATTTGACTCTTTAGGCATGGATACAAAAAATTTACATATCCGGGATGGTTCAGGATTATCTAATTATAACCTTGTCTCTCCCAATACGACCACTTCATTATTGCAGATGATGTGGAACCACCCTTACCGTAGTTATTATCTTGAATCTTTTTCACTTACCGGAGTATCAGGAGCGACACGTAAAAGATTGCGGGGGACGAGTGCGGAGGGCAATGTTAGAACCAAAACAGGAACCATAGCAAAAGTCAGGACTTTGAGTGGCTATACCTGGACTCAATCCGGAGAGCCAATAATTTTCTCCATTTTAGTCAATCACCATGTTGTACCCAATTCACAAGTTAACCAAATTCAGGATCAGATTGTTGTGATCCTATCAGATATGGAATAAAAATTTGAAAACACACGCTAAAATCATTACGATCATAATTGTCGCTACCCTGTTTATCACATGTAGCACAAACACTCCCTATGCTACTTCTATTCCCAAACAGAAATTCAGACGTAGTGCCAGTCAGCAAGTGGCCTTCCAGATTGATAATTTACTAAATAATGCACCCACACAAATGGCTTGGTGGGGTGTTAAGGTTCAGTATGCCAATACAGGAAAAGTGATCTACGAACGTAATGCCAGCAAAATGTTTTTACCAGCTTCTAATGTGAAAATGTACACCACAGCAGCTGCTTTATGTCTTCTGGGACCTGAATACCGCTATGGAACTGACTTTGTGACAAATGGAACTCTAGATAACGGTATTCTAAAAGGAGATTTAATCATCAGGGGCAGTGGTGACCCGACCTGGTCTGAGCGTTTCTATGATAGCAATTATGACTCCGTGATGGTTTGTTTTGTGGATTCGCTAAAGGCCTTAGGTATCTCAGAGATCAATGGCAAAATCATCGGAGACGATAATGTATTCGACGATTTACACTGGGGTGCTGGATGGATGTGGGATGATGAATATGAATGGCACTATGCCGAGTTATCAGGACTTTCATTCAATGAGAACTATATCGATTACACGCTTATTCCTGATTCTTCAACTATCGGTAATCCTGTCATAATCGAACCTTTGCTGAAGACTTCATATATAAATCTACGTAATGATATGGTAACGGTTGGCAGTAAGGCAGAAGAAGATTGGAGGTATGGACGGAACCACTCGACAAATGATTGTTGGTTTGAAGGAGATTATAGTATTCAGAGTGGCGTAGATGAAGCTGATCTTACGATTCATAATCCAACCCTCTTTACAGCTCATGTTTTAAAGGAATACCTACTCGATGCTGGAATCAAGGTGAACGGAAATCCTGTGGATGCGGATGATCTTATAGATTCCATTGATTATGAACAAACATCGATATTATTTACTTACATTTCACATCCCATGTCAAGAGTCATTGCTGAAGCGAATCAGCCGAGCTCGAATCATATTGCAGAAACGCTACAAAAAACCTTGGGCAACGAGCTGGGAGAAGGCGGTACCTCAAAAGAGGGCTTGAAAATACAGATGGCTTTTTATGATTCATTGGGTATGGATGTCGAAAATTTATACCTCCGGGATGGATCTGGATTATCTCGCTATAACCTGGTCTCTCCCAGTAACTCCACTTCCTTGTTACAGGTCATGTGGGATCATGATTATCGGGACGACTTTGTTAAGTCTTTTCCAATTGCAGGGGTAATCGGGTCTATTGATGATCGCATGATGGGAAGTAATGCTGTGGGTAGCGTACATGCTAAAACGGGTAATATGACAAATGTGTCTAGTCTAAGCGGTTATGCCTGGACTAAATCTGGAGAGCCCATGATTTTCTCAATTATGGTGAATAATCATATGACAGGTAATTCTAAAGTAAAACCTTTACAAGATAAGATTGCTATCATTCTTTCAGATATGGAGTAAACAAATTGAAGGTTAAGAAAATTAGTCATATTGCAGTTGCTGGTGATAACCCGGAGCAATCTAGAATGCTCTATGAAGATATACTGGGTTTAAAGTTTAGCGGGTCAGAGCTGGTTGAAAGGGAAGGGGTTAATACCCATTTTTACCGTGTGGGAGAATCCAATATTGAAATATTGGAACCACTATCCCTGGAATCACCTGTGGGCAAATTTCTGGAAAAACGTGGTCCCGGTCTCCACCATATTGCCCTGGAAGTGGAGGGGTTGGACGAATATGTCCTGAAACTAAAAGAAGCGGGTATTGTCCTCCTCAGCGAGAAACCGACAAAGGGAGCCCACGATATGCGGATTATTTTTATCCACCCCAAATCCGCTGGTGGCGTTCTAATTGAACTTTGTGAAAAAGCATAATCATATTTTTACCATCCAAGTAGTACTTTAAAAGCTAAACACGTGGGGCACTGCTCGCAATTCACACAAATAAAATTTATTGTGACTAATATTGTAACATTGTAGTTATAACATTATCTGACAGAAACTACATTGAAAGCTGTTTAGACTGAGCGCACTATGACAATATTTAAGGAATTTTTTTATGAATGAAATAAACCATGCAAACTTGATCACCCTGGATGTTCGTGCAGGACTAAAGCAAGGCATTGATCCTTTTACCGAAATCATGGCTGCTGTCAAGCAAATGTCAGATGACAAAACCCTTCAAATCATCAACACCTTTGAACCTATACCGCTCATCAATAAACTAAAAACAATGGGATATGAATCCTGGACAGAGCGACCAGAACCTGGTGTTATTCACACCTATTATAAAAAAGTTCAATCAAATGTTCAGGTTGAGGATGTATCAGAAAATTTGACTCCCAATGAGCAAGACTTTCAACAGCAGCTGGAATCTTTTTGCAACAAAACACAGACGCTAGATGTAAGACATCTTGAAATGCCTGAACCGATGGTGGAAATACTTAAAGCACTGGAATCGCTTCCTGAGAATCATGCCCTATTTGTTGATCATAAAAAGATGCCTCAATTTTTATTTCCTGAGTTAAAAGATAGAAACTACTCGATTGTAGCAAATGAGATTGATTCCAATCATATCCAATTGCTAATCTATAAATCTACCTCGAGCTAAGCCTTGAACAATTTGCAAACAGGTAACGCCCCATCCCTTTCAGTAGTTGTTCCTCACTTCGTTTATAGTGCCCTGTCCTTCCTGTGCTTAACTGTTTTTATTATTCTTGCAGGCACTGATGTATTAGGTCCCTATTTCAGTGGTAAGCTTGTGGCAATCACGCATCTCGCTGTATTAGGCTGGGCTTCCATGCTGGCTTTTGGAGCCTTGTACCAATTGATTCCAGTCGTGTTTGAAACGGCACTCTACAGTGAGCTATTGGCAAAAATTACTTTCTGGATATTTGCTGTAGCCATCCTATTACTGGTATACTCTTTTTGGACAAGCGCTTATGGGACCACTCTCATCTATGCCTCATCTCTCATGTTTACAGCACTTTCTGGATTTATTGGGAATGTTCTATTCTCTCAGAGAATGGGAAAGCGAAATATTCAATCCAAATATGTGGTTACAGCTATTCTGTGGCTACTTCTGGCGGCATTTTTAGGTTTATTGATTGCCATCAACTTCAAATATCCATTTCTATCACAGATCCACCTGCATTATTTGAAAATACATGCTCACCTCGGATTGGTGGGCTGGTTTGTTACACTCATTATTGGTGTTTCATCATCCCTCATCCCCATGTTCTTGATCTCCCATAACCTGAATGAGGGGAAGCTAAATTTTGCCTATTATTTAATAAATGGTGGGCTTTTACTCCTTGGCCTTGATTGGTTAGTTCTACAGGGTACTTTGCTCATTCCAGTGTATTGGGTGAGTA
This sequence comes from Fidelibacterota bacterium, assembly GCA_018650445.1. Classification (GTDB taxonomy): domain Bacteria; phylum Fidelibacterota; class UBA8477; order UBA8477; family JABMPR01; genus JABMPR01. The sequence continues at coordinate 19,954 of JABIFX010000259.1, forward strand.
TATCATTGGGAATTATTCTCTATCTGGTTTTTGTAAGGGAAGTCTATCAAAAACGATTGCGGAAAGAACTGGATGTCGGCATGAAACATACTTTAGTTTCTGTCCTATCAATGCTGCTACCAATCCTTCTCAGCTTAACGATCATGCTGAAACTTGATTTTCAGAACTCATTTCATCTCAGGACCACCACGCTCTATGGCTTTTCTATTATTTTTGGCTTAATTACTCCGATTATCCTTGGTCAAACTTACAAAACCCTGCCCTTTATTATCTGGCTCCACAAATACAAGCAATTGGTTGGAAAGTATAAGACTCCCATGCCCAAGGAACTTTATTCCGAACGCCTGGTAACTTTACAGTTCTATAGCTATAATCTCGCAATCATTGTGCTGGTAACTGCGCTAATTACCGATACTATCTGGATGATCAGATTAGGCAGCTATACACTTCTTGTAACTGCAGTCCTCTATAATCTCAATGTATTTAAAATTATATTTCATAAAGTTAAGACAGAAAGAAATCCAATATGAAAACCCGTGATGAGATAAAAGAAATCGAATCTGAACTGGAACAAATATTATATGGTGTGATGGATCCGGAGGTAGAACTTAATATTGTGGATCTGGGATTAATATACTCGCTTATCTATGATGGCCAGAGTCAAGTTGAGATAAAGATGACATTTTCTACCCCAGCCTGTCCCCTGGGTGATGCCATTTTAATGAATATCAGACAATCCATCACGAACGTATACCCTGAGTTTGAAGTTGATATTGAAGTTGTATTTGAGCCCGCCTGGAATGCAGACATGATCAGCGAAAAAGGTAGATTAATGCTAGGGATGTAGGCCCTATAAAAAAGCTGCAAGCTAAGAGTAAAATCTAGTGAAAGTGGATCTCTAACCTACAAAAGCAATACAATGCTAATTTGAGTATACCTTACGGTGGGTATAGTGAATCACTGATAAGAAAAGTATAATGTCCACTACCTCCACAGGGATTAGAAATAGCGCCCCCATTGTCCCAACCGACATACCTCCACTCACTCCGATTTCCCGGGGTTTGCACATTCAGAGTATCTCCATCCCTTATCACCATAAACAACTCAATATGTTTTGCGAATTCATTGTCATTCAGGGGTTCAAAGCAACTGCCAACTGAAGTTTCGTGTATTGTGAGCCATCGACCTGCAACAAGACTTGTATCTGTATTCAAACTATCAAGAATAGTGTAGCTGACATTTACGTTAGTTGAGCCATTGTTTTCGATTTCAAAATAAAATTCAGAGTGAGGTTCTGTTGGACATGAGAGCATGCATAGGATAGTAAAAAAGAGAACCATTTGAATGACTTTTGAAAATACCATACAAGCCCCCTTTCTTTCTACTTTATAGAACACCTGATGGTCAGATCTCATTTTAGAAAAGATTCTTCAGCATAATATAAGACGACCTGCACGTCCATGTGAACAACTCTATACTTTCGGGGGTTTGGTCATTATCAGCCCAATATATTCTATCTACGGCCTGAGAGGTAAGCTCAACTCTTGAGCTACAGCCAGTTGAATTCCGACATAGCTCCTTAAACCCAATTCTGCTGCATTCAAATTGTGCAAAAGTTAATTAGAAATTTTCGTGGTATACGTTGCAAGAAAACCCAAGCATTCCCTCTGCATCATTTTAGATTTTCAGCATGAGTACAACTGAAGCCCCCTATAAGGCCAAACTCAAAGATTTGCCAACCCAACCCGGGGTCTATTTCTACTATGATAAAAATGGTAAAATCATCTACATTGGGAAAGCCAAGGTATTAAAAAACCGTGTAAAATCATACTTTACTGGAACTCCTGATAGCCCCAAGACCGCCCGACTCATTGCCAGAATCTGGGATCTTCAAACTCTGGTAACCCGTACTGAAGTGGAAGCCTTGCTTACCGAGGCAAATCTGATCAAACAGCACCGTCCCCGTTTCAATATCGATTTGCGTGATGATAAGACTTTCCCCTATATCCGCATTACCAATGAAGATTACCCTCAAGTATTCGTATCTCGTAACATCGTGAAAGATGGGTCTATCTACTATGGACCCTATACCAATGTTAAGGGGCTCCGTGCTGCTCTGGCTGTTATCAAGCGTATTTTTACCATTCGGAGTTGTAGCTATCGGATGGATGATGAATCTGTATCTGCAAAAAAGATCCAATTGTGTCTGGACTACCATATTGGCAAATGTGATGGTCCCTGTCAGGGTCTGATTACCAGGGCTGATTATGCCGAAATGATCAACCGCGTTGAGGACTTCCTGAAGGGGAGGACTGACAATGTGGATACCTACCTCTCAGAAAAAATGCAGCAAGCTGCTGATAACCAGCAGTATGAACATGCTGCGCGACATCGGGATCAATTAGAAGCAGTCAGGTCCTATGTGAGTCGGCAACGACTGAAAACCAGTGATTTCGAGGATAGAGATGTTCTTGGCGTCGCCAGACAAGACAATCTTACCTGTGGCATTCTGATTCGTATTAGAGCAGGCAAACTAATAGGTAAAGAACAGTTTCGATTCCGTGGAACAGAGGATGAAGGCATGCCCAGCATTCTTAGCCGTATGATTACCCGTGTCTATGAAGATGCCTCCTTTATACCACGGGAGATATTGGTCCCAGACGAAATCGCTGATGTGGACATGATCCATGCCTGGCTAAAAGATGTTTCAGGGGTCAAAATTAGCTTTATAACACCTCAGAAAGGGGAGAAAAAAACTCTTTTGGATCTGGCAGAGCGTAATGCAGAACTGGTATTAAAAGATTGGGCTTTGGAACAGGCTCAACGGATCGAGATCGTGCCCAAAATGATTCGTTCCCTTCAGGAAGATCTGAATCTACCAGCACCGCCACGACGCATTGAGGGTTATGACATTTCTCATCTGGGAGGCACTGAAACCGTGGCTTCACTCGTTTGCTTTATTGATGGGAAACCAGCCAAACGTGAGTACCGGAAATATCAAATTAAGTCTGTAGATGGAATCGACGATTTCGCCAGTATGAAAGAAGTCATACATCGTAGATATACTCGAGTGAAAGCGGAAGGTCTTCCAGAGGCAGATTTGATACTTATCGATGGGGGAAAGGGTCAACTAAGTGCTGCTGTAGAAGTGCTGGCACGATTAGGCTTATCCCATATTCCCATTCTAGGACTGGCCAAACGTCTTGAAGAAGTATTTCTGCCTGGGGAATCCCTCTCTCTGGGTATTCCTAAAACCAGTCCCTCTATCATATTACTTCGCCGTATTCGAGACGAAGCCCACCGTTTTGCCATCACCTTTCAGAGGAATCGAAGAGGGAAAGCCATGGTGCACTCAGCCCTTGATGATATTGAAGGGATAGGTCAATCGCGTCGTGTCGCTTTGATCAAATATTTCAGATCACTAAAAAATATTAAAAATGCCAGTGTTGAAGAACTTGCACACGTTCCAGGGATTTCACTAACTATGGCAACCAGAATAAAAGAGGGCTTGGAGTAGCATGATATATACACATTATTGCACTCCAACTGGCCAAACCCATTAAACTCACAAACTCAAATCCAAATTGTATTACCTTGTTCGGGCAAAAGTGTCATCGGTTGGGAATCATTTTTAAAGGGAACTAGACAATGGCCTTTGATTTTACTGAGAAAGAAAAAGGGATTCAGCCACGTACCATCTGGTGCCTGGGGAGAAATTATGCTAAACATGCTGAAGAACTGGGAAATACCGTTGAGGCCAAACCTCTGGTTTTTCAGAAGGGGCTGAATGCTCTAGTCCCCATGCAAAGAATACAGCCCCTTTTTCCCGGTCACGGTGAAGTCCATTATGAAACCGAAATTATTGCACTCATGGATCGTGATGACGGTGGATCTTTCATCGCAGCCATTGGATTGGGTCTGGATCTCACCCTACGTGATCTTCAAAATGAACTCAAAGCAGCCGGTAAGCCCTGGACATTGGCCAAATCATTTGATGGGGCTGCCATCGTCAGCCGATTTATTTCAGTGAATGAAATTCCCTCCCTGAATCAAATACGTTTTACCATGCTTTTAAATGGTGAAGTCAGACAACAGGGAGATAGCAGTCAGATGATTCTCCCATTTGAAAAGATTCCTGCCTATCTGGAGGAATATACTGACTTGCAACCCGGTGATATTATCTTCACCGGCACGCCAGAAGGCGTGGGTGTTTTGAAATCCGGTGATGAGGTAAGTTTGGATTTAGCCGGTCACCATATGGGAACTATCCGATTTAACTAAAACATTACATCGGAGCTGAAGATTGAACTATTGTCCTGAGCCTTTCGACTTTGCTCAAGATAAACTCCATCGAAGGACGACATCTCCATATTGTGTTCCATTGTACGAGTAGAAAAGATTTGAAAGGACTTCGGTGCTTCCACCTAGCTCAGCAGTTGTCCCGCTAACCAAAGTTGAATAGAAAGATAACATTAATAATATGACCCCGTCTCAAGTCCGCGTCCGTTTTGCCCCAAGTCCTACTGGCTACTTACATATTGGTGGCGTAAGAACCGCCCTGTTTAACTGGCTATTTGCCCGCCATCATGGTGGTAAATTCATTCTCCGTGTTGATGACACAGATCAGGCTAGAAATGTCCATGAAGCGCTGCAACCCATCATGGACGGATTCAAATGGCTGGGTATTGATTGGGATGAAGGTCCTGGCATGGGTGGACCCCACGCTCCGTATTTTCAATCTCAACGATCTGATATTTATGCAAAAGCTGTTGAAAAGCTGCTTCACAACGGTCATGCTTATAGAGATTTCTCAAGACCGGATGAGTTTGCAGCTGAGCGCCAGGCAGCTGAGAAAGAAAAGCGGCAGTTCATTTATAGTCGCACCTGGATGGCTGAAACAGATGAAGATGTTAAGAAATATGAGGCAGAAGGTCGAGAATCTATTGTACGCCTCAAAATGCCCAGAGATGGCAAATGTGAATTTTATGATATGGTTCGCGGCGATATGTCCTTCGAATGGGGTGGGGAACAAGACCACGTTATTCAACGCAAGGATGGATCCTGTCTATATCATTTAACCAGTGTGGTTGATGATGGTGCCTTTGAAATCAGCCATGTGATTCGAGCCATTGAGCATTTGCCCAATACGCCACGTCAAATATTTATTGGCGAGAGTCTCGGGCTTGAATTGCCCATCTATGCCCATCTTCCGTTTGTGGCTGAGCCTGGAAGCTCAAATAAACTGAGCAAACGAAAATTAGATAAATATTTAAAAAATAGAGATTTTAAGGTCCTGTATGATCATGGTGAAAAAATAGCTGAAAAAATAGGGTTCTCTGCTTCGCCTGAAACTTTTAACCCCGTAATTGTTGATTTTTATCGTGAAATTGGATTTCTCCCTGATGCCATCGTTAACTATTTACTCCTTTTGGGTTGGTCTCTGGATGATCATACCGAAGATTTTAGCCGCGAAGCCATGATTCGAGATTTTAGTCTGGACCGTATTAATAAGGCTCCAGCCAGTTTTGACCCCCAAAAACTCACCTCATTCCAGAGTCGCTATATGTGGCGACTTGAGATGGATGAAAAATTGGAAATGGTCCTGCCATATCTTGAGAAAGCCGGACTGATACCGACCCCAGTTTCTACGGACGCAATAGCGAAAGTTAAAGCGATTCTCGGAGCTGCTAATGAGCGGCTTTCATTTGCTGGGGATATCCTGGAATATGCAGAGTTTTTCCAGACTGAGGCTACTCTTGAATATGAAGAAAAAGCATTCCGGAAACGTCTGGTCAATGCTGAAGCTCAACGCGAGTTATTGATTAAATTGAGAAGTGTCTTACCCGAAGTTGAAGATTTCTCGGCTGATAACCTCGATCAATTTCTGCATGATTTCGTCGAACAGAAAAGTGTGGGTATGGGGATGATTGTCCATGCTCTCCGTGTGGCAATTACGGGTAAGGCAGTAGGCTTTGGTCTATTCGAGATTATGGCCATCATTGGAAAAGATGGCTGCATGAATCGCATTGATCGAGCACTCCAGCTGGTCGCCCAGCAACAATAAATCCAGCACAGGATTGAGTAAAATTCATCATGGCTAAGCTGTGGATGAAAATGTATGTTATTTGCTGATTAGTTTTTTTGACCAAGCCCTGAAAAATCAGGCTTAAGATATGAGGATAGTATGGGTGCGAACCTAAACGCAGACACGAACGAGAGCGCTGCCACAGCTCCAGAAAAATCACTGAATTTTGTTGAAGAAATCATTAATGATCATTTAAAATCTGGCCGTTTTGGCCAGATAGTCCATACACGATTCCCGCCAGAACCCAATGGCTATCTACATATTGGACATGCAAAATCAATCGCCCTGAATTTCAGCCTGGCTGAAAAGTATGGAGGGCTGTGCAACCTGCGCTTTGATGACACGAATCCCAGCAAAGAAGAAGACGAGTATGTTCACTCCATCAAAGAGGACATTAAGTGGTTGGGTTTTGATTGGGAAGATAGAGAGTATTATGCCTCTGATTATTTTGATCAGCTTTATGATTGGGCTGTTAAGCTCATAAAAGACGGACTGGCATACGTCTGTGATCTTACTCTCGAAGAAGGCAGGGAGTACCGTGGTACACCAACGGAAGCAGGAAAGCATAGTCCCTACAGGGATCGCTCAGTTGACGAAAATCTGGATTTGTTTGCCAGAATGAAGGCTGGTGAATTTCCAGATGGTACTCGGACTCTTAAAGCCAAAATTGACATGGCACATCCCAATTTTCACATGAGAGATCCTATCATTTATCGAATTCTTCATGAACATCATCATCGAACTGGTGATGATTGGTGTATTTATCCCATGTATGACTTTACCCACGGTCAGTCTGACTCCATTGAAAAGATAACTCAGTCCATCTGTACTCTGGAGTTTGAGAATCATCGACCACTCTATGACTGGTTCTGTGACAAACTTGAGATTCACCATCCTCAACAAATCGAGTTCGCCCGCCTAAACCTTACATACACTGTGATGAGTAAGCGGAAGTTTTTGACACTTGTCAATGAGGGTTTTGTGAGCGGTTGGGATGATCCCAGGATGCCCACCATTTCAGGTTTAAGACGTCGGGGCTATACCCCCGAATCCATTCGTAAATTTTGTGAATATATCGGTGTGGCTAAACACAATAGCGTGGTTGATGTCACCATTCTTGAGAATCATGTGCGGGAACATCTCAACGCAATCGCGCCACGCGTGATGGCAGTTCTAAATCCTCTAAAGGTGGTTATTGAAAACTATCCTGAAGGTCAGGTGGAAGAACTCCAGGCCGTAAATAATCCCGAAGACGAGAGTGCTGGCACTCGAAGTGTGCCCTTCAGCCGTGAACTCTACATTGATCAAAATGACTTCATGGAAGAACCTGTGAAGAAATATTTCCGTCTCGCCCCAGGGAAAGAAGTTCGATTGCGCTACGGTTATATCCTCAAATGCGAAGATATGATCAAGAATGATGCTGGCGAAATTGTTGAACTCCGCTGTACCATTGATCCCGATACTTTGGGCAAACAGCCTACAGATCGACGGGTGAAAGGTGTGATCCACTGGGTTTCAGCTGAGAAGTGTCTGGATGCGGAAGTTCGTCTTTATGACCGATTGTTTAGCGTTGAACATCCCGACAAAGTTGAAGAAGGTCAGGACTTTAGATCCAACATTAATCCCGATTCACTTGAAATTATCAAATATGCAAAAGTTGAACCTGCACTGAGGGGTATCAAGTCAGGCGAGCGTTATCAGTTTGAACGTGTCGGCTATTTTAATGTTGACCAGGATAGTACGCATGATCATCCTGTTTTTAACAGGATAGTATCCCTGCGGGATAGCTGGGCGAAGATCGCCCGAAAATCCTGAGAAGGCTGAAAATCGGTTTCAGTATTGGTTCTTGCAAACGTGATGAGCAAAGAATTATTTTGTTGGCAAGTAATCTGAATAATCTGGGGAGCTTATGAATAAAAAGTTAGTTCTGTGTATCATTTTAGGGATGCTTGTCATTGGCGCTTTTGGCCAAGAGATTTTGCCTGTCTCAAATAACAACATTCTGGTGTTTATAGAACCGTTTGAAAATCACAGCCCCAGAGGTGAACAAAGTTGGTTGGAACAGGGTTTCCCAGGCTTTTTAAAAGCAGGTCTGGCTGAAACCGATTATCTCTATGCCTATTCCATCCCTGACTTTCAAAATGATTTGGTGGATAGACCCCATAGACTCCAGGACCTGATCTGGAAATCAGTTTTTCAAAGACAGGTAGATCCAGGTTATGAATCGTATCTGATTCTGGGTCGATACAGTTATATGGAGGGTGAGCTCACTGTCCAAATGGATCTATTATCCTTGAGAGATACGAAAGTCCTGGCTCGATTTGAGGATAGAGTCCCATACACAAAATTACTCACCTGGAAAAGTGAGCTGTCTGAGTGGACATTAGCTAGTCTTCGTCTCAAAGATGATCCTGCCTTGAGTTCTAATACGGACATCAAGATGCCCAATCAGGATGCAACTCCTCTACCAGGGGTGGCTCTTCGAGATCAGCTGACGACTCTTTTTGATACAAAAAAGCAAAACGAAACCGAAGATCTACAACAGAAATATGAGCAACAATCCAGAATGAAGCTTGGTGCCCAGCTGGAAGCCTTGTGGCATGATATCGCCTATGATCCCTATCTGGCCAACATCCATGACATTCATACGCTGCGTTTACAGGCGGAACCAGATAGCGTTCTTGTAAATTTCAAAGTAGGTTATCGTATAAATCCACGCATTCTTGATGAAATTGAACATTTCAGCAAAACGCGCTCAGGTCTGGTTGGTAAAACTGAATCTTTTGAAGGTCATGCGTTCATGGATTTGGGGTATATCGATGCTGATTTCACGCGTGAAGTTGCTGGCGGTGATTGGAGAATAGTACCTATAATCACCATGGGACCTGAGAAGCTTGCATTTAGACGGGTCTTCTATCATTCATTCCCCAGACCCATAGAATCTCCTGGCGAGTATTATTATAATCAGGGCAAATTTAAGCAATTACTCCTGGCTATCCCCGGGGTAGATGCTCTACGCATTTTTGCACAGGAAGTGCAGCAAGTATATGAATATTCTATCGTTGTAGGCTATGATGAAATCGAAAGACTTGACAAAATTCAGGTCAAGTTTGTCGCTGAGCAGGATCTGGCAGATCAACTATAAATAACCCGCTCTCCCAGAGAGTGATTCCCTGAGTAGGTAAATATGGATATAGTTTATACCCTTCTGATTGCTGCTTTAACAGCAGCTGTTACTTTTATTGTTGTACGAAAAACCCAGGGAAGTGGAGATTTCAAGGATCGGGAAACCCTTACCCGTCTTGAAGTTGAGCGAGGCAATCTTCAAGATCAATTAGGACGTGCTGAAAGTCAGCTTGAAAAGGTGCGTGGTGAGGCCCAGGAATTGCGTGAGCAAAATGCGACCATTAATACTCGCCTTGAGGAATCCAAGGATCGTCTGGAGGAGGAGAAGAAACGTCTTCACGAGATGAAGGAACAGCTCCAGGATAGCTTTAAAAGTTTATCCCAGGATGTACTTCGAGATAGCCAGAAAGAATTTTTGCGACTGGCTGATGAAAAATTCAAAGATCAAAGTAAACAGAATCAATCTCACCTTGGTGAGAAAGAGAAATTGATTCAGAAATCTCTTGAGAATATGGACGGACGTCTGAAAGATATTGTCCAACGCTCTACAGAATTGAAAACTGAGCTTGAAACCTCAAAGGATGAGACCCAAAGACTTCGCACAACTACAGAGACCCTGCAGACACTGCTGGCCAGCTCTCAGAAGCGCGGACAATGGGGTGAACGTCTGGTCGAAGACATCTTGAACTATGTCGGTTTACAGGAGAATATTAATTACACCAAGCAATCCACCATGGACGATGGACAGCGACCTGACTATACCTTCAAACTGCCTAAGAGTCGTGAAATCAATATGGATGTCAAGTTTCCCCTGGCTCATTACGAGAATTATCTTCAAACCAGTGATGTTCAATTGCAGGATATTGAGAAGAAAGCCTTTCTTCAGGATGTACGCAAACACTTGAATGAGATCAGCAAACGGGGTTATATCGATACGGCCAAAGGCACAGTAGATTATGCCATGATGTTTATACCCAATGAGTCCATATATGGATTTATTAACCAGGAGGATCCTGACTTTATTGGAGAGGCGCTGAGCAAGAAGATCATGCTCTGCTCGCCCATTACCCTATATGCAGTGTTGTCCCTTCTTAATCAGGCAACATCCAATTTTATGATGGAACAACGTGCTTCCGAAATCATGAATGAAGTGGTTAAATTCCAGCAACAATGGGATAAATTTTCAGAGGTAATGACCAAAACAGAGAAGAATCTGGATATTGCCGTGCGCCAGTTCCAGGAACTGATTTCAACTAGATCTAGAGCTCTAGAACGGCCAGTAAACAAGATTCTTGAACTTCAGAAAAAAGAAGCACTGACACCAGGATCTACCCAACTTGAACTTGATTCAGGAGATAATGATTAGGAAGCGGCTTGTGCCTTAACTTCTCGCTGTACCCTTCTAGATCGAACAAACAACCAGGTTAGTGACGTTCCTGCTGCAATAAAAACAGCAATCACTGAAGCATACCAAACCCAGACATAAGGTTTATCAAGCACTACTGCGAAATAGTAGGCGAGAGGTCCACTGACTACCGCCACACGAATAGCCGTAATAACCAGTGATGGAATCCCAGTTCCAAGACCTTGGAGTGCTCTACCAGAAATCATTCCTATAGCAATAAGCCAGTAGATTGGTGAAAAGGTTCTGATGATACTGACTGCAACGGCAAGGACTGTTGGATCATCGGTAAAAATTCTAAAAACATAGGGCGCAATGATGTAAAAAAGTAAACCGCTGCCCAAACCGATAAATATCCCATAACGGAGTCCGTCTTTAATGACGCTGTTGATGAGGTCAAAGCGTTGAGCTCCATAAAACATTCCTACCAGCGTTACCAGCGAACCCGCAATAGCCATAATGGGCAGGAAGAATATCTGATCGAGCCGACCTGCAATCTGGTAGCCCGCAATCACTTCGGGAGAATAATGAACCAAAATCCAGTTAAACAAAGCAGCGCCCAATGACATGATTATCATTGATAATGAAGAGGGGATACCAATACGGAAGATATCTTTAATAAATTTTGATTTATATTTGAAGTATTTAAGATTCAACTGCAGTAGAGTCACTTTTTTAAAGAGAATCACTCTTGAGTACATTACAACAGCCACAATCATACTCAATACTGTAGCCAGGGCAGCTCCACGTACCCCCATGTCAAATCCAAATATGAGTATCGGATCTAGAATGATGTTAATGATGGTACTGGTGACCTGAATTTTGACAGGTGTTTTGGTATCACCCTCTCCACTAAATATTGAGCGAAGGAAGATACCAGTAATCATGAAGATAAACCCACCGGCGATCACCTGGAAGTAGGAGAGAGTATCAGCCATGAGTTCATCAGGCGTTCCTAAACGGATTAGAATCTCTTCTCCAAAAAGAAGCCCCACCGTGCTGAAAGCTCCACCAATGATCAATCCCAGGAGGAGTCCATGTTCGGCAACATTTGTTGCAGCAGCATGATCCCTGGCACCGATGAAGCGGGCAATAACAGCAGTTACTCCAGTACCCAGACCAAAACTGATACCCATGGCCATCCAGAATAGTGGCAAATTAAAACCCAGAGCTGCGATGGCATTTACAGAGATTCGGGCAACAAACAACATATCTACGATACTGTATAAAGTTTGAACAGCCATACCGGTCATCACTGGCAATCCGAGTGTCCAGATAGCTTTGCGAGGGTTATCTATAAAGGAATCAAGACGTGAAGTCTTTGAATTTGTGTTAGCTTTTTCCATGAGGACTAAATAATCATTATTAGAGGGAGTGCAAATGTTTGTTTCCAGAGTGTGTCAGTCTGGTCAGTTCCTTGCGCGAAATTTTCAAACTATCCTTGGTTAATTCTGGGGGGAGTTCATAATATGCGATTGGAAGCATATATCCTGGTAAATGACTGCTTAATTGCTGGCTGATTTCTCTACCATCAGGAACCTCTTGATTGATTTCAAGAAATGCTACCGGTCTAGCACCGAATTCATCATCTTTCTTCGGGATAACAATGGCACTTAAGATTCCTGGAATATTGCATAACAATCGCTCAATATGTTCGGGTTGCACATTTTCTCCACCGGATATAAACTGGTTATCCATTCTGCCTGTAACAGTCAGTTCTCCTTGTACATTGGTATATCCAACATCTCTAGTGTGGAACCAGCCATCATCATCGCGCAATTCAATGAGATTTGAGTTGAGCAAATATCCCTGAGCAAGGGTTTCTCCCTTAGTTAAAATCTCACCTTCATGTGAAATGATCAAGTCTCTGCCAGGGAGGACTTTCCCTGAATTCTCCAGCGCTGACTTACGATTATGCCTGGCGGTTGTCGTAATCTGCGAGGCCATTTCAGTTGATCCATAACTTACGTGAATGGGAAGATGATGATCCAGAGCCTTCTGAATAAGTGTTGTTGAGATAGCACTCCCACCCAGAAGTATGGCTTTCATTCCCTGCAGGATCATGGGACCCTGCTCGTCGTTTAGAAGCCTTTGAAATTGTGTCGCTACCAGGGAGATATGGGTAATGCCATATTTGTCAATCACCTCTAACATCGAATTTTTTTCCTCGGGAATGATGAGCGCAGCTCCGGTTAAACCTGTTCGATACAGGATGGAGAGACCACCAACATGATAGAGGGGTAGACTCAATAGCCAGCTGTCAGAAGCATTGAGTTCGATATTCTGATTTGAACCTTTAGCGCTTTCAATATGATTATGATGACTATGTTGGACAAATTTGATATCCCCGGAAGAGCCAGAGGTCATGAGTAGACTAGCAGCCTTGCCGGCATCATAACGAGGTAGGTCAATAGAGCCAAGCTGGCTCGCATCAGTTATTAATTCGCCAAATATGACTGAGCTGTGGTTTGGATATGAAGAATTCGAAATGATGAGTGAAGGCTTGATATTAGTGAGTATCTGAGCCAGTGAGGATTCAGGGAAGCGTACATTTAAAGGGAAAGCGATAAAACCACCCAGGATGCAAGCCCAGACTGATACGATTATTTCCATGGTTTGAAGATCGCCCAAAGCAATCAGTTGGCCTTTCTGAACTCCTCTCTGGGACAAATCGACAGCAATTTGCTTCGATTTCAAATAAAGATCAGAATATGTGAGTGTCAATTCCCCGAATTGCACTGCTGGTCTAGAAGGATGTTGCCGGGCAGCCCCCAATAGGGGATGCTCATCGATTGGCCTAGCTTTGGTAGAGTAATTCACAATGGCTAAGATCCAGGTCCTGCGTAGTTAATGATCGTGGAGACATCCACCCATCTTTAATTGCTGCGGGTGATTTGGTGGTTCCGGAAGTAAGCGCAGCTCGGGTATCCAATCCGGCTGCAATATCCTCCCCACTGATTGAACCTGCCAGTTGGGCCAGCATGGTTAAACCAACATCACTTTCGTAGCTTGAAGATAAAACCGGGAGTACACCCTTTCCCTTTGCCTGATTGACCAATGAAATGAGCCTGGCAGTGCAAGCAATGAGGGTAGGCTTTAGAACCAGGGCTCGTAATCCGGTGTAGGATTCAAATGAAATCGTTGGATCCATGATCTGGTGCAATGTTTCATCAAAGGCGAAGGGCACACCACATGCATCAAAAAATCTTGGAAGATCGACTGGCTCGTCGAGGGGCTCCTCAATGTACTCAATGTCGGCGGACTCTACAGCCTTACCAAACTCAATGGCAGTTGCCAGATCCCAGCTTCGATTCGCATCTAAACGTAGTTTAATATCGGGACCTACAAACTTCCGAATATCCTGAATACCTCTGGCTTCAAGAATACTATTTATTCGACCAACTTTTACCTTAAGCGTTTTATAGCCGTCCCTCATCATTCTCTCGGCTTCTGGAACCCAATCTGAAAGCGATCCTCGAATCAATCCATTGATAGGAACTCTCGCGCTGGATTTTCCAAAAATTAGCTCACCAGGACCTACATTTTTTGAATCGGCGAGGAGTGATAAAATTGCAGTTTCCACCCCAAAATATGATACAGCTGGGGCGACACTATCTTGCCATCCTCCTTTTTTTTTGGAGCAGTAGTGTGCCGTAAATTCACCTGACCCAATCATTTCATCCAGGAGTAAGGTTGTATTGAGTAAAGCTGTTTCCAGCGTTTCACGGCTAAATCCAGGAAGGGGGCTAATTTCACCCATGCCAGTGTGTCCATTTATATCAGTCAATACAAGAATGAGGCCCTCCCTCTCTCGGAGAGTGGTATGTTTTAAAACCAGAGGATTTTTAAATGGGAGAGAATATTTGTAAATCCGGGCTGATTTTAATTCCAGAGGAATATCCTGGAATCGGGGCAAGAGGGTAATTCCTGCGAAATTTGGGGTATGAAATTCCATACTCTGGAAAATTCCCCTATATCACCCAGGTGATAATGAAAATGACTGTGAAGATAATCTGCAATTTGCTCGTCATTTTTAAAACCGCATATAACTCCGATGCTTCCCTGTAGTTGATGGTAATCCGAAGCGCATGGAGAGCCATGAGACTTGAAATGGCCGTAACTCCTATCATGGAATGAGTTGGTGCAAAGTAGATGAACAATAGGGGCACTAGTGTTGCTGACAACACTGAAAAACCATATTCTACTACACCAAATCGACGACCAAAAAGTGCGATTAAGGTACGCTTTCCAACTTTTCTATCTTCTTGATAATCTCGGAGATTGTTGATGGAAAGTAGAGCTACTGAAAAAAATCCAGCTGAGATGCCTGCAATCAGAGCAGCGGTGCTCCAGGTTCCGATTTGAACATAAGTGGTTGTGGCGCAGGCGATGGGTCCAAAAAAAAGGAAAGCTGGAAGTTCTGCCAGACCATAATAGGCCAGGGGGAAAGGACCTCCAGTATAAATCACGCCCAATAAGAGGGAGAGTAGGCCAATAACAACAATAGGCCAGCCCCCTAAGTAGACCAGATAAATGCCGAGGACAAACGAAAGCCCGAAGCAGGCTATGAACCCATTTCTTACTGCCTCTGGGGCGATGAGTCCAGACTGAGTAACCCTTTGTGGTCCAACTCTTGATTGGGTATCTGCACCTTTTTTAAAATCAAAATAATCGTTAGCCAGATTGGTCCCAATCTGAATGAATATACCACCAAGTAGGGCTGCTATGGCAGCTAGCCATTGAATGCCACCTTGTGTATGTGCAATGGTTGTCCCCATAAGGACAGGGGATATCGCAACACCAAGTGTCCATGGCCGTGCAGCCTGAACCCATGTAGCAAACTCAGGTTTATTTGGAGTGGTCAAGGGCGCCAGGGGTATTTCTTGAAGTTTGGTTTACGCTTTTCATTATAGGCATTTCGCCCTTCCTGAGCTTCTTCGGACATGTAGTACAAGAGGGTCGCATTACCAGCAAGTTCTTGCAGACCAGTTTGTCCATCAACATCAGCGTTAAAAGCTGACTTCAATAATCGGATCGAGAGGGGAGAATGCTCCAGGATTCTCTCGCCCCAGGCCACAGTTTCTTTTTCAAGATCTTTGTAGGGGACCACCGTATTTACCAGCCCCATGTCAAGAGCTTCCTGAGCAGAATATTGTTTGCAGAGGTACCAGATTTCCCTGGCTTTTTTCTGACCCACGATACGTGCCATGTAACTGGATCCGTAGCCACCATCAAAGGAGCCGACTTTTGGTCCGGTCTGGCCAAAAATGGCGTTATCAGCAGCAATGGTAAGATCACAAACAAGGTGTAGAACATGACCACCCCCGATGGAGTATCCAGCAACCATGGCAATCACAGGTTTGGGAAGTGTGCGAATCTGGCGTTGTAGATCGAGTACATTTAATCTGTGTACACCTTCCCCATCTTCGTACCCTGAATCTCCACGAATGGATTGATCCCCACCGGAGCAGAAGGCTTTTTCTCCCTCGCCAGTCAGAATAACCACACCTACTTCAGGATCCTCACGAGCATCCTCAAACGCCTTTATCATTTCCATGACTGTTAGAGGTCTGAATGCATTACGCTTTTCTGGTCGATTGATAGTTACTTTGGCAATTCCATTGTATTTATGGTAACGAATATCGGTGTACTCGCCTGCAGATTCCCACTTAATAGATGTCACACTATTCTCCTTCAATTATTTCGCTCAGAAAATGTCTAATTATACGAGCTGTTTCCAATGGTTTTTCAAGATGAAAGGCGTGGCCTGCATCGGCGACCTGATTGTGGATGCTTCCAGCTATTTTCTGATTTATCTCCTGATTGAGTTGAAAATATTTTGAGTCCAACTCACCTGTCATAAGCAAAGTTGGAACTGCAATATCCTCCAAATTATCCCAGAGGGAAGGTAACGCTCCATTTCCCATCAATGCCAGAGCTTGACGCAACTGTTCTGTATCATTATTTGATCTTGTATGGCACAATTCACTGAAAAGGATTGCATTATTCTTGATTTTACCAAACAAGTCAGATGAATACCACTCCTTCAGGAAGGGAGAAACCCCAATGCTAGCCAGCTTGTTCATTAACTGAACGTCATCAATGGTGCGCTGCTCTCGTTCATTCCTGGTCTTTAATCCTGGAGCACTGGACAGAAAAACCAGTGCTGGGATTTTCTCTGGAGCAAGTTGCTGAAGATGAAATCCAATACGACCTCCCATGGAGTAGCCGATGGGAGTGAACATCTCAAATCCTGAATTCGAGAGTTGCTGGGGAAGGGCAGTAAGCATGTTTGCGAAGATTGAATCGGTAGGCATTATAGATCCACTATGACCTGGTAAATCTACGAGAATATTACAATAGTCTGAAAAATGAGTTCGGACAAGTTCTAACCAATCTTCTCCAGCGCCCAAAAAACCATGTAGCCATAGCAGGGGATACCCCTCTGTATTTCCTTCAATCCGGTATTTCCAATCATACGTGGAGCTAGGGAGATTCACGAAGACTTTCAAAAATATTTTGATGGAATCGGTGGTTCTCGATTCGGTCAGAATCCAACTCAATTAGGATGGATTCAGCCTGTTGAGTTGCCTTGACATAAGTGGTTTTAAATGCATCCATATCTGTAGGATTTGAATAGGCCAGACCAAACATTGATGCTGCATGCTCAAGGGTCAGCCCGTGGGGAGTCCCAAAGAATGGTTCAAAGACATCAGTTTCGTTCCGCACTGGCAGAAAGCTGAAGATGCCGCCACCATCATTATTGACAACAACTATGATGATGGGTTGTTGGGCTGTTTTGATCAATTGGAGTGAATTCAAATCATGTAAGAATGCCAGATCTCCGATAAGAATAGTGATTGGACATTCTGAGCCAGCTTCATATCCAGCTGCTGTAGCCAGTAGGCCATCTATTCCGCTACTTCCCCGGTTCGCGAAGATTTCGCCCTCGAAATGACCTTTGGAGGCAAACATCTCCATCTCCCGGATGGACATGCTGTTTGCCAACATGAGTGCGTGGTGACTGGGAATCAATTTCGAAAGCTGGTAACTTGTTCCTGGTTCAGTGAGTTGAGACTCATCCTTTAATAGCTTTGAAATAGAGATCGCGGTCTGCTCTTCAACCATTTGCCATGATGGTAGCCACTGATTATCCCGGTCAATTTCTTGAGGGTCTAGGCTTTGGCAAAATTCTTTAATATCAGTATGAAGCTCAATGTTCACTTGGTGGTTTGGATCAATTCGCTCTGGGGTTTCTTTTACTGAGACATAGAAAATATTAGTATCATCAAGGTAATTCAGGAGCCGCTTTGAAGTAAAAGCCCCACCAAAATGAATAACGAAATCTGGTTTTAATAATTGAAGGTCATCAGAAAGAAGAGCCAGATCAAAATGATTGATAATAAGCGGATTGTCAGCAAACCTCAAATGTGATTGAACATCTGGGAATACTGGCAAATTCAAGGTTTCTGAGAGCTGTAGAATAGAATCGATGCACTCATCTCTAACCGACCTGCCCACAATGATAAGACCTCTTTTGGCCTGCTCCACGTTCTGAAACATGGGCTGTAGCCTTTTAGCTAGCAAAGGTGGGAAGGTTGGAGACGCAGACACAAATTTTGAATTATTATGCACCCACTCAGCATCAAAAGTTGGCGAATCGGAACTTTCGATCCTCTCGGGTAATAAGGGCTCTCTAAATTGACAGTTCAGGTGGACTGGGCCTGGATGTGCTCCCGTACTGGCATCAAATAACCCATCGACCTGGTTAAGGATGTCTGTTGCTATTGTCTCAGCCACAGGGGGTTGAAGATTCAGTGCAAGTCGAGGATACACACCATAAATATTTTGCTGGAAAATGGCCTGGTTGGCGCCAACATCAATGAGCTCAGGGGGACGATCAGCACTGAGGATGATCATGGGGATATTGTCCATGGAAGCTTCGATTACAGCCGGGTAGTAGTTGGCCACTGCGGTTCCTGAAGTGCAAACCAGAACTGCTGGCAACCGGGTGGCACGTGCATAACCTAAAGCAAAGAATGCTGCTCCGCGTTCATCATAATGAACAATGGTCTTTGCCTTTGGATGCCTGGCAATTGCCACGGTTAGCGGTGTGGATCTGGATCCTGGGGAGATGATAAATTGAGTGACTCCCACTCGCGAGAGCTCTTCAATAATTATCTGAGCAACATCAAGGTTGGTCATCATAGTTCAGTAGACCAATTAAATGGGGTTAAATGAATTAATCTCATGGCCTGCAATCTAATGAAGATGGACTTTGAATAAAGTGACAAAACAGAGTTACGAGATAACCTGGAAAATTGGTAGAAAGTGTGTTTAGAGATCCAGTGCTTTTAAAAATTTGCTAATTTTATCTTCGATCTCTTGCCATTCGTCGGCGGGATCTGAACCCAATACTATCCCTGCACCAGAATATAGGGAAACTCGTTCCTTTTCAATTAGTGCGGAGCGAATTGCAACTACAAACTCAGTATGATCATGTCCTACAAACCCGATGGGAGCAGCATACCAACCACGATTAAATGGCTCAAGGTCCTCAATCGCTTCCAGTGCAATATCTGTGGGGTAACCACCCATGGCAGGCGTCGGATGCAAAGCTTTGATCAAATCTGCGTCACTGGTTTCGGGATCCAACTCACCCTTGAAATGTTTACATAGATGCTGAACGTGTGAAAGTCGGGTGATTTGAACTTCTTCGTCCATTACCAGGTTATGGCAGTATTTTTCGAGTACATTCTGGATCATATCAACAACGATGCTATGCTCTCTGACTTCTTTCTCTGAATTCAACAAAGCCCTGGCATAACGTTCATCATCACGGGTTGTTAATCCCCTGGGGCGAGTACCTGCGATGGCCTCGGTATGAAGCGTACGTCCCTGACGCTTGAACAAGCGCTCAGGTGTTGCTCCCAAAAAAGCATGTCCCTCATCCGCCTGGAAATAAAAATTAAAGGTTTCTTCAGTCATTCTTCTCAGACGAAGCAGATAGGCGACTGGATCAACGGGGTCATTGAAAGTTAAAGTAGCTTTTCTAGCTAGAACCACCTTCTCGTATTTACCCTCACCCATTTCTTCGAGAGCAGTATCGAGTGAGGATTGCCATTCAGCCCGGTCTGGAATATCTCGCCGGTGTAAAATGGTACGTTCTTCCCAATCACTCAGAGTAAGTTCAAATTGAACATCCGCTAGCTGCTTAACTATTGCTTCAGGAGGATTGCAATTCTCTGCGCTCTGGAGAAAGTTGCAGACCAGAAAGGTTCCCTCATCGGAACGATGCAGTTCGAATTGAGGAATAATAAAACGGTAGGCGCCAAAACTTTTCCACTCCTGAGAGGGTTTGCTATCCTGATTGAATTGGAAACCACCATAATAACGAAGATCTGGATACTTTGGGTCCAGGAAAACCCGCAATTCGGTGAAGAGTTTTGTCAGGTCTGGGGTTTGCTGCCCAGAAATTTCATGGGCAACTCCAAGCCCGGCCATTTTGAATTCCTGGTTACGATTTGCCCAGTAGGTCTTGATAGGAATAGATTGGCAGGCAAGCCACTGCATAGCAGCCACATTTTCGACTTCCACTTTACAGCGAATCATTCGCGGGGTGTCATGTGACTGAGACTCCGAACAGGCATTTCGAATTTGCTCAAGAAGGCGGAGTTTAGCAGTTGAAAATGCGTATGGGTCCATATTAGCCAGTTTTACTTCTCAGAATGTAGATGCGGGATATCGTTGAAAGAGTTGAAGTGTTTCATCTAACATGGCGACTATTTACTGTAAAGCCTAGAGGTGGGCAAACACTATTTTTCATACAATGAGTACATTAAGTTTTGCAGAGATGCCAGATTTTAGCAACTCTTGTTTCACCGTTATCAGCGATTAAATTCCTGCTCGCAAAGGAGGGGCTATTTGGCCTTGCAGATGTTAACAAATGTCAGTATTGCATCCATATACCGGGATGCGGCTTTTAAATCTGAAACGACTTCACAAACTCACCTGGGTGAGACATTGGAAGTGCTCGAAGATAGGGGTGATTGGCTTCGGGTAAGACAAGAAGATGATTATGAAGGATGGGTAGCTCGGTTTTTTATCGTGGATAAGCCCACTTCATGGGAGAATCACACCTTCTATCATCACGGCGAGCAAATTTCCTGGATTTTTCAGAGTCCTGACACCCAATCAAACAGTATTCGTGATATTACCCTTTTATCACGACTCCCGATGCTAGACCAACATGAGGGATGGGTACAATTACTGCTCCCCGATGGTGTTCAAGGATGGGTTCAAAATAGTCCTCGCCCTCTCGTGCATTCTGTTGATTTTGAGCGACTCATTCAAACCGCTTTCAGGTTTCAGGGGATTCAATATTATTGGGGCGGTCGGTCTCCAAAAGGATTCGATTGCTCTGGCTTTGTTCAAACTGTTTATGGATTAAATGGATTGCGACTGCCTCGGGATGCCCATCTGCAAGCTGATGTGGGCACCAGGGTTGACGATGATTTTTCAAATTGGGAAGTTGGAGACTTGATTTTCTTTGCAGAGAGATCTGAAAAGGTCACCCATGTTGCCATAGCACTTGGCGAAGGCGATTTTATTCATGCCTCAGGTTTTGTAAAATTGAATAGTATGAACCCTGATCATCCTGATCTTTATCTTGAGAAATATGGAAAAATATTCACCAGGACCATGCGAGTAATATAGAATTGAAGATATTTAAATTATGAACGACGTACCAAAAGATAAAAAACCAATCCTGCTTTCAGGCATTCAACCTTCTGGGCACTTAGCTCTCGGAAATTATGTAGGAGCGATGCGTAATTGGGTGCAGATGCAACAGGATTACCTCGGCATTTTTATGGTTGTAGATATGCATGCAATCACAGTTCGCCAGAAGCCTGCAGACTTAAGAAACAGATGTTTATCCTTTGCCGCACAATATCTGGCGGCGGGTATTGACCCAGAAGAGAACGTCATTTTTATTCAATCTCATGTACCTCAGCACGCTGAACTTGCCTGGGTATTGAACTGTTATACCTATATGGGTGAATTGAATAGAATGACTCAGTTTAAGGATAAATCAAAGCGACATGAGGACAATATCAATGCAGGCCTGTATGCCTATCCGGCTTTGATGGCCGCTGATATTCTGCTCTATCAGACAGATCTTGTTCCTGTGGGAGCAGATCAAAAACAGCATCTTGAATTGACCCGAGATATTGCGAATCGATTTAACAATACTTACAGCCCAACCTTCAAAGTGCCTGAGCCATTTATCCCCAAAGCGGGAGCGAGAATCATGAGTCTCCAGGATGTTGATAAAAAGATGTCTAAATCTGATAGCAATGTGAATAATTACATATCGCTACTGGATCCGCCAGATGTATTGCGACGCAAGATCAAGCGCGCGGTCACTGATTCAGCAAGTGAGATCACACCTGAGTCTCTGAATCGATCTGGAATTGGGAATTTGTTGTCTATTTATGCTGTGTTGAATGATATGCAGCCGGCTGAAGTTGTGGATCGTTTCGAAGGTCAACAGTATAGTGGCTTTAAAGGCGATCTGGCAGATTCTCTGGTTGCTTTTTTAGAACCTTTTCAACAACGCTATGATAAAATCATGGGCGACAAGGGCTATCTCACAGGAATCTTGGATGAAGGCTCAATGCGAGCCAGGCGTATGGCTTCAAAAACCATCAGTAAAGTCTATAGAAAATTAGGATTTGTACCCGCCGGACGCTCCTAATGAAGAATCAACTCCATCGTATTGATCTGGATATGTTTGAAGGTCCCTTGGACCTGTTATTGTTTTTAATTAAACGTGATGAATTGAATATTTATGACATCCCCATCGCTCAAATTACGAAAGATTTTCTTGAATATGTTAATCTGGCCAAAGAACTGAAACTTTACTCTGCTGGCGATTTTGTTCTCATGGCAGCCACACTGATGAAAATCAAAGCCCGGATGTTGTTGCCTATCGAGGCCAATGGTGATGATGAGATTGAAGACCCGCGTACCGAGTTGATGAATATGTTGCTCGAGTATAAGCGTTACAAAGAGGCGACGGCTACATTTTCTGAAATGGAAAGATTTGAACGACCACACTATTATCATATCCCAGCCACGTGGAGTCCCCAACAGGAAGACAATACGGCTATTTTGGAAGATGTCAAACTGTATGATATCATGCTAACTTTTCAATATCTCATTAAAAACTACGAAGAACCTGCCACTCATTCAGTCGCCGTTGAGGAAGTTACGCTGAGTGAACAGGTAGGATTTCTGAATGGCTTGCTTCAGGCAAAAGCCAAATTGAGTTTTGCAGGTCTATTGGAGAAATTTGATTCTCGTTTGGTTGTGGTTGTCACTTTTTTGGCCATTCTTGAGATGTTGAGAAATCGTCAGGTTAAAGTAAAGCAGTCGAAATTATTTGATGATCTACTTATATCAAGGGGTAGCACTTTTGGAAATTAATGAATTAAAACAGATTGTTGAAGCCTTGTTGATTGCCACACCTGAGCCATTAACGGAAGCTCGCTTTAATACCTGTCTCGGTGATAGTAATAGCAAAATACCTCTCCAGGAGGTGATTCGCGAGCTGGCTTCTGATTATGAGAAGTCCGGTAGAGCATTCTTTATCAAAGAAGTTGCTGGCGGTTATCAGATCGTAACCAACGCAGAGTTTGAATCTTATATCAAGGGTCTTTTCTCCAAATCAGGGAAACTCCGATTGTCTCAGGCTGCTCTGGAAACACTGGCTATAGTGAGCTATAGACAACCAGTCACCAGAAATGATATTGAGTCCATTCGTGGTGTCAGCTCTGATTCCTCATTGCGAACCCTCCTTGATCGGAAATTATTGGAGATTCGAGGCCGTGAGGACGGTCCAGGTCGTGCCCTTTTGTATCGGACCAGTACGGAGTTTTTACAGTATTTTGGTCTTAATTCTGTCAAAGATTTACCGCGACTGAAAGAAGTAGAAGATATTCTGGCTGAGGATGACGGCGAGTTGGTTTAATCAACCAATTGATCCCTGGGATCACATACAAAATCTTGAGTGATATGACTAAAAAATCTGATGAACAGATACGTTTCAACCGATATCTGGCAATGGCTGGTCTGGGTTCGCGACGAGTCTGCGATGACCTTATTCAAAAAGGTTTGGTGACAATCAATGGACAGGTTGAGAGTAATCCGGCAACGCGTGTAAATCCCTTATCTGATGATGTTGTATTTCAAGGTAAGCAGGTCATACTCGAACCAGACTACCAATATTTTCTCCTCAATAAGCCCACTCAGGTGATCACCACAACCAACGATCCCTATGGCAGGACCACCATCATCGATTTAATTCCCTCAAAGGATAGAATATATCCTGTGGGGAGGTTGGATTATGACACGACCGGGGCGATTATCCTGACCAATGACGGAGATCTGGCTTATAGCCTGACCCATCCAAAATTTCAAATCCCCAAAACATATGCGGTACGAGTGTTGGGGCAGGTGAGTTCGGATGACCTGGATCGTCTGCCACTTGGCATAAATATTGAAGCTAAAACACCTGCAATCGCAGAGGTTCTTGACTACAACTATTTCGATAGATTTACAGAGGTCAGACTCATTCTTCGAGAGGGTCGTAAACGCGAAATAAAGAGAATTTTTATGGCTCTGGGTCACAAGGTGGTGAAACTCCACAGAGAGCAATTTGCATTTTTAAGAGTAGATGATCTCTCCCTGGGTAAGTATCGGGTAATATCAGCTGCTGAGGTCGCAAAATTGAAGGAATTGGCACATGGACATTAAAGGCAAACGCGTATTAATATTTGGTGGTTGGGGACTGGTTGGTCAAGCCATTGCTAAACAATTACTTGAAGAAAAACCATCTGAATTAATCGTAACATCTTTACGGGAGAATGAGGCTGCAGAAATACAGACCATTCTCGAAAATCATCCTCTCAATCAAGGGACAAAAATAATTTCGGTTCATGGCGACCTTTTTGTACGAAATGAATTATCCTTTTTATCCAAGGCAGATATCTATTCCAAACCTGAGCAGGTTGAATTGATGATCCATGATATTTACGATGATCTTGGTCCTGATATCATCAATAACTCCAAATTGTATCAGATCATGGATGCTCATAAACCACAAATACTCATTGACTGTATCAATACAGCCACAGCTTTTGCTTACCAGAATGTTTATCAGATAGTTGCTGAGCTGCGAGCTCAAATAAATGACATTCGCAAGGGCAGATCTGGTGATGATAAGCTGATTGAGACTGTAGAGAGAATGATTTCCACCCTCTATATCCCACAATTAATTCGTCACGTACAAATACTCATCGAAAGTATGCGTCAGGCTGATACGAAACTTTACTTGAAGGTGGGTACCAGCGGAACAGGTGGAATGGGATTTAATATTCCTTACACACATTCTGAAGATAAACCTTCTAAAATGCTCATGAGCAAGTCCTCGCTAGCTGGAGCCCATACTATGTTGCTGTGGTTATTAGGCCGCACGCCGCATGCACCCATCGTCAAAGAAATAAAACCTACTGCAGCCATAGCCTGGAAAAAAATTGGCTACGGAAAGGTTGTTAAGCGTGGAAGTCACATTCCACTCTTCGATTCAGTACCCAGTGAAGCAACTGTATTAGGCAATACTCTGAGTAAGTCTCCAGAATCGACATGGGATCGGCTCGGGGACGATTGTCTGGAATCCGTCTATATCGATGCTGGAGAAAATGGCTATTTCTCTGCTGGGGAATTCTCAGTATTGACTGGAGAAGGACAAATGGAATTTGTCACTCCAGAGGAAATTGCTGACTTGACGCTTCTAGAGATAAGAGGTGGCAACACGGGTAACGATATCATATCCAGTCTTGATTCATCCGTCTTGACTCCTTCATATCGAGCTGGTCTGATTCGCAAGGATGCCCTGGAAAAGATGGAGGCCCTTGAGGAAAAGACCGGGAAAGATAGTGTGGCTTTCGAGTTGTTGGGACCACCCCGATTAACAAAACTGCTGTATGAAGTGTATATCTTAAAGCAACTCAAAGGCAATATCTCGGCTGTTTTGAGTGCGGATCCTGCCGAACTGGCAGCTCAGATGGAAGCTGAAATTCTTGGTAATAAAGAGTTGCGATCCACAATCCTCTCTGTTGGCACACCGATTTTGTTGAAAGATGGTCTCACATTTTTACGTGGTCCTGATATATCAGTCCCCAATTTTGAGGGCCGAACAGTGCTGGATATTACTCCTGAAAATATTGAGAAGTGGACCAGCGGTGGTTGGCTGGACTTACGCAAAACGAATGTCATCAAATGGCAGGAAAGACTTGCAGCATTGGGTGATGATATGGAGAAGGAAACCAAGCAGGATTATTCTTCATATTACTTCCGGAACAGACGTTTTCTCGGAGCAACCCAACGTATGGATATTGGTATCATTGTAAACTGGGTTCTAGAGTACGAAGATAAAGGGTATCGAATTAAATAGTTCTTCAGTCATTCGCTTATAAAATTCAATTATTTAGGTCAGGTATTCTGGGTTGTGTTGGCATCAATGGTCGTCTATATTGCGCCGCTTTGAAACGAGTATATAAAATAATATTGATTAAAGCGGCTTTTTGAAATGATTATTGCTATTGATGGCCCTGCGGCATCCGGCAAGAGCTCAACGGCTCACGGTGTTGCTCAAAAATTGAATTTTCGACACATCGATACCGGTGCAATGTACCGGGCTATTACCTTAAAGATAATCAATGAAAACATGGACTTATCAAAGCTTGATGACCTTCAGGCATTATTAGATGGTCTTGATCTACAAGTCACATTCAATGAGGACATCCAGGAAATCTACCTGGATGGGGAACTCCTGGGTGACGAAATTCGATCACCTCAAGTTACTAATCTTGTGGCTGATGTTAGCGCCATCGCCGGGGTCAGAAATCACTTGCTGGGGATTCAACGTGAAGTAGCTCAATCCCATGATGTTGTACTTGAAGGACGCGATATTGGGACGGTTGTTTTTCCAGATGCTGATATCAAGATTTACATGGTGGCTGAAGCTCGAATCCGAGCCCTACGCAGGCAGAAAGATTTTGCCCTTCAGGGTATTGAAAAGTCCATAGAAGAATTAGAAAAAGAGATTCTCGAAAGAGATGAACACAATGCCAAACGCAAATTGGCACCAATGAAAGCCGCAAAAGATGCAATTACTCTCGATACGACAGAATTAAGTATCGATGATCAGATAGAATTTATTGTCTCCAGGGTGGAGACAGCGAAGTCAAATGGAGGAAACTTAATGACCAAGAAACAAGACATGGATGCAAAAGCTGAAGAAGTAAAA
>JABIFX010000266.1 GCA_018650445.1 Fidelibacterota bacterium
CACGGATTCAAGACTGAAAATACCACGTTTAATATCCCATCCTTTGTCCATCAGATCAATTGGGGATCCGACCAGGCTCAACTTTCCCCGAATCACAAGGGGAAGCAAGCTTAAATTACTCCAAAATGAGACCTGTCCATCTGGCATTTTAAAGCTGGAATATGTCTTCTCACCTATTTGAATGTCTTTAGTAGTCATGGATCTTGATTTCACCATAAGAGCTTGAAATGGTCGTAAGGCGATGTAAAGAAAGGAGGCAATTATAAGATCTTCAAGTCGTTTTATAATTTTTGACCCGGTATGGAAATATTTAAAATCCATATCCACAAATTGAACAGTCTGTAAATTCTCCACTGCCGATTTCCCAACAATAAAGGAAAGATTTCCGGGGACCAGTTTAATTTTGACACCCTGCTGGCTCAAGGTCGGCAAATAATCAAATATTTGACTCAGTTCAATATTATCAGAGGTAAATATGACATCATCTATTCGGTGATACTGAACCAGGGCCATCAAATCGTCGAGGTGACCTATAATTCTATCATCAGTATGCTTCATTCCATCAGTAGCAATTATACCTACTGGTGTGTATCCAAGCCCAAGGTTGGTCATGAGCCGTGAATAGATATCGCTGGCACTTTGAAAATCACCTATGACGAGGGTTCTTTGAGTTCCCAATGCGAAATTTTCTGTTCGTCGCGATGAAGCAACTATTCTCCAACCTGAGATCCAGAAAAGTGCTCCCAGATAGCTGATCAGCATGACAATACGAGAGAATGCATAATCTTTGAAAAAATATGTTAGGGTAACATTTATCAGGAAGCCCAAGGTTGCTGCTAATACGGATCTACTCACTGAATACTTGTAAGTTCTATACAACCCAAGACTTGTGATAACAGCTAGCCAACTTCCCAGATAGACTGGAAGGACGTATATGTATTGACTCAGAACATCAAAAGTCCTGAACTTGACAAAAATAGCTATGAGAGTGATGATCAAAAGACCTGTAAGATCAAGTACATAAGCCGCTGCATTTTTGCTAATCTTGCTGAGAATTGATAGTAAATACCGTGCAAAAATACCAAGGCGAAGTACCCAGTGTATAGGAAACCGTCTGGTTGACTTGAAATGTTTTCTTGTAAAAATATCCATCGCGCGGTAAAAGTGAGTATTGGTATCCCACAGGGCTACTTTTGATGATTCACCCTTGTAATGAATAATACTGGTTGCAGGCGTGTAATAGACTTTCCAACCGGACTGTCCAAACCTATAGCACCAGTCCAAATCCTCACCATACATAAAGAAGGTTTCGTCAAGAACACCAACCTCTTCCAATGCTTCCCTGCGAATAAACATACACGAACCACTGATGGCTTCTACTTCATAAGCCTCATCGGGATTAAGATGCGTCAAATTATAGCGGCCAAACCATTTTGAATTTGGAAAAATATTAGCCAGACCAAGTAATTTGGTAAAAGCTACCCAGGGAGTAGGAAAACTTCTGCGACAGGCTAATTGGAGGCTACCATCATCGTTCAGAATCTTGCATCCCAGTAACCCAATATTCTTATCCGCTTCCATAACTTGAATAAGTTTTTGCGGTGTGTCCTCCTGCACCAGTGTATCGGGGTTGAGGAGCCAGATATAATCGCCAGTAGCTTGCTTAATTGCTTGATTGTTTGCTTTTGCAAATCCCAAATTATTCTGGTTTTGGATTAATTGAATTTGAGGGAACTGAGATTGTAGCATTTCAATGCTGCCATCAACGGAGTGGTTATCAACAACAAATATTTCTGTTTCGATTGATTGAGTGGCTTTGAGGATACTCTCCAGGGCCTGCTGCAAAAAGGCTTTTACATTGTAATTGACAATAACAATGGAGAGCTTCATAAAATTAGGTTTTGAAGAAAGGACTTAAATTTTGCCCAATAATGCCATCAACCTCAACCACCAGACACGCCAGATAGCTTCTCGAACGATAGCCTTGGACATTTTGCTTTGGCCAACCGTGCGATCGACAAATAGAATAGGCACTTCTTTTACTCTATCCGGAGATTTTCTCCAGGCTCTGAAATTCATCTCAACCTGGAAAGAGTATCCATTACTTCTCACTTTTTCAAGATTAATTTGCTTCAGAAAATCAACACGCCAGCATTTAAAACCACCCGTACCATCATTCACAGGCATACGGGTAATCATTTGAATATATTTACTCGCAAAATAGCTCAACATCAATCGTTGAAGCGGCCAGTTTACAACACTAATACCATTTAAATATCTCGATCCAATAATCAGATCATTGGTTTCAATTTCTTTGAGAAAAGTCTCAATAACTTCAGGGTCATGTGAAAAATCACCATCCATTTGCACAACCGTATCATACTTATGCTCGATGGCATATTTAAAACCAGCGATGTAAGCTGTGCCAAGACCAAGTTTACCAGCCCGCTCCATAAGATGCAACTCAGGCGTGTCTTTCTGACGATTCTTTACCAGGTCAGCTGTGCCATCTGGAGAACCATCATCCACAATGAGAATATCTGTTTTTACATCTAGAGAAAGCACTTTATCTATAACAAGAATTATGTTCTCTTTTTCATTATAAGTAGGTATGATTGTTAAATTACGAGACATGCATTTCTTCCTTAAGCAGAGCCAGTTCTTCATCAATGCTCATGATGGGAATTGTCAGCTCTTTTTTCAATTTTTCGCAAATCAGACCGCTGCGCATGGGTCTTGGAGCTTTCTGATTCAAGTCTACCGTCGAAATTGCATTAATTAAAGCAGAGGACAACCCAAAAGTATCTGCAATTTTTAGTGCAAAAGTATAACGCGAAACAACCTCTTTTGATCCAAAATGCCAGATATCCCATGCTTTTTGATCAAGAACAACTCTAATTACTGCGGCCAGACGCCTTGCATAGGTAGGGTTATTGTACTGATCATCGACGATTCTAACAGATCTTTCGTTCCGCAATTCAGTAAGCAACCACTCAACAAAACTACTCTTGAGATTCTTTCCATGACCATACATGACATTGGGTCGAATCACTGCCACCTCAGCCCCTGACTCCAGAACTGCCCTTTCGCCAGCAAGTTTTGACTCAGAATATTTCCCTCTCGCATCACGAGTATCTGTCTCTTTATAGGGTCCAGAATCACCACTAAACACATAGTCTGTGGATATATGAACCAGAGGTATATCAAATTTCTTACCTATTTGAGCAATTGATGCTGGAACCAGACCATTCACTGCGAAGGCGATATCCTCATCTTCTTCCGCTCTATCAACATTGGTATAGGCAGCAGTATGAATAATGCTATCAGGCCTAACCAGCTCTACGTAGTCATCCAGAGCTTTTACGTCATTTAAATCTAATTGTTTGACCTTGATGTTACTGGATGATCCAAAAATGCCGGGAGTTAAGTCCAGACCATAAATATCATGATCCCTGGAAAACTCTCGAACAATATTTTGACCCAGCAAGCCATTGATCCCTGTTATCATTACACTTTTATTCACTTACTATAATTCCTTAATCAGCTTCAAATATTTCTGTATCGAATGTCCTGAGAATTGTTTCCATTTGCCGAATATAAGGCATTTTAGCCTTTTCAGGTGCATGCACAATTCCTGACACAAGATATATCCGATCCTTAACTGGCTCGTAAAACCCATAAGCGATAAACGGACCGCCCTTTACCTCTGATTTTGATTCCCACAAACCGTAGTACTTATACGTCGAGTATTGTTTGAACCAGATAGACTCTGATGTCAAATAATCCGGATTCAGCTTAACATCTCTAAGTTTTTTGCCAAATGTATCAGTCAATAAATCATTCAATTGATATTCCAGAGTGGTATCCGTGGGGGCCGCCCATGAGACTGTGAGCCATCGATATGGGAAATCACGACCCAACCACACAATCTTATCCTTAGGTCGATTTTCGATTTCTACATAATCATGCATCATGCGGAGATAGAATCCATACTGATCGTAATACCTTTGAGCAAGTTCGAATTGCTCACCTGATCGATAGATAAAGGCCGTATTTCGCTCGAACATTTTTTGCTCGATAAAATTGAAGATTTGATCCTGATTGATTTCAAGGCGATTTCGAAGATCAGCAAGATTCTTGCCGACTACCACAACAAGCGCCTGACCTATGGCATAAGCGTCACCTTGCTGATAATAGCCCTTGGGGTTCTGGCGCATATTACTGATGGTAGAATCAGGAAGCATGGAGCGCACCTGTGGGGTCACCCCACTTTTTTCCTCAAGACGGGTCAGAATCAGCAAGTTTTTATTCAGTATGTTCGTGTTTAGATCATTTGGACTGATTCTCTGGAATGTATATAGCGTCTCTGTGGGAGGAGTTTGATATACCTTCCCCAGGGTTTGAGCTAAAATCGGCTCACAGGCTTCCCAATTCCGATCATCACATACCACAGTAATGACATGATCATATCCGATTGCTTTATCCTTGGGTCTTTCACAGGCACCAAGTATCAGGGCTATTATCAAAGCCATTCCTGAAAAGCGAATAACATGTAACTTCCTCATCACGCATACTCCCATGAATTCACAAAAATATCGAAGCTTAAATCTAGAACAGGCACGAATCTCTCACAGCCTTTAATTGCTAAGGATCTCAAAATCTGCCAGTCCTTCAGAGATAGAGACTGATGTAACCTTCACCTTCACGGGGTCACCCAAGCGATACATTTTGCGTGTACGTCTACCTGTCAGAGAGAAATTATTTTCCTCATATTCATAATAGTCGTCAGTAAGACTGCCAGCGTGTACCAGCCCATCAACAAAACTCTCAGCCAGTTCGACAAAGAAGCCAAAATTCAAGACTCCGGAGATAACCCCCTCAAATTCCTGACCAATCCGTTTACTGAGATACTGCAGCTGCTTCATTTTCATATGATCCCGCTCAGCTTCAATGGCAACTCTCTCCCGCTGGGAACAATGCTCTGCTAATTTTTCCAATGAGGCCAGTGAAGGAGGATTTGAAGCGTCCTGTTTGACATACTGTTTCAGGAGTCGATGAACAGTCAAATCAGGATAACGTCTGATTGGTGATGTAAAATGGGTATATGATTTGAATGCCAAGCCAAAATGCCCTCGATTTTCAACTGAATATTTAGCCTTAGTCATGGATCTAAGCGCTACCTTTTCTATAAAGTGTCTATAGGGGCTCTCTCTCACAGCTTCCACCAGGACCTGATAGTCCTTTGGCTTAACAGGCGTTTTGATCTTCTGGGGTATCTTTAATCTATCCAGGATCATCTGCAGCTTGCTCACATCATCAAGTGATGGCGTCTCATGGATGCGATACATTCCAGGAAGCTTAGCTTTTAAGAATTTTTTATCAAAATATTCGGCAGTTACTCGATTTGCTGCCAACATAAACTCTTCTACCAGACGGTGAGCAGTTAAGCGTTTTGATGGCTTGATATCATGTGGGAAACCGGTTTCATCCAAAATGACAATAGGCTCAGGTAGATCCAGATCAATACTTCCTCTGGATTTTCTATCGCGGAACAGAACTTTCCTCAATTTCTCCATTTCATGAATCTGCTTCGAATAGGTGTGTTTTTTACCATGAATGATCTCTTCAACCTCTTCATATGTAAAGCGCTGATTCGAATGAATAACTGAGTTCATGATCTTGGCTTTGCCAAATTGACCATCCCGCCCAATTTCCATCATGCAAGTCATACTGAGTCTGTCAATATGTGGTTTCAGTGAACATAAATTGGAAGCCAGTTTCTCTGGTAGCATGTGGATGGCCGTGCCGACCAGATAAACACTTGAACCACGTTTCCTGGCACCTCTGTCTATGGGACTGCCTGGTGTGACATAGTGAGATACGTCAGCGATATGCACTCCCAGATTCCAGCCCCTGGGTGTTTCCTCAATTGAAATGGCATCATCAAAATCCTGTGCTGTCTCTGGATCAATGGTGAAACATGCGAGTTTTCTCAGATCTGTCCGATTTTGGACTTCATTTTGAACACTCTCTTCAGAAAATGATTCGGCCTGGTCAATAGATTTAGATGTCCAGGTCGTAGGTAGATCATGTTGTTGGACAATGAGGGCAATATCTACCCCGGGATCACCAGGATAGCCCAGAATGTCTTTTATCCTGACCAGTGGCTCTGGATGACCTTCATCCCATTGAATGAGCTCTACGGAGACCATATGGCCGTCTCTGGCTTTGCTCTGTTCGCCTTCCAGTACGGCAAAGCGTACTCGGATGCGTTTATCCTCTGGAATGACCCATTCACCAAAGCGATCTTGTTGGTATACACCTACAAATTCAGTCTGGTGTCTATGAATAACCTCGATGATCTTCGCTTCGGGTTTATCACCCTTTTGCTTATTTAGAATCTGTACTCGAACCAGATCTTTGTGGAAGGCATGCTGCATATGCTGTGCGCGAATAAAAACTTCACTCCCGTCCTTCAATTCCACAAATCCGAATCCCCTGGAGGTAACGGCTAAAACGCCAGTTTTCTGCTGCTGTTTAGGTTTATAAGCATATTGATGCCGACCTTTTTGATCGATGAGTCCATTGCGATACATTTCCAGCAGAAGCACCTTGAGCGTCCGATAGTCGCGCTCTTTGATACGGGCAGCTTTCATAATGGCGCGGTGTTTATACCAACGACCAGGATTTCGTTTAAAGGTGTCTAGAATTTTCTTTTCGATTATCGATCGATCCATGGAATGCCTCCGGAATATTCAAGATGAAAGAAGCTATTACTCAATTTAATCCCCTTATGAGAAGCCAGAATGAGTCTAATGGGTCCTCTTCCACTTCTTAATTGAACTCCCAGACCATACCCCTGGATATTTTCAATTGATTTTTCTGTATTATGCAGACCTAAATCATAAAACGCAAGGATTTGCGACTGATTCCCTATCGTGTAATGGAGTGTATTCTGCATGCTTAATGTATTTGGTGCTCGTAGGTAAGCTTCTTCATATCCCCTCACACTATTTACGCCACCCAACGGCATAAGTATTGAAGGATCAGTCAAAGATAGGGTGTGATTTTGTATGGTCGCATCTACCCTCTGTGAAATATAGAAGTTGCTCAGAAGAAGGAACTGTGCCTCTGAGCGAAGTTTGAATTTGCTGATGGATTGTGGTTCAAAATTAATTTCCTGATACAGAGTCGTTCGTAATGACATTCCATGATGGGTATGCGTATTCAAACTTGTTTGTCGGTAGCCGAGACCCAGCATACGCTTTTTATCTGCTGCCCATTCAGGATGATGAAGCGAACCTTCATGGTTGATAATTGACTCATTCTTCTCATAGTTGAAATGAATGGACCGTTCCCAGTCAATGTCCCATTCCAGACCAACTGTACTTTGGACGACCTGATAGTTCCCATCAATTACATCTCTCCCAAACTGAAAGACTCCTTCGATGGGTAATTGAAATAGCCAGGGATAGTGGAAACCCAGATGGAATGATTCAGAATTGGAAGTGAGACGTTCCCAGGCAAAGTCGAAGGACTTCCCCTTACCATCAAAATTTGGAATATTCACATTAACTTGCCCATACCAGGCCAATGTATCAACAGTCCCACTCCTATTAAAACTGGCTAATCCCTGTACTCTGAGCTCAGGATGGTTTTCAACGGTATAATTCAAATGGTACTCTGCATTGCCGTCTATTGAAAGTCGAGAGACCGCTGCCAAACGATAGCCCAGCCCGATTATTCTACGTTTCGCTGGTTGCAGATTGTCGGTTGTAATAGAGGGACGTCCCATTTTAAATTCTTTTTCCAGATAGCCTGAATCTTTAACAGATAGACCTGAAAAATGGATATAGCTCAGTTTTGAGGGGGCGCCCGGGATGATATTCGCCACAATAAGCGCGGGTTGTTCCACATTTTGTGATAATTCAATTCTCGAATCCCAGTACCCATTTGAAGAGATTAATGCTAATCTAGAACTTAAAATCGAATCAATTTCGGTATGCAGAACCAGAAGGGTGTCAGTTACATCGCCGGTATTTAGCACAAGCTTTACCTCCTGTCCGAGGACAGGCAGACTGAGGAAGGAAAACAGGCTTATTTTCAATATGAGACGTCGCATTAGAAGTGCGTTCTTCCTTCCAGACGTAAGTATTGCTCGTTGCGACTATCTCCCCGCTTTTGGATACTATAATTCATAGAAACTTGAAACATACTTGAAAATGTATAACGACCATTTACGGAATATTTCCAGTTGTCACCAGGCTGTCTTCCTGAAAAAACAGAATATGGAATGGCGTTCACATCAGCCTGTATATTTGATAGTGATAATTGCTGATCAACTCTACCTCTTCTCTTGATCCTGAGGCCATGATTAAGGTGGAATAATGCTTCCGAATACGCTTTGTCGAGATATTTGTCTGTCACCATTGAATATTTAACATCTATCGCAAGTTTTTGTTGGGTGGAAAATTTTATTAGATGTTTAAAGAATGGTCTGGTGGATATCCATTGCTCCTGCGCCAGCGGATTGTACTCTAGAGCGCGCTCTCGAGATTCAAGCATAACACCCAGCTTTGAATGATGTTTGGTATTCCAGATGAAATCACCGTCCAGACCATGGGAAACAAATTCATTCTCCTCAGCACCATAATTATACAGCGTCGACTTATTCTGATTTGATTTTCCAGAATAACCTAGACTGGTAAATTGTGTGGACCGTCCTGTTTGCAAATCAACATTGAGACTGAGCATCTCTTGACTCTGAATGCTTGTCCCGCTCTGGACTTCCTCCTTGAGGCGAATCTCATAGCCAAGTCTACTTTTAAAGGCGACTCTATCCAATTTGCCAAAACCTTGAGACGTGTATTCTACCCTGGATTTATTATCATATTTTCGGACCTGTTCCTCTCGATCGGAATACAGTCGCTGTCGCACAAAACGGCCACCATTTATAGGGATATAGTCCTGAATCGCTGAATCGAAACTATAATCACCATATCCCGTATCCACTTCGATGTAGTGATAGTCATATTTTGGGATATGCTCTTCATCCAGTACGAAATTCTCTTGAAACTTGAACCGATTATGAAGCGCGTTTCCGCTCACCTGGAACTTACCAAGGTAGTAGCGTTTGACCGCGCCGCTATCACTGCTATGTTCTCGATATTTCATGTTAAACAAGCCTTTGGAACCCAGAATATTCGCAAATTTGTAGTCTGCAATCCAGTCCTGTCGTAGATCAGTCCAATTTTCAATATTCTTTGAATTCAATAAGCTGGTGTTTGCTTCAATAAAGCGGTAATCCATTCTCTGAATGTAGCTAATCCCTATATCTTGATTCTCTGAATACTCAAAGGAAGCATTGATCCCATATTCAAGATGATCGTTGCTGGCATGCAGTAGTGATGAGGAACCGTCCTCAAGATTGAGTGATACACCTGATGTGAACTTGCCCCGGCTGTATCTAGATTTGAGTGCATGGTTTTGGCTAAGGGAATTATCCAGGTTGGTTAGTACAGCTGAATATTCTGCCAGCAGCGCTGCTTTAGGATCTGACTTACTCTCAATTTGAACCTGTTGTCCCACCAGCGAGCCGGATCTTTCCATCTGGGAGACCGATGTCTTTAGATAATGAGAATTATTCTGCCCTAATCGAAGATGACCATATCTGAGATGCTCGGCTTCGGCAAGTCTGGCATGTAGATGCCATCTTCGGTAATATTCCAGTGACTCAATAGCATCATGACTCACATATCCGGTTTCAATTTGCTTGTCACCCAGGCGGAGCTCGAGCAGAGGGCGGTTGATCCCCATATCAATATCCCATGCAATTCTTTGTGACTGCTTCTCCACATTCGCGTATAAATTTTGGTTATCTTGAGAAATACCCACATCAATATTTGCATCTAAGCCTGCTTTTTGAGCATGACCAGAAAGTGAAAAAACCGAGAGAGATTGCGGGGCGATGTATTGCTGAGCAGGTATATACTCACCGAACTCAGGATCATAAACATAATAAGGAGTCGCTGCATTTTGCTCCTTTCGATAATGTCCACGTTCCAACCCTACAAAACTGAAATCAACCGTGTAATCTCCAAGCTGATCTCCTCTATAAACTAATACTCCTGAAGAATCCTGATCATAACTCCCATTCAGCGTGTCCAACACAATGGTGCTTAGCTCAGTAGTGCTGGTATTTGATCCCAGGGACCCAAATATTTGCTGAAGTTGCTCCTGCTCGATATTTCCAAGTGGATTATTCCCATCATCTCTAATATCCTGCCAGGCTGCAGATATAAAAAATGGTGAATCAGAACGACTACCCAGAGTCACTTCCCCACTGATGAGTTGCTTCCCAAATGAATAAGAGGCGAGATAGATATCTGGGACATATTCAAATTCGACGCTTATTCTGGAATTGGCTGACAGGATATGATTTTGGGTGAAATGTATTTCAGCGGCATTGTAATCAATGATGTAGTCATCATTTTCACCTCGAATGAGAAGTTTATCGTTGAGTTTGACCTTTTCGGAACCTGCTAGAATAATGATAAATTTCTCACCATCTTTTCCAGACAGTCTGTAGGGACCTTGTTTACCATTCTTTCCCTGAATCTGGAGCAGATGATAATTTCCATAACTGAAGCCAAGTGCTCCATGAAGGGCTCCACGATGGGATTTAGTCTGTACACTGATACCTTCAATGGTTCGATCTACTTTTCCAAATTTTCCATTATTGAGTCGTAAATCAATGTCTCCGATGGATGCGCTAACTGCCGGACCATTAATTTCTATCATCACTCTCTCAAAATCGTTCAAGCGTCGGGTATTCCCAATGGGCTGCAGAGGCGATGTTTTATCAGTCAAGACACCTTGAACTGTATAATCATCACTCAAATTACCTTTGATCTTGAGATACATACTTGATTGAAGCGAAACTGAAGAGTTGCTGGAGACCTGAATTCCGCGGGTAATGCTACCTATGGCATCCAGTCCAGCTTCAGCAGCTTGAGGTGCCAGAGGGGCTGTTACAGTATTATTGGTAGTATCCAAAGCAGGTGTGTATTCAGGATAGCTTGAAGTATATACTCTTTTGAACTTCATTGTATCAGACCCAGCTATGTAAGTAATTGAATCCGGGTTAGCCTGTGAAGCCAGTGCAGAATTGAAGCCACACAACATCGAAATATAAAGAAATGTGATTAGCCAGTAGATGTTTCTACCTGAATTGTTGATAATATTGTTATTAAAAATAGGCATGGGTTTTTCTGATCAGTCAGGTAAACGATTTGATATGCTAATTCGTTCCATTTAATAGAACGAAATATTGTCTACCAGGAATAAGCCAATATGAGAATGTTATAGACAATATGGGCATAAACGCTGATTCCATATCCTCTAGCATAAAAAAGGATCCCCAGGAGAGTGCCTCCAAATACGCGTTGAGAAAATACAGGAAAACTATATACTTCCATAAATAAGTGAAAACCTGCAAACACTACAGCTGAAAGTAGAATTGCAGCAGCAACTGAAACTCCTCTCTTCAGTACGAGACCCCGATCGAGAATGATGAGGATAGAACCAATCAATACAAGTCTGAAAATGAGTTCCTCAAATATTCCTGCACCAATGGCCAGATTGATATTTGAAAGCTTTTCCTGCATGGTGACAATTTGGAGGGGTAATCGTGTAAATAGCTGAAGGCTTATAAAAATAAGACTACCCCAGAGCATACTCTCCAAAAGCATATAGATGATGTAATTGGCATGAATTCCAGGTTTTTTCTCAATTTTGTACCCCCGAACCATAACGATTATGAAGAAACCAAGTAAGATGGTTGAAATAATAACCGGGTTAGTCAATCCCAGATACTCAAAGAAACTTCGAAGTAATATTTCTCCTGTGTTTCTTAGCTCAAAGAATGAGTCCTTGAATAGCAGAAGAATTCCAATTTCATAGATGGCCACAGCAGGTAATGTCAGAATCAGGCTGTAGTGGAGTGATTTTGAACTGTTTAGATATTGGCTGAGGGCAGAGACTTTTTTTGCCATGAATCGCTTCAGGTACTTTTTTGATTTCCTAGTGGGTATTACTAGTCATTGAGCTTCAAAACAGCCAGGAATGCGTCTTGTGGAACCTCAACGCGACCAACCTGTTTCATTCGTTTTTTACCCGCCTTCTGTTTTTCAAGTAGTTTTCTTTTGCGGGTGATATCACCACCATAACATTTAGCGGTGACATTCTTACGCAAGGCTCTTACTGTCTCGCGAGCAATAATTTTCTGACCAATAGATCCCTGAATAGGCACTTCAAATTGCTGGCGGGGAATTAATTCTTTCAACTTTGCGCACAATTTTCGGGAATGGTCATAGGCCTTATCCCTATGCACAATCTGGGAAAGTGCATCTACTCTTTCAGTAGCAATGAGAATATCTAATTTGACAAGATCACCCCGTCGGAAATCAATGGGCTCATAGTCGAAGGAAGCATAACCCCTGGAGGTACTTTTAAGCTGATCATAAAAATCAAAAATGATCTCAGACAAGGGAATCTCAAAATAGATCTGAACCTTGGATTCATCGAGATAGTGCGTTGACTTATAAATGCCCCGTTTGTCGATGATCAGTTTCATCAAATTACCAATGTATGTGGGCGGTGTTAACACCTCAGCCGTAACATAAGGTTCATCAATATGGTCTATATCACCGGGATCAGGCAAATCACTTGGTTTATCAACCATAGTATGAGAGCCATCCTTGAGAAATACTTTAAATTTCACATTGGGTTGAGTGGTGATCAGATCGATGGCGAATTCGCGTTCCAGACGTTCCTGTACAATCTCCATATGCAGGAGACCAAGATATCCAACCCGGAATCCAAATCCCAGAGCACTGGATGTCTCAGGTTCCCAGGTCAAGGCCGCATCGTTAAGATTGAGTTTTTCTAGAGCCGCTCTCAAATTGGCATAGTCATCAGAGACAATGGGATAAACACCGGAATAAACCATGGGTTTTACTTCACGATAACCAGTTAAGGCTTCAGAGGCACCATGTTTCGCAGTTGTAACAGTATCACCGACACGAATTTCGCTGATATCCTTAATATTGGCGATGATATATCCAACATCGCCAGCTCGTAGAGAGTCACCTTTCAATTTTTTAAGTTTGAAATATCCGAGCTCTGCAACTTCGTATTCTTCTTTGCTGGCCATGAACCGAACAATGTCTCTAGATTTGAGCTGACCTTCAAGAACTCGAACATATGCGACAGCACCGCGGTATGCATCATAAGTACTATCAAAGACCAAAGCTCTGAGAGGTAATTCATCATTACCCTCTGGTGCTGGAATTCGGTCAACAACTGCTTCCAATATCTCCTGAATGCCAATATCAGCTTTGGCAGAAGCTTGAATAATATCATCCTCATCACAACCCAGCAGATCGACAATCTGGGATTGAACATTCTCAATCTGTGCAGCCTGGAGATCAATTTTATTTATGATTGGAATGATTTCTAACCCGCTCTCCACAGCCAGCATGGCATTACTTACAGTCTGGGCTTCAACTCCCTGCGCTGCATCAACCAATAGCAAGGCACCTTCACAGGCGTCTAAACTTCTGGATACCTCATAACTAAAATCAACATGTCCAGGGGTATCAATGAGATTAAGAACATACTCATTGCCATCCTTTGCAGAATATTTCACCTGAATTGGATGTGATTTAATGGTTATTCCACGTTCTCGTTCAAGGTCCATATCATCCAGGACCTGATTCATCATTTGTTTGTCAGAAAGGGTGTGCGTTTCTTCCAGTAAGCGGTCAGCGAGGGTTGATTTTCCATGATCAATATGGGCAATAATACAAAAATTTCGAACTTCAGATCTCATCATAGGGCGCAATATACGCTTGATTACCTCGTATCAAACAGGAAGGCCAAATAGATTTAAATTGATGATCGGGAGATTAGAATTTTAAAAAGAAACTGTTTCCACCTTGAGGTGAGTCTTCGATGCCAACAATTGCATCATGGGCAGTGGCAATTCTCTTCACAATAGCAAGACCAAGACCTCGCCCTTGCTTTTTTCCTTCAGCGAGCTGCACACTTCTTTCGAAGATTGTCTCTCTTAGTTCATGAGGAATGGGTTCACCACTATCCTCTACACAGAGTATGACTTTCCCACCTACTTGACGCAAAATGACATTAATTGTTCCGCCAGTGGAAGAATATTTAATGGCGTTGCTGATATAGTTCTTGGGGATTTCAGAAATAATGGGATTTGCCTGGACAATGAGTGATTTTGGAAGGTTGTTAGTCAGCGTCATTGAAGCTGTCGATAGCTGCGAAGCGAACTCAGTTTCCATTTCTCTGAGAATAGGAACCAGATCAAGATCTTCTTTGGTGATATTTTCGCCAATACTGAGCTTGGACAGTACGGTTGCGTTTTCGATGACTTTCATCAAACTGTCTGCACTCCCCCGCAGCACCTCAAACATTTCGTTGCTACTGTCCTCCGCACTCAATAATTCAGTGATGGCACTAATTACGCCGGCAGGATTTCTCAGGTCATGGGTAATTACATCCAGGAGTAGTTCCTTCATGCCGTTAGCATTTGCCAATTCACTTGCCAATTCCTCTAGCGCTTTGGCTTTTCTGGCACGATCAATGGTAAGGGCAACCTGACCTGCGGCCAGATCAAGGAGTTTTACATCTTCATCATCATATTGTGTAAGACCATCATATTCTTGAAGCACAAACGCCCCGATAACTTCCTCCTTTACTTTGAGAGGTATTCCCAACCAGACGCTTGGCAGTTCACCTGCAATAAGGATCTGGCCATTCTCTATCAGCTCACGGATTTCGGCCTGTTTGATGTGCAGTGTTTTCTGCTGAACAATGGTTCTTGCTGTAAGAGAGTTCTCTGGATCACAAGGAATGCTCTCTGGCATCTTAGAATCATAGCTGTCTATCTCATAAGGAAAGTAGATTGTGTTGTCATCCTTATTTAGCATGGCAAGATAGAAATTACTGCTTGAGATGATTTCGCTTATATATTGATATATTTTCTCATAGAGGCTTGATACATCTCTGGCCTTGATAGCAGCTGAAGTGATGGCATATAGGACATCCTTGAGTTTTTGATCTTTTTGTGCGCGTATTTCTTCTTTTTTCTGTCGAGTAATATCTTCAATCAAGGCCACAAAGTGGGTTACGATACTATAAGAATTTCGAATAGGCGAAATCGAAGCCTTACCCCAGGTCAGCTCACCACTGCGTTTACGGTTGACAATCTCACCTGTCCAAACCGTCCCACTCTTTATCGTATCCCATAATTCCTTATAGAATGATTTATCATGTTGACCCGATTTGTATAGTCTAGGATTTTTTCCGATAAGCTCTTCAAGACTATAGCCCATAAGTGACAGAAATTGGCCGTTCACGTATTGGATATTTCCTTCAACATCTGTAATCAAAGTCATAACAGGACTTTGCTCAACAGCCTGACTCAATTTCTTAAGTTCAAGATTTGCGAGATTTTGGTCTGTAACATCTAGGGCGTGGCCAACATTTTTTACATTCCCCTCACTATCCACAAATGAGTTGGCCGACACCAGGATGTCGCGCATTTTTCCATCGGGACGCAAAATATCCAGAGGATAGTCCCCAGGAGCCTCCTCACCTGCCTGCCTGGCCTCATAATTCTGGATTACCCGAAGGCGAGAAGGACCGAGATGCTCAGAAAAATTTGAACCGATTAACTCTTCACGTGGACGATCGAATATTTCGCAAAGTCGATCATTGACGTATACGAATTTTGATTTGTTATCGATGATATATATGCCAGTTGTGGATTGCTCGACAATTGCTTTGATATGCGCTTCTGAGTCAGCCACCTGTTTTTGAGTCTTTTCCTGTTCATCCTTCAACTGAGTGTTTTTAATACTTTGCGAAATGAGGTGAGCAACATCCTTGATAGCAGCAAATTCACTACGGAAATTTGGAATACCTAAATTCCAGGTAAAACCAAATAGACCGACAACCTGATCTTCTCCTCGAATCAGTATAAGAAATGTATCCTCATCCAGGATGGTATTCATGAGATCATCAGGAATCATCATCTTCTGATTCTCCAGACTTTTCCGATCTCTCTTTTTCAAATAGGTGGCAAAAACTTTATCTGAGATACCTTTTTTTTGGCTGGCACCAATTTTACCATCATCGGACCACAAGACGATCCAATACTTTTTGAATATATTTGTTGCTGAAAATGAGTTATGAAGAAGTGTAGCAATTTCTGCTATGCTGCGAGTTGAATCGAGTCCACTGTATATGGAATCCTTCATACCGAGGAGCTCATTAATTCTGAGCATCATCTGATCAGTTGCAAAGCGTGTCAGCGCTATTCTGATCATTGTATGTGCAGCTTGATGATCAATGGGCTTATGAAGAAATCCGTATGCATCAGCATCCTGGATAGCCTTGGAAATATGATCCTCGTCCCCGTAAGCTGTGGCAAATACAACGGGTACTGCATGTTTCTGATGGATTTGCTGGGCCGCCTCGATGCCATTCATTTTACCACGAAGTTTAATATCCATGAGAATGATATCGGGCTTGGTGTCAGCGGTCAACTTAAGTGCCTCAGCACCTGTACCTGCGATACCAACCACTTCAAAATCATTATGCGTAAGGCGAATTGAAAGATCCTCGGCAGACAACCTTTCATCTTCTACGATAAGTATGCGAATTTTGTACTGTGCTTTAATCATTATGTCGAAATATTTGCTATAAATTTCAGCTGCTTAATTGAAATAATATAAATCATAAGATACACTACCACAATTTTATAGTCAGGGATTATTCTATTCCCGAAAAATATTTGGCAATTCTTTGTCCAGCCTTGCCTTCCCACCCATCAATTGGAAATCCATCAATCTTATCTCCTTCAATCACCTCAACTATTTTTGCTGCTATCTCATCTACATCAAATCCAACCAACGTATTGGTTCCTTTGGTGAGAGTTACTGGCCGATTGGTTGCTTGTCCAATGGTTAGACATTGAACACCTAATACACTCGATTCCTCTTGAAGACCTTGTGAATCAGTCACTACAACCACTGTATTCTTCAACAGCTTTAGTAAATCGTGATAATTCTGAGATGAAACAAATTGAAGATTTACACCAGGATCCAACATGACTTCCGGTATATCCTCAAGCTGCATGAGTGTTTTTGGATGCAAAACCATAACGATACGAAGTCGCTCAGAAAGTCTTTCAAGCATGGTGAGAAAAGAAATGAGAAAAGATTTATTACTAAGAACATGATCATGATGAAGCGTTAACAGAATGTAGGCGCCTTCTTCCAATCCATACCGGTCTAAGACATTACTATCTTCTGCATAGCCTAAATTTGCGAATACAGCATCTGCACGAATATTTCCAACTTCAATAATGTTAGTATTGTCATACCCTTCTCGAATAAGATTAATGACTGGCTCTTCATTTGATGTAAATAAGTAGGTTGACAATCTATCGATAAGCATATCATTCTTCTCTTCAGTCATTTGAAAATCATAGGACCGAACCCCTGCATCAATATGGGCAACTTCGATATGAGATCGTGATGC
Organism: Fidelibacterota bacterium; assembly: GCA_018650445.1. GTDB lineage: Bacteria > Fidelibacterota > UBA8477 > UBA8477 > JABMPR01 > JABMPR01. The sequence goes on from JABIFX010000266.1 coordinate 17,632, forward strand.
AACTAATGAACAAGCTAAGGCAGAGTCTGAATTGCCCAGGACAATAACCAGGTCAGGTCGGTCAATATGAATCTGATTCTCATAGGACATCATGATGGAGGCCATCTTACCGATTCCTTCAATAACATTAATATCTAGATAAGCATGGATGGATGACAGATTTAATTGCTCTAGAATGTCCTGGCTGAGTTCCGGATCATAGTGTTGACCAGTATGAATGATTCGAATATCCAGTGTATCTTCAAAATCCTGAAATGCAGTTTTCAGCGCAGCCACACGGATAAAGTCAGGTCTAATTCCAACAATCACATCAATCTTTTTCATTGTATCTCCATTTCGGCCTACAAGTTAGATTAAACATGGGATTCCGGTCAATTATTTCATAAACCGAATTTATACTTCAGCGTGAGCCCAAAATGACGCGGATCTCCATAACTCATATATAACTTTTCACTGTAATTCGGTGGCTCAAGCCCAAAGTAAAAACCTCTCACAGCATGCTGCGTATCTAAAAGATTATCTACCCAGAATGAGACTTCAATAGAAATAGAAAAGGCATATGTGATTCCTGAATTTACCAGATTATAGGGCTCAGATACTTGATCATGACTTTCTGAGAAGTAAAATTTATCCTTCCCCGCGATGGATGATCGTAAAGAAACATGGGGAGTTATGTTGTAATCGATTCCTATTCGGAAGGAATATCGGGGTGCATGTGCAAATGCTCTATCTCCAAGTGTAACAAACTGATCAGGCGCTACTTCAAAGGAATATTCCTGCGTTTTTGATTCCAATAGACCCAATGTTCCAGATAGATGGAGGCGGCTGAATATATCTCTCCGAAATTCCAGCTCTATCCCATAGACGTATCCCTCTGAAGCGTTTCCAATGTAGTAGGTGAAGCTATTGGGATCCATGGGGTCTTGTTGGCTGGAAAGTGACACTTGCTGATCCATCCGCTGGGTATAAAAAGCCAGGAGTGAAAGCATGCCCCTATTGGAAACACCCCTAAATCCTATTTCATAATTGTTTACATACTCTGGGGAAAATGGTCGATTGATATCTAGAATCCGTGGGTGCTGATTTATCCCACCTGCCTTAAAACCTCGGGCTGCATTTATGAATGCCGTCTTGCGAAAATCAATTTTATATAAGATCGCAATTTTGCCACCATTCAATTGATCATTCAGGCTGAATGCAGTGGTTTTATTATCCTCATAATCAGTATCGCGGTTGCCTATCCGCAGGTTAGAGGTTAGTGTTATTTTGTCGATTGGACTAAAGTCAATCTGAGCATAAGCAGATCGATTCCTCAAATGAAATTCGCTCTCAAGCTCTGATTCGTCTCCCCCAAATAAATATCCCTCGGCATCATCCTGCTCATTGAGGTCTTTATAATAGGCACCGGCTATGACATGAATAGATTCATTTTTGTTAGCGTGCACCAGACGCAGCTCCTGTGTCCTGGTATTCCTGACACGAGCTACTTTATCGAAAAAGTCATAACTCCACCCCTCTACTGCAGGATCAAAGGAATATGGATCATTTGCCCAGAATTCATCATTCCCCCAATCACTGTCATAGCTGTATTCCATGTCAGCGCGAGATAAGGATGTGATAGAGTATAGATCAGTTTGAGATGCCAGGGCATATTCGGCCTTGAGAACAGCGGCATTTAATGTCTGGCTATCCTTGCCCGGTTTGTCACTATAGGTCGTAAATGCTGAATTATCAGGGCTCCAAGTATCATATCCATTGTCCAGGTTGACCGTTAGCAGAGTCGCTTTGATCTCAAGTTTTGGTCGAATAGACCAGATGAGTTTTAATCTCCCCATGGTCTCAGTACGTTCATTGGTGGTATGATCGTCTAGATACTGATTATACATAAAACCGTTATTGTATCCACGGTAGGCAGCCAGGCGAGCTTTTAGGTTTGAGCCTGACAATAGATTTAAGGCTGTCCCTATGTTCAGAGTGTTGGCATTTCCTGCAGAAACTGTGACATAGCCGTCCTGATACTGGCCCGGATCATTTGAACGTAACACGATAAACCCAGCAAGTGCATTGGGACCATAGATCGATGATTGTGGGCCACGGAATAACTCAACACGGTTCACATCAAAGGTCAGACCTGACATCCCTATTCCGCTTAAATCGAGATCATCTATACTGAAACCCACGGAATAGTTTGGAGGACCATCTCCAGCAAATTGTGATCGTTCACCGATTCCTCGAATTTGAAAATAGCGTGGTCTGGAACTACCACCTGCCCAATTCAGATTGGGGATGTGGTTGATCAGAGTCTGAAAATGAGGTTCGCTACTCCTACTAATTTCCCGCTTACTAATGACGCTTATACCACCCTCTGACTCCAACAAAGATTGGGTTCTGAGAGCTCCATAAACACTGACAGTCTCTCCCCTTAATAAATTAGGTATCAACTCGATCGTTTCTGGCACTTCAGCTGTATTCAGGCTTACACGGTCATAGGCGATATGCTGAAAGATGACTTGATTATCCAGACTACCAGAAATAGAGTAATTTCCTGAATCGTCTGTAATGGTGCCCATGGAACCGGAAATAATTTGGCAGCCTACGATGGGTAATTTCGTGGTAGCATCTACTACGCTGCCAGAAATATTTGTGTCCTGGGCCAGTGACACAGAGTTAAGTATTAGAATTGAAATGAGTAAGGTGGTGAAACGGTGCATATTTTTCTCCCTACGCTGGCATTATCCAGATCAGGTTCATAGGGTTTACTCTCAGCCCGGCCCCCATAAAGGGAGTCGCCGAACACCCCAGTATCGCGCTAATATACTGCGATGTTTGCCGCAAGGGGTAAAAAAATGCCACCCCGAAGGATGGCATTTCAAAATATTTTATTGTGGTAGGAGATTAACCGATAACTGCGTCAACCTTGGCAATAATTTGTGGCTTAGGTACAGCGCCAACGAGCATTTGAGCAACTTCTCCATTTTTGAAGATCAGGAGACTCGGAATACTACGAATCCCATATTTTTGAGCTACTTCTGGATTGCCATCAACATCCAATTTTCCAACTTTCAACTTACCGTTGTAATCAGTAGCAATTTCTGCGACAACTGGAGCAACCATTTTACAAGGCATACACCATACAGCCCAAAAATCAACCAGAACTGGAACGTCAGACTCTATTACTTCAGCATTAAAATTGCTATCGGTAAATTCTTTCACATTATCAGCCATTATGTCTCCTCGGCAATCAATTAGTATTTAAAAACCTGCAGAAGATAAATGTTGCTTCAGGTATGTCAAGATATTCAATCCCTCAAATTTACTATGCCTTGATCCATCTCAATATTTCAGGTAAAGTGATACGTTTACCATATAGTAAGATGCCAGTCCTGAAAACCTTTGCGGCCATGCGAATACTTCCATAGACACTGATTATCATGACAATAATTGTGGTAAGTATTTGAAAAATAGATGTTTCCCCAACTGCTATCTTAATCATCATGAAGAAGGGAGTTACCAGAGGTATGTAGCTTAAAACATTTACCAGCGTTGAGTTGGGATTTTCAATGACCATCGTCCAGAGCACCATGGGAATAATCGCAATAAATGTAATAATCTGAATAGCTTGCTGGGCTTCCTGTTCAGAATCAAACAATGCTCCCACACCAATGTAGATGCCTGCATACAATAAATATCCAAGTATAAAATAAGTGAAATATAGCAGGCCTATGGCTGGCGTGATAATGGATAAGTCATAGTAACTGCCAGCGAAAAAAGCACCGATGAGATATATGGCGGATTGTGTCAGGCCCAGCAGACCCAAACCCAATATCTTGCCACCCATTAACTCGTTGTAGCTGACTGTAGAGAGGAGCACTTCAATGACTCTGGATGATCTTTCTTCCAGGACAGCTCTCAATAGAAGTTGTCCACCGGTAAATATTCCCAGGAAGAGCAAAAACATAAATATAAAGGGAGCGATATAATCAGCGATAAGCTCTTCTGTCTCTCTCTCTTCAGAAGAACCAATGTCAAAATGAGCGACATCTACATCAAAAAATATTTCATCCAGGACATCATCCGATAATTGCAGGGAAATTGCTTTCTCTTTAATCAATAACTCTTTCAGCTCTGATTCGATGACATCTGTTGAACGAAATGTGGAACTGGATCTGGAGTAATTTCGAAGCACAGGATTACTAATAAAATCATATGGAATAACAAAGTAACCGTCTAGCGTCTTTTCATTCACCAATTCATCGAATTGAGGTTGCAATGATTCAAAACTACCTCTGGACACAGCAATGCGAAACGGGGGAGTTTCCTTATCAGCGAAGCGTTTGTCCAGAACAAGCGATAATTGCTCACCATAGAAAGCGGACTCATCAATTAAACCAAAGTTTTTGGTCTCAATACCTGCACCTGAACCGGCCATATATCCTGTACCCAGACTGATGCCAAGTATCAGAATTGGCATACCGAAGGTTCCAATTATAAACCATTTCGAGCGAATTCTTCGACGATACTCAAACCAGGCAATTTTCCAGGCATTCATGATTGTGATCCCTGTACCAGATGAATAAATATTTCTTCCAGACTCGGCTCAGCAATCTTCACAGATTTCAAATCGATTGATTTATTCAGAGTAGCTATGATATCCTGCTTGGAATGACCATCAATTTCAACAAAGACAGAACCATTAGTCCGTTCTGAATTGAACCCTGAAAAACACGCATGGGACAGATCATTCTCATTCACCGGTGTTATCTGAAGACGTTGGACGCCCTCGGATTGCATGATGGTTTTTAATTTCCCGGCCGTCACCAGTTGACCTTGATTTATTAAAGCGACATCATCACAAAGTTTTTCCACCTGGTCCATCTGGTGAGAACTGAAAATGATGGTTTTTCCGGCTTGTTTCAGCTCTTCAAGGATCTCTTTTAAAAGCAGCTGGTTCACAGGGTCTAAACCTGAGAAAGGCTCATCCAGAACGATGTACTGAGGGTCATGCAGGATGGTGTTAATAAATTGGAGTTTTTGCTGATTGCCCTTGGAGAGCTCGCTGACTTTTGATTGGAGTCGCGATCCCAGGTCAAAGCGTTGGAGATATGCTTTAATTTTATCGTTTGGATGAGGGACGCTCCTAAGGTGGGCAAAGTATTGCAGTGTCTCAAAAACGGAAATCTTCTGATACAAGCCGCGTTCTTCCGGGAGATATCCAATCTGATTTGGCGGCGGTCTTTGATTACTTCCCTCAAAAAGGATCGTACCATCATCAGGTATAATAATATTCATGAGCATGCGGATAGCTGTGGTCTTCCCTGCCCCATTGGGGCCCAGAAAACCATAAATCCTACCCGGTTTTATCGTCATGTTAAGATCAGCGACCGCATTGATGGAATCGTACGTTTTCGAGATTCCCTTGATTTCGATCATAAAGTTGCTTTCATGCCTTGAGGGAGATTGAGCAAGAGCTGTTAGCTATGGATGATCCGAATAAATTTGCGCTTGCCAGCTTTTATGACAAAACTACCCTTGGTATTAAAGGGTAAAAACTCATTCTGGACTTTTTCACCATCCACACTCACAGCATTCTGCTTGATAAGCCTGCGAATTTCGCCCTTGCTGGCAAACAAGCCACTTTTATCGAGCAGGGACAGCAGGGTTTCATCATCTGACTCCACAACGAGTTCGGGCATTTCATCGGGGATATCTTTTTTGATAAACAATTTATCAAATGCTTCCTGTGCAGCCATGGCAGCAGCATCATCGTAATAGACCTTAACCAGTTCACGACCGAGTTGCCGTTTAAAGTCACGAGGATTTTCCCCGGATTTCATTCTGGTTTCGACATCCTTGACTTCATCCATGGGAAGATTGGTAGTGAGTGTGAAGTATTTAATGATCATTTCATCTGATATGGATAAGACTTTTCCGAACATTTCTGCTGGTGAATCTGAGAGACCAATATAATTGTCATAGCTCTTTGACATCTTTTCCACACCATCAGTACCCTCAAGCAGGGGCAGGGTCATGATGACTTGTTGAGCCTGGTTGGATTTTTTCTGCAATTCCCGACCCATGAGGAGATTAAATAATTGATCTGTTCCACCCAACTCAACATCAGAATGTAAATAGACGGAGTCTTGAGCCTGTGCCAGTGGGTAAAGGAATTCGTGAACAGAGATAGGCGTCCCCCCTTTATACCTCTGCGAGAAGTCATCGCGTTCAAGCATTTGTGCTACAGTGACCTGAGCTGCCAGCTTGATAACTTCAGAAAAACTCATGGTATTCAGCCAGTCCGAATTGTGCACCACATCAAGCCTGTCGGTGTTGAGAATAATGGAGGCTTGCTCCAGGTATGACTTCCCATAATCTCGAGCTTCTTCAAGGGTTATACTAGGTCTGGTCTTGTTTCTGCCCGTAGGATCACCAATGGAAGCAGTAAAGTCACCGATGATGAGGATAGCTTGGTGACCAAGATCCTGGAACTGTCGCAGTTTCCGCAGGACAACGGCATGACCAATGTGCAGGTCGGGACGACTTGGATCAGCACCAAGTTTAATTTTCAGTGGTTTACCTGACGCCAGGGACTTTTCGAGTTTTTGCTCAAGTCCTTCAGGTGAGACAAAGTCTTCAACGCCTCGGGAGAGTATATCTAGCTGTTCTTTAACTGGTGGAAATTTCAAATTCTTTCTCCGGTATGCTTAATGACTGAGTTTTCTGGCTCTTTCCATCTCTCTCTTGGCATCACGTTTAAGGGAGGTCTGCCTTTTATCGTGAACATTCTTACCTTTTGCCAGGCCCAGCTCAACTTTCAGTTTTCCTGCCTTAAAATAGAGTGAGAGGGGCAGTAATGTATACCCCTTAGCTTCAATCTCATGAGTCAATTTTCTAATTTCTTTTTTATGGAGTAACAGAAGCCGGGGTCGAGTAGGATCATGCTGATCGTAATCATTAGCAGTTTCCCAGGGTGAAATGTGCAAATTCAACAAGGAGATGCTTCCATTTCTGGGTCTTGCATAGGAATCGCCCATGTTAAGCTTGCCAGCCCGAATGGATTTTACTTCAGTTCCGTGGAGCGAGATTCCAGCTTCAAATTTTTCTACTATCTCATATTCGTAGTAGGCGCGTTTATTACGCAAAACCAGCTTAATATGTTTATCATCGTTCATGCGGAAAATTTATTCTTCCCGTACCTGATAACAACCCCGCTTTTACTTTAGATGTCCTTAAAGGAGAACTTTAATTAGAATACTTGCTATAGAATTCGATGCATTTTGGTCCATAATAGGCCAATATTTGGTCGAAATGGCTTGATTCACTTCATTCGATCTGCATGCAAGTACATTTAAAAAAAGCTGTTCAAGACACTATTAATGCCTTGATGATCGTATAATAAGGGATTATAATTAAAGTAATGGTTCAAGTGTTTAACATAGATTTATGATAGAGTGAGTGGATTATGCCAAGGGAAGCCATCAAAAAACTATACTATTCAATCGGTGAAGTCAGTGAAGCAACGGACTTAAAGCAATACGTTCTACGCTATTGGGAGTCAGAATTCCCACAGCTATCCCCTGCTAAAAACCGTGCTGGCAACCGAACCTACCGTGAAAAAGACATTGAGCTGGTCAATTTTATTAAAACGCTACTATATGAAAAGAAATATACAATTGAGGGTGCGCGTCAGAAGCTAAAGGAGCTACAGGACAATGGTCAACCCCTAAACGTCCTCAGCCTTGAAGAGCCGGTAGCTGCTGTTCCTGCCCCACCAGTCAAACCCATGGAAAAACCTGGTACATCAAAACCTGTGACTTCTCCCCAGGGAAACATGAGTCCAGAGAACTACAAGAAATTTCTGACAAATCTTCGTAATGAGCTAAAACAACTTATGGAATTAATTGATTCATAAACTTGTTTTCAGCGCTTAAAGCTCCTTGATTCGGAGTGTTTCAATTCTTTAATTAGGCCGCTTCATAAATAGGTCGTATTCTGGACTTATTTGTGAGCAGATGATCCCGGAACGTGGCGCAGCCCGGTTAGCGCGCTTGACTGGGGGTCAAGAGGTCGGGAGTTCAAATCTCCCCGTTCCGACA
>JABIFX010000264.1 GCA_018650445.1 Fidelibacterota bacterium
AGACGAGTGCTGTTGAGGAGCCGTGTGCGTGAATTGCGCAAGCACGGTTCTGAGAGGGGCGTGACAACAACCCAAGAGGAAGTAGTAATGAACAGAGATCACATAGTAGCTGCGTGCAGCGAGGTGTACCCATGAAAGAATCAACTGGTCATAACGACAACCTTGGCGGAAGAAGTCCGTCTACTCGACAACTGCTGGAAGAGCATGGATTGATCCTCAAAGAGGGTACGGCAGTAGATGCCACCATCATCCCAGCCCCCAGCTCTACCAAAAACAAAGAAGGGAAACGTGATCCAGAGATGCACCAGACCAAGAAAGGAAATCAGTGGCACTTTGGCATGAAAGCCCATATCGGTGTCGATGCAGAGACTGGCGTAGTACACAGCATGACCACTACTCCAGCGAATCACCATGACATTACCGAAGCAGACAAACTGCTTCATGGAGAAGAGCGGGATGTTTTCGGTGACTCAGGCTATCGAGGGGTTCAGAAACGACCAGAGCACCAGAACCGCAAGGTCAACTGGTATATTGCGATGATGCCAGGAAAGAGAAAACAGCTTCATAAAGACAATCCACAAGAGCTGCTGGAGCAGGCCAAGGCCAGCATTCGAGCCAAAGTGGAGCACCCCTTTCGGATCATCAAGCGGCAGTTTGGTTTCACCAAGACCCGCTATCGTGGCATGGCCAAAAACAATAACCACCTCAGCACCATGTTTGCCCTAGCAAACCTTTACATATGCAGGCATAAACTGGCAACCTGAGGGAGTGGTGCGCCCTGATTCCATCAGAGCGCACCAAAAACAGAATAAATTGGAGGATTGTGGCCAGAATTTACGAAAATAGCTGCGATCTGAACGAAAAATAGGAAATGTGGGAGTTTTTCAGACTCTCCTTAAGTTGGTGTGGCCGAAAGATGGAGAATGCATGAAAAAAAAACTAGTGGAGAAAAAAACGATATATATGGCTTTTATTGAGAGTTTGCTCAATGATGCAAAAGAGGTAGTTGGCGTTGGTACAGGGGGCAGAGCGCGGCTTGTTAGGGAATTTATTGGTGATAAGCTTAGAATTAAGCCTGATAATATTTTATTTGGAACGAGTTATGAGGTTCCAGTAAGTGACCGAATATACTTGGTTTGTGCAACACCTGAGGATGATGCGGTTAATGTGTTAATTGATAGGGGTATAAGTGAAGAAAATATCTTGCTTTCTGGAGCGCTGTGTGAGTTTGCTGATAGAAGTGGTCTGCCGTTAACGTTTGATTTGTTTGGATTGTTTTCTTTGAGTGATAAATTAAGGATGGCTAGCCTTTTATTTTTAAAGAATGATTATTTATGTAGAGAAGTTTATGCTGATAAAGATATTGAAGAGATTAACTTTATTTTCAATAAATATATGGAGGTTAGAGAATATTATTCCAGTAAGATAGAAGTGCGAGCTAAACGATTATTGTTCCCGGCGGCAGGGACAAGTGGAGGAAAGTCAATTTCTTTTGCTCTTGAAGAGCTACAAGTCATTAATCTTGAAATATGCTATGAAGGATTTGCTAGTCAGATTTACTCTATATTGTCTTTGTACAGAAGTGGAAAAGTCAATAGGAGTGTAATGGTTTCTTTGACGGCGATGTTGCTAGATAGATATGACTGTCACGGAGGGAATCCATTCTGTTTTTTAATTCCTTATATTAAAGATATTCCATTGTATGATTATTATATACTGAAGGTTGATAGGAAAAAAAGAGATCATATTGAGTCTATGGCAGTTAGAAATTTCCATTATTCGGAAAAGGATTATGTGCCAAATCGGATTACTGCTGTGGAATGGGGGAGTGAAACGAAAGATGTGTGGGATAATCGGAGTTTGGAGGATAAGATTGAATGGTATATTGATTTGGTGGAGGAGCAAATCAGCGAGGCTGACTTGAGCTCTAACGTCTTTGTTAGGTGTTTTATTAAAGATATTAAAAAAGGTTTAAATGTAATTCTTAATGAATTAGGGTGGCCAAAAGTCAATAGTGTCCCACACCTAAATTCGATACCAAATGATAAAGTCTATTCATACAGTGAAAGAGAAAAACTTTATAGCGAGATAAATTGCAAAAGATCTTTTTCTTATCGTAAAGGAATATCTGAATAAGTGAATTGGCTCACAAATAATGTGATCGAAAGGATCTTCGAAAAAGGGCCGTTGACTCATGCTTACAGGTAACCCAAGCAAGAGGACTGTAATATAGAAAAAAGAGCGACAAGCATATCTGAAGGCGACCCGTTCACGCTATTAAATTGCCTTATGCAAAGAGAAGGCAACCATTTTGGATGGGCTTTGTTGTGTCTGTTGACAAATACCGCCCCAGTTGGATAGTTGCTTCCAGGGAAGATTTTCCATATAGGAAAGCGTCTACACGGCAGTGATCGCGACTATGGTGAGTTACTGAATCGTCACCTGATTGAACAGGCGGATTTTGTGCTGTATCGTGAAAGAATATTGGCCGAGAGAAGGACAGGGATAAGTAGTTAATGGCAGAAAACTGGAATCATTGAAGCGATGTGTTGAGCGTATTGAGTTGCGTTGCCCGGAAGAGCTTACAGAGCTTGAGGAGGATGTTGTTTGTCAGCAAAGGAAATAGGGTTATTGCTTATCTTAGAGGAAGAGATGACTATTGCATGAACAGTCAGTTACGGAATGTTTACTTGAAAGGATGTTGTTGCACTCAATTTGGCCTGTGCAGTGCAGCTTTGTTGATAAACACAGATATGGTGTCGAGAAGGTTTGCCAGTCATCGGCTTGATCCGGTTGTGCTGAAGCGAGATCAGTTATCAAAGGCTAAAGCACCATTTCAATCTATCAAGGAGTAGAATGCCTGTTATGGTCTACATTGACAAACGCCGCGATAAGGCGCTGCGAGAGATGGAGCGGGTTGGCAAGGATAAAAAGTACCTCCGTGGAGGCGTACCGCAATGAGGAGGAGAAGGCCAATCTGCTATACTGGCAGGTGACCTGTGAGGCATTCTGTACCCCGGAAGAGTGGGAGTCGTGGTTTAAGCAGACCAGTTACAACGGGGACCATTTATTTATCTATTTTGAGTGAGTATGTGATGACGATTCCAAAGACAATGAAGGCCGCCATTCTAGTGGAGCAGCGCAAGCCGCTGGTAATTGATGAGGTTGAGCTTCCAGATAGCTTGGATGTGGGGCAGGTATTGGTGAAAATCCACTATAGTGGTATCTGTGGTTCCCAGCTAGGTGAGATTGATGGGGTGAAAGGGGAGGATCGATTCCTGCCTCATTTATTGGGGCATGAGGCCTCTGCTACCGTAATGGAAGTTGGGCTAGGTGTCAGAACTGATAGATCGGGCGACGCAGTTGTTCTGCATTGGCGAAAAGGACAAGGGATTGAAAGTGCCCCGCCTAAATA
>JABIFX010000203.1 GCA_018650445.1 Fidelibacterota bacterium
AAGTCGCTTGGAGGGTGTTGGGAGTTCCCCGGAGGAAAGGTTGAGCACAATGAGACAAAAGAGGATAGTCTTGTTCGAGAGTTAAGAGAGGAACTCAGCATGGAGGTGAGCAATATTAATTACCTCACTACTTCCAAGCACTCGTACGATGAGTTTGATATTACCCTAATAGCGTATACTTGCGCGTTCGTTTCCTCCAATTGGTTGATGCTTGATCATGATGCTTTTGAGTGGGTTTTTCCTGAGAAATTACTCGACTGGGAATTAGCACCAGCTGATATTCCTGTAGCAGAGTTCATAATTAACGGAAAACAACTAACAACGGCTTAGAGCGGATCCACTTGAGGGGTGTGCAAAACGAAAACTTCTCGCGAAGTAGCTCAAGTCTAAGGTGTTAGCCATATTAAATGTTGGGGGTCTATATGCCCGGATCTAGCAAAGCAAATACATTAGAAAAAAAATATAACGTCAAAGTGAAACAATCAAGATATCACAAAGATGGATCATAGTATCATCCTCTAGTCAACTTCCCTGCGGCTTATTTTGATAGAAATGGCTGTATCCTGTCAGAACAAGTTGGAGCATTTAGCATGATTTCTTAAGAGATACTTTTGGGTTATCCTGAAAGCAAAAAAGGATATAAAAATGAGCCCAAAATCAAATGTAGAAAAGCGCGTTAAAGATATAAAGAGAAACACCCGCAAGAAATACTCAGCAGAAGAAAAGATCCGTATTGTATTAGAAGGTTTGAGGGGTGAAGAGTCCATAGCCTCTATCTGTCGTAAGGAAGGTATTGCCCAGAATCTGTATTATAAATGGAGCAAGGATTTTCTTGAAGCCGGTAAGAAACGCCTAGCCGGGGATATAGTCCGTGAAGCCAATTCGACAGAAGTGGATGACCTCCGAAAAGAGAACAATCATCTCAAGCAGCTGTATGCTGGCATCGCCATGAAGAATGATGTATTAAAAAAAAGCTGCATTGGTCAGGGTATCGATGTGAGCGATATATGAGATTTAACCAGGCAGAGAAGTATGAGATTATCCGCACAGTGGAGGAGTCTCAACTGCCTGCTAAACAGACTCTCAAAGAACTGGGCGTTTCTACCAGTACCTTCTATAGTTGGTACGGTCGTTTCCGGGAGAATGGCTATGACGGGCTCGTTGATGATAAACCAGCACCCCGTCAGTTTTGGAACCGTATCCCCGATGAGGAACGAGAACGGGTCAAGGATATAGCTTTGGAAAGGACTGAGATGAGCCCCCGAGAACTGGCCTGGCATATCACAGATACAGAGAAGTATTATATCTCTGAGTCCAGTGTATACAGGATCTTACGGGACTATGATCTGATTACCAGTCCTAATTACATCGTCATGACTGCCTCTGATAAGTTTCAGAATCCCACAACACGGATCAATGAGATGTGGCAGACGGACTTCACTTATTTCAAGGTAATTGGCTGGGGTTGGTTCTTCCTGTCTACTGTTCTTGACGATTATTCCAGGCGTATTCTATCCTGGAAGCTATTCACAAGCATGAAGGCTGAAGATGTTCAGGAGACTCTGGATATGGCTATTGCGGAAACAGGGACAGATCAGGTCATTGTGAAGCATAAGCCACGGTTACTCTCAGACAACGGCCCCTGCTACATCTCTGGTGAGCTGAAAGAGTATCTCAAGGACCAGAAAATGGATCATACTCGTGGTGCGCCTTATCATCCTCAAACTCAAGGGAAGATCGAACGCTATCACCGGAGCATGAAGAATGTGATCAAACTCGATAATTATTATCTACCGGGGCATCTGGAGAACGAGATTGCAAAGTGGGTAAAATACTACAATAACGAGAGGCTTCATGAGTCCCTGGATAATGTGACCCCGGCTGATATGTATTTTGGAAAAAAGGAGAAAATCTTAACAGAAAGACAAATTATTAAACAAGAAACGCTTGCAGAACGTAAGCGAATAAACCTGAAATCGCAGCGCCAAGAGGTGCTAGCAAATTGAACTGGACTACTCGAAAGTGTCTCTTAACTTTGAGCTAAATTAGTCCGAAATGTTCTGATGACTTACACTAGCTAAAAAGCAATTCTTAAATGCTAAGCTTCACGGAATAGAGCACAGTACTTACAGAAGGTATGAAAGAGTGTTCACAAGCTTCGAGGGTTTCGTTGGCAACCCAGCTATGTCAGAGATTACAAGCTCGGTGATAGGCAACTACACAGCAGCTATGCTCAAACCTAGCCCCCCTGCTGTGAAAGGGCGTTCCCCTGCCGGTGTGAATCTAGATTTAAGGCACCTTAAGGCATTCCTTCGCTATTGCAAGGAAGAGGGCATGCTGGAGAAGGTTCCAAAGATAGCGATGCTAAAGGAGAAGAAGCGACCAATCTACTTTATCACTAGAGAGCAGTTTAAAGGCTGGTTGAAGAGTTGTGAGATATTGGGAGATGAAGCTGAGTTAGTACGCGATATCGCAAAAGTCGTTCTTTTTACTGCAGCGAGGATATCTGAAATACTTACCGCAAATTGGGATCAGATCGATTTAGAGAAACGAGTAATTAAGCTCTTTGACGATAATGATGATAGCATTGGCGATAAAACCAATTCTGGTGGTAATCTCTATTTAAATGATAAAGCCTGTGAGATACTTAGGAAATACATTGATAATACACCTGGACCATTTACCGTCAATTACGACTGGTTTCAGTGGCGTATGAGGAAGGTTGCTATAAAGACAGGTCTTAGATTAAGGCCTCACGATCTCAGAAAAACCGCAGGTTCTTGGTTGGTTCAGGACGGAGTGGATATTTTTCAGGTATCCAAATTTTTGAGGCACACTTCAGTCATAGTAACCGAGAAATTCTATACTGATCTTAAGACTGACCAGCATCACAATACTGCAGATCAAATGGCTAATTTCCTCTAGCCCTGGGATACACTCCAGTCACTGAGTAGAATTTTGCGCTAAGGGGTTAAACAAGCTCTCAATCACTATTCCCTTCATCGTTATCCTATTAATTATTTAGAAGGTCCTGCAAGCTCATTTGGATCATAATTCGACTCATATATGACCATTTCACACGAGGCATGACCTCCCTCTACCTTAGACCGCATGATTTGAGAATAAACATGTCGAGATAGGAACTAAAATGAAGGGCAAAACAGAAATTATCTTGTGTATTTTGACACATCTCCCCTAACACACTGATATTCAGTGGATTTCATAGGACTAAATATCCCTCGCCCCAAACAGGCGTGCCGGTTCGACCTTGTCCGCGATAGCGGATCAGGCCCCGTGTACACACTTATTTCAGATATATAACCATCGTAGCTTAGCGTATATAGACAATCTTAATTGTATTGCTATAATCCCCTGCATGTAATCGACAGAAATACACACCCGTACTCACTGGATTTCCGAATCGATCCATACCGTTCCATTGGACATCGTAAGTCCCCTGAAGTTTGTCGGATTGCTCAAGTATTATCATTTCTTGTCCCCGAATATCGAATACGCCCAGTTTGACTGAGGATTGTTTTGGTAGGCTATACCTGATAGTGGTCGTGGGATTGAATGGGTTGGGATAGTTGCGCAGCAACATGAAAGATTCAGCTTTACTTTCCGACTCAACTATTGATACAACGGGATCTGTGGCGAAGGGACCGACATTTTCTACTGTTAAAGGTGGCCTGATCAGCAGAGATGTTGAAAATTCATCAGCCCCAACATCATTGGGCAGTGTACGTGATTGTCCATGAATATCCCAGTTAATCTCCAGATGGCTTGTGGGAGCAGCATTGATAGCTGGACTATTACTACTTAGGAACCATAGGCTATCACTTGGTGTGGCTGAGTATTCCAGCAATGGATCGATCAGGTTGATCTGCTCAGCAGTAGCGGTCATCCCCAGGGAAAAGTCATTTTGTGGAAACATGATATTACCTTCCCAGGTGAAATTGCTAGGTTCATTTATTATTTCAATAAGATCGGACTGCCCGCCAACCACAAGATTGTTGACCATTGTGACATTGCGGGGCTCTCTGGTCCAAGAATTGTCAGAACGTCCGTACCCTATCTCAATATTGGAGAAGTTATTGACGAGTGTGTTATGGGTAATGGTGGCATTGTCAATACGCCAGTGTGCGCTCAGGGAACCAGTATCGGTGTCCCCATTGGTGAGGGTTATTGCTGCATCCCAGCGGAACCCTGTAAGACCTTCAAAATAATTGTTATAGATTTTGTGGTCCCGGGCATAAATACGCACCCCCCCTGTACCCTCTTTTCCCTCACCCAGGAAGTAGTTATCATGGATAACTGACCCATCTCCATGGCGGAGCGAAAGCGTTCCCTGGGAAGTTTTAAAGGTGTTATATCTGACCGTATCCTTGCAACTTTTAATGGAGACAATTTCAGGATCGCCATCACAATCTTCGAACAGGTTGTACTCGATAACTGTAAAACCGTCTGTGAGGGAAAGCTGACTCCAGCCCACACGAATGGCTTCCATTTCATTGTCATGACGAGGACCAATATTATAGAAATAGTTGTGGTCGATTTGGTCATGCTGCGAGACATTGTCGCCACCATCAATGGTAATAAAATTTCCAAGCTGATGTTTGTCTCTAAAAACATTGTGATCAACCCGGTTGTGATGGCTCAGGATTGTAGCATCATCCCAGACGCCACCGATATATACCCATTTTCCATTCTGACCTTCTTCCTCAGTAATCTGGAATGTATTACGGGTGATACGGATATTGTTGCAGGCTTCCAATTTTATAACGGTATAGCGATTCGAGGTAAAGTGAAATCCTTCGATAACCAAATGAGATGATCGGCGCAAGTTAAAATATGATTCACCGGCCAGCACTGCACTACCAATATTAGCAGCTCGAATGATTATGGGTTCAGCCTCAGTGCCTGAAATTTCCATAGAAATACCACCTGTATCATAGTTTCCATCGGCCAGCTCAATAATATCTCCAGGTCTTAAAGTTTCATCCTCACAGATATCCTCAAAATCATCGGCATTTGAGACGCTATAAATGGTTGGGGGCGAATCATCAAAAACCACCTCAGCACCAATTTGCATATCACTGATTACCACAAAATCCTGCTCTAGACTGGTTCCTGAGAGATCCCCGGTCCATCCTACGTTCATATAGCTGGGTGGTAAGCTCAAAGTAGCAGTTACTTCTGTACCGCTGTAATAAACGCCTCCACCAGGTGAAAGACTAATGCTGCCATAATCCGGTTGAATTACCGTAACCGTATATTGAGCCGGGGGATTGTCTGGGTCGATGCCAACATTGGCTCCAATCTCCATTTCACTAATTATGGTGAATGACTTCACTAATTCTGTTCCAGCGAGATCCCCAGTCCACCCTTCATTGATATATCCATCAGGTAGATTGAGTGTTGCAGTCACTATGGAGCTATCCGGGTATTCATCTAAATCAGGATCAAGACTGATTGAGCCATTTTCAGGATCTTCCACATCAATGGAGTGTGTAATCACCAAGCCAGGAAAGGTGACATCTGCAATTGGAGTTGTACTGATATAAATGTCATCCAAGGCTGCATCCACACTTCCCACAGCGCTATCGTAACCAAGATTGAAACGTAAGCCATGGTATTCCTTAAATCCCGCAGGTCGGGTTCCTGAAGCAGTAGGTGTATAACTTTCACGGAAGGAACCTGAAACTGCCTCTCCTCCGTTTAAGATTACCTGATATGCTGCATTGGTGTAATCAACTCTAGCGCTGATCCGGTTCCATTCACCAAAATTATAATTGCCAAGATACAGTCGGGAACCCCCATTGAACATCTGAGTGGATCCTGAGGTACCGGATGGTGTATCAAATTCCACTACAAAGGTTCGTTTTTCACTTCCCCCTCCAAAAAGGTCGTAGCCACTGATGGCAAAATCTTTGATCGCCAGGAAATTTATCTTTACATACATATCGACATATACGATACCAGTGACACCCTGCTGTGAACCACTGTAAGTAATATTGTGAACCACAAGGGTCTGGTCGTTTACCACAAAATTCAAGGCCTGGGCACCTGTATGCACAGCATCTGCATTGATGGAAACGGTGGCGACACCATTCTCAACATCCCAGTCCCCCTGGTTATGAATGCTTCCTACTGTGTTGGATTCAAAGGAGGTGATCAGGATATCCTGAGCTCTCAGCGGCATCACCGAAATGAGCGAAATTGAAATAGTCAGGATTGACCATTTGATAGTTTTTAATATCTGCATGTTAAACCCCGACAAAGAGTGTTATGTATGGTACAAAGCCATCTCAACAATGTGTATGACAACATACACATTGTTGATAGTTATGGCAATTTATTTTTCAGATTAACGAATAACAGGCAGGAGATTTTACTTTACTAATTCAGCTACGATTTCTCGATAGCTTCCCACAACCCCTGCAGATACATAATACCAAGGGCTCTGTCATAAAGTCCATAACCTGGAGTCCCCTGTTCACCCCAAATCATCCGTCCATGATCTGGTCGCATGGGACCATCATACTTATGCTCATGCAGTTTTGACATGATGGCATGCATATCCAGCTCTCCAAATTCTGAAGGATGTGAGACTTCATGGAATTTTGTATCAGATTCATGCTGAACATTTCTCAGATGGACAAAATTGATACGATTCTGTTCGCCAAAAACATGGGCCGCTTCAACTATATCAATATGGGGATTGGCTCCTAAAGACCCTGTGCACAGAGTTATTCCATTTGAGGGAGAATCCACCACATCAACAAGACGTTGCAAACCATCAATCCCAGTGATGATGCGGGGCAGACCAAATACAGACCAGGGTGGATCGTCTGGGTGAATGGCCATACGAACGCTAGATTCCTCGATCTCCTTGAGAGTTACCAATTATTCAGCTTCGGGAGTTGCTCCATCCTCCAGTGGATGTTCCAGATCGGTTCTTACCCAATCAAATACTGGCATAAAATTGTAGCATAAAACTGGGATACCAGCTTTACCCATATGACGTATACTCTCACAATAGTTGTCTATCCACTTATCTCGGGTATTCTTACCCAGTTTAATATCTTCATGAATTGGGATACTTTCGATGACGCTCAAATTTAAGCCAGCAACCTCGACCCCATTTTTCAATTCCTTAATAGCAGCGACACTCCAGATTTCCCCTACTGGTAATTCAAATAGAGAGCCTACCACATCTTTAACACCTGGAATTTGTCCGATATACTCCAGTGAAATTGGATCCTCTTTACCAAACCATCTAAAACTTGGATACACAAACTACTCCAATTCTTTAATCAGACGCCACTATAGGCAGAAAATCCACCGTCAACTGGAACCACTATACCTGTTACAAACTTGGATGCATCCGAAACCAACC
Organism: Fidelibacterota bacterium; assembly: GCA_018650445.1. Classification (GTDB taxonomy): domain Bacteria; phylum Fidelibacterota; class UBA8477; order UBA8477; family JABMPR01; genus JABMPR01. Next base: position 7,400 of record JABIFX010000203.1, read on the forward strand.
AGATGGCAGTGCCGATAAGATCGTCCGGTTCTCCAAAACGACCCTGAGGTGTATGATCCATTATTTGTTCTCCGCGAGGTGTGAGTTCCCCCGTTTCTTTATCAGTTAGGAGGAATCGATTTTGCTCAGTCAGGAAAAAGCCAGGTGCCAGAGCATTCACCCTGATGTTTGGCGAATATTCCTGGGCAATGTGTACAGCTAACCACTGGGTGAAATTTGAGACCGCAGCCTTTGCCGCTGAATAAGCTGGAATACGGGTCAAGGGTCTGAACGCATTCATGGAGGAAATGTTTAGGATGTTTCCGTGGTTTGCTGCCACCATATGCTTCCCAAATACCTGCGAAGGAAGGATAGTCCCGCTGAGGTTTAGCCCAGAGACAAACTCAAGACTGTCTTTAGGAATGTCAAAAAATGACATATCCGGACCAGTGGTAGCTTTTGGATGATTCCCTCCAGCCCCATTTACCAGGATGTCCACACCACCCAACCCAGCAATGCAAGCTTCCAGGGAAGTGTGAATGCTATCCGTATCTAGGACATTTATCTCTGTACCGATATGCCCATCGCCTAACTCTTTAGCCAGGACGGTAGCCTTATCTTCGGCAAGGTCAAGCACAGCAACAGAAGCACCTGCATCGGCAAAGCCTTTGGCTAGAGCAGCTCCCAGGACTCCTGCACCTCCTGTTATGGCTATCCTTTTACCAATCAAATCAAAATTATTCATCTAAACATTAATCCTTATTTTCTCTTATAGGTATCCAAATAGTCTTGGAAGGGCTTCCGTCAACCATGGGATATAAGTGATCAGCATAAGTACAGCAATCATAACGATGTAGAATGGCATCAATGATTTGGCAAGTTGCCCGATAGTCGTCTTTCCGATTCCACATCCCACAAATAATACTGTGCCTACAGGTGGAGTGGTGAGTCCAATGCACAAATTTAGAATCATCATGATACCAAAGTGCAGCGGTGAAATACCAAGGGTGGCAACAACCGGCAGAAAAATGGGTGTGAAGATTAATACAGCAGGTGTCATATCCATAAAGGTTCCCACCACCAGCAGAATCAAGTTGATGATAAGTAGGATTAGAAATTTGCTTTCAGTCATACTTACCAGCGCATGACTAATGCTCTGTGGGATATTTTCATATGAAAGTATCCATGACATAGCCGAGGAAGCACCAATCAATAACATGACCATGGCTGTAATTTCTACTGTCTTCAGTAATATCTCAGAAAGCTGAGCAACTTTGACTTCCTTGTAAAATACTACCGAAAGCAACAGTGAGTAGAGCACAGCTATGGCAGAAGCTTCTGTGGCAGTAAAAATTCCACCGATAATTCCACCAATGACAATCACAATGAGCATCAGACTAGGAATTGCATCTCCGAGTTTCTTGATTGCATATATCAGTGTTGGTCGTTCACCCTTAGGATACTTTCGAATTGTGGCGATGATTGCTGCAGCACCTATCAATCCTAGACCTAATAGAATTCCTGGGATATAGCCTGCAATAAACAGAGCCGCAATAGATACACCACCACTAGCCAATGAATACACGATGAGGATATTGCTGGGAGGAATCAAAAGACCCGTGGTTGAGGCGGTAACCGTTAGAGCAGTATTAAAATTCTTGTCATAGCCTTCTTTGTTCATCACAGGGATCATAAAACCACCAATGGCTGTAGTTGCAGCAGCAGCAGACCCTGAAATGGCACCAAAGAACATACAGGCCACCACATTCACATAGGCTAATCCACCAGGGAACATCCCAACCAGGACTTTTGCAAAATCAATGAGTCGTCTAGCAATCCCCCCTCTTCCCATGAGCTGACCAGATAAAATGAAAAATGGGATAGCCAGCAAAGCAAAACTATCAATACCCGTAGCCATTCTCTGTGCAATCGTGGTTATTGCAGGTCCCACTGGAATAGTGAATAACATTGTAAACATGGTTGAGAGACCAATACTGAAGGCAATGGGGACATTAAAAGCTACCAGAACCACAAAACTAACGATGAGGACGAGAATCGAGATATCCATCAGTTCACCTCCTCAAATGAGGTTCGACCCTTTAGGGCGTCGAGGATGACATCTATTGAGTAAATAACCATGATGCTGCCGCTTAAAGGAAGCACCAAATAGATATACCCCATTTTTAAACCCAATGAGGCTGATATCTGATTCAGTGTAAACGTGAGAGCAACTAATTTGATTCCACCTATCACCAGAATGAGCACAGAAAAGAGGATAATTGCCAGATAAATGCCAATCATGAGCATATCCTTCTGGCGTCCCTGTAACTTGGTTGAGAGTATATCAATGCCCAGATGGGCTCGGGTCCTCAGCGCATAGCTTCCCCCTAACACACCGATCCAGATAAGAAGAAATCTGGCCAATTCTTCAGTGTATGAACTGGGTGATGACATCAAAAATCGAGTTGCCACCTGCCAGGTTACAACCAGGACAATCGCGCCCATCAATCCAATGAGAAATTTTGAGAGTAATTTATCGAGAAGACTAACTATTGCTTTCATAATTCGTTTCCCTTGACTGTATCCATTGCAGCTATTTCCTGTATGAGCTCGTAGATGGGCGTCTCGCGATAACTTTCATGCATATCCCTGACTGAATTTTGAAATTTCCCTTTATGTGGCCTGATGATTTCAACGCCTGCCTTGACGACTTCGGCCAAAGCATGATCAGTTGATTCTTTCCAGAGTTTTCGTTGGTAGACAACAGACTCATCAACCGCTTCCTGAAGCCAAATTTGCTGTTGTGAAGTAAGAGATTCCCAAACAACCGTACTAATCAACAGGATATCCGGAACTGAAGTATGCTCATCCAATGAATAATATTTACAGACTTCATAGTGTTTGGAGAGATAGAAACTGGGAGGATTATTCTCTGCTCCATCGACCACCCCCTGTTGCAGAGCAGTATAGAGCTCACCCCAGGAAATGGGCGTAGCTGACCCACCCAGCGATTGGACCATCTGTACTGCTGTCTGGCTTTTCATGACTCTAATTTTTAAGCCTTCAAGATCAGATGGTGAATTGATAGGATTTTCTTTTGTGTAGAAACTGCGACTTCCAGCATCATAATATCCTAAACCCCGTAATCTGAAATCCTGCCCAGCCAGGAGGATATCCTTCCCTAACTGCCCGGTCAGCATCTGCCATAAGTGATCCTCACTTCTAAACACATAGGGAATGCTGAATAGCTTCATTTCTGGGACAAATGATTCCATGGGACTGGCAGAAACCTTGGTCATGGCCAAACTACCAATCTGAAGAAGTTCGATAAGCTCCCTCTCTGCACCCAATTGGCCACTGGGATAGATATCCATCTGCATACTGCCAGAGGATTTTTCAGCAAGTCTTTCTGACATAAATTCCATGGCGAGATGGACTGGGTGGGTTGGATCTAAACCATGCGCAAGCTTGATTACTGCAGTATCTGATCTCTGCGAACAAGACAGGAGTAAAAGCAGTGATAGAGAAAAGAGAATCGTCTTAATCATTTGAACTACTTTCATCAGGAGGCTTTCAGGTTACAGGTTATAGGCTGACTTTACGAGATCATAAGCCAGAGCCTGGCTCATTTCCCTTGCAGTACCCAGTTCAATGCGATGGGTTGCCACCAGACCAGCCAAATAATTGGCATCCACACGTCGGCTTAAATCATGACGAGCCGGGATTGACAATAGTGCCCGTGTATCATCGTTAAACCCGACCGTATTATAGATAGATGCGGTTTCACTAGTGAGCTCTCTGAAGCGTGTCATCCCCTCAATACTATCATTAAACCACCAGGCTGGTCCCAGCTTTAACGCGGGATAATGACCTGCAAGAGGCGCCAGCTCTCTGGCATAGTTGGTCTCATCAAGGGTAAAAACTATCAACTTTAAGCGCTGGTCATTGCCATAGCGGTTCAGAAGCGCATGCAAATTCCGAGTGTACTCAGTTTGAATGGGAATATCTGCACCTTTATCCCCTCCAAAATGCTTGAACACATACTCATTATGATTTCTAAATGATCCGGGGTGAATCTGCATGACCAAACCATCCTCGATACTCATACGTGCCATTTCCATAAGCATGTGCCCAGAAAACCGGATGGTATCTTCTGCGGTAATGCTATTGTTTAGTGCCTTGGAATAAATGGTTTCAGCCTCTAATGCGCTCAACTCCATGGTAAGGGGTGTTGCTACACCGTGATCAGTCGAGGTAGCACCCATATTTTTGAAAAACTCACGACGAATCTGCAAAGCGTTTATAAACGCGGAATAAGTGGTTAATTCAGTCCCAACCAGTTCACCCAGAGCATTGATGTTAGTCCGCCAATCAGGATGAATAATGTTGGACACTCCATCAGGTCTGAAAGTGGGTATGACTTTCCCACCCCATCCTGAATCCTGGATTACCTGATGGTGCGCCAGGGTATGGGTTGCATCATCTGTGGTTGAAATCACCTCAATTTTGAAACGGTCAACAATGTTTCGCGGAAGGAAATCCGGGGTCCTCAGAGCTGTGTCGATAGTATTGTAAAAAGATTCTGAATTTTCTGGTGTGAGATTTTCACTCATTCCGAATACTTCAGCAAACACGTGGTCGAACCAAGCCCCTACAGGTGTCCCTGCAAATAAATAGTAATACTGACTAAATAGCTGCCAGATCTGTCGCGGGTCCTCTTCCACTGATCCACCATCTAAACGAGGGATGCCAAGCTTCTCTAGGCCTACTCCCTGGGAGTATAGCATCCGAAATACATAGTGATCCGGGGTGATCAGCAGGTGGGCAGGATCTGTAAACGGTAGGTTCTCTGCAAACCATCTGGGATCAGTATGCCCATGAGGAGAAACAATAGGAAGATCCTTGGTCCCGGCATAAAGATCCCTGGCAATACTTCTAATCGAAATATCAGGACTAAAATATCTGTCCGGGTTGAGGAAAGATGAAGTAGGACTTATTTTGTTATTCAAATACGGAATCCTTTCCTACTTGATGATATCTTTTAGGAAGGTTCTGAATTCCTTGGCAAACTCAGGTCGTTTGAGACCAAATTCAACAATGGTTTTGAGGTAATCCATCTTATTCCCAATATCATGTCGTTTACCTTGAGCTCTCAACGCATAGATTGATTCTCGTTGCAGGAGGATGTTCATCGCATCTGTAAGTTGAATTTCATCATGTTTGCCAGGTGATGTTTCTTCCAAACAAGTGAAAATCTGAGAAGTAAGTATATAGCGACCTGCAAAAGCCAAATTTGAGGGTGCCTCTCCTGTATCAGGCTTCTCAATCATAATATTTATTTTTTTTAGCCGTTCAGAAAGGTCATCTCCTCCAACGATGCCATATCGAGACACCTTCTCAGCTGCGACTTCCTCCACTGAAACCACAGATTGTTGGTACTGATCATAGATATCAATGAGTTGTCTGGTGACTGGAATAGTTGAATCCACAATGGTATCACCAAGAAGAACAGCAAAGGGTTCTTCCCCAACATGCTGTTTGGCGTGCAAAATGGCATCACCAAGGCCCTTGGTTTCCTTTTGGCGGATATAGTGAATGTCAGCCATCTCACCGATCTGTCGCAGCATCTGATACCAGGACTCATCCTCTTTCTGAGCAAGTATATTCTCAAGTTCCCAGTTTCGATCAAAATGGTCTTCTACGGCTCTTTTGCCTTTACCGGAGATGATCAGGATATCAGTAATCCCTGAATCGATGGCTTCCTGCACCACATACTGTATGACAGGTGTATCAATAATGGGTAACATTTCTTTTGGCTGTGCTTTGGTGGCTGGTAAAAATCGTGTACCGAGACCTGCAGCGGGTATGACGGCTTTTTTTATCATAAAATGTCCTGTGCTCTAACTTAGAATGGGCTTAATAACGCGAACCTTGATCCGTTTCATCTCTGAAATAAGACGAATCAATGATGCTTCACTCTCATACAAACCAACAATGGATCCACCTGATCCTGCGAATTTGGCAGAAGCACCACAGGCTCTGGCAGTTTCAATCATAGCAAGATTTTCTTCAGAGATGTTCATAATTTGACGACGGAGGTCAAAATTCCGATTAATGAGTTTGTTTAATTCAGGAAGATTGTTTCCAAGAATACATTTCCGTCCCTGGAACGCGAGATCAGCAATCTCAGACAGAGTGTCTCTGACCAGAGCTTCCCCCTGGTGGTATCTGACAAAAATATCGTTAAGCACAGCTCCAGAGACCTTCCCTAATTCCTCCTTATATGCAATAAACAAATTCCCTGCAAACTGTGGAGTTAAGGATTCATAGACACCATGATTGACTTTTTTAAATTTTTCTTCATCAAAATCCATATAGACACAGCCTCCATAAACTTGGATCACTCTGTCCTGAAGTCCTGCATTGATGCCCAATTCATCAGTTTCGACACTCAGAATGAGGGTAGGCAAAGTCGCTTTGGGAATTTCGACCTCATAGAATTTCATCAAGGCTGACATAGTAGCTGTAATGATGGCGCTTGACCCCGCCATGCCTACCTGTCTTGGAATTGTCGAGCGGTAGCGAATGGTGAAATTTTTATTTTGGAGTGTCTTGCCCTGGATTATGCAATATTCATTAAATTTCTTAATAGTGGCTTTAATCAAACGCTCACCCCCATAGTATCCATGAAGCTCAATTCTCTCAATGAGACTGCTCATACTGGGAAATTCATTGATATCTTCTGGGTCAGCTTCAATTCTCAGTTCGGGACTTTCATACAAGGTCACCCAAGCACCAAAGTTCTTTATTGCTATGGAGATGGTTTTCCCGAAATAGCCGTCAGATGGGTTTCCCAGTAGCCCCGCACGAGCATAGGCTCTTTCTTCGATGATCATGATATGACCTATCTGCCCATCCAACCACCATCGACCAAAATGGTGGTGCCGTTGATATAATCAGAGGCTGGTGAACTGAGAAAGACAACCGTTCCAGCAATATCTGATGGTTTACCCCATCTTCCGGCAGGAATTCGCTCAAGAATGGCTTTGTTCCGAACTGGATCAGCCTGCAAGGCAGCAGTGTTATCAGTTGCGATATAGCCTGGAGCAACTGCATTTATATTCACTCCCCGACCTGCCCATTCATTGGATAGTGCCATAGTGAGGGTCTTTATACCTCCCTTACTGGCAGCATAGCCAGGAACCGTAATACCCCCCTGAAAAGAAAGCAGTGAGGCTATAAAGACAATTTTACCTCGACCCCGAGCAAGCATCCCTTTACCGATCTCGCGGCTTAGAATAAATTGTGAACGGAGATTCACATCCAGGACCTCATCCCAGTGGTCATCTGAGTGTTCTTCTGCAGGTTGACGCTTGATGGTTCCCGCATTATTGACAAGTATATCGATTTCTTTATGGTCGGAGTTAACTGTTGAGACAAATTCTATAACTGACTGTCTATCAGAGAGATCACAGGTATACCCAAAGAAGGTTTTCTCTTTTAACTCACAATATTTCTGTAATTCAGAGAACTGACCGGAACGGGAAACTGCCAGCATGTTCGCACCTGCATCTACCAGTGCTTTTGCTATTGCCAAACCAATCCCACGACTTGCGCCAGTAACCAGAGCTGTACGACCTGCGACAGAAAACATGTTTTGATTCATATCTACCTCAATGTATCCATATCGATAAAATCCATATCTGCAAAAGCTTGATTCTCACCACCCATACCCCAGATAAAGGTATAGTTGCTGGTACCTGCGGCAGAATGCATGGACCAGCTGGGACTGATAACAGCTTGCTTATTCTTCATAACCAGACTTCGCATCTCATCCGGTTTTCCCATGAAGTGGAACACTCTGTCTTTCGGCTCGAGTGCGTAATACATGTAAATCTCCATCCTTCTTGGATGCAAGTGTGGTGGCATGGTATTCCAGACCTGACCTGATCCCAGAGAAGTGATACCCATAACGATCTGACAGGTATTCAGAGCGCCGGGATGGATCAGTTTGTTTATCCGACGCATGTTTGCGGAATCTGCCTGACCAAGTTCTTCAACCTCTCCTTCATCGTTTTTTATCAGTTTTGTTGGGTAGGCAGCATGAGCGGGGAAACTCATGAGGTAGTATTCAGCTGGCTGATTGGTATTTTTGCTCGCAAAGGATATCTGCTTTGAACCCTTGCCGATATACAGGGCATCGCCATGTTCAAGCTCATAGTCTGTACCATCAACGGTGACACTACCACCCTGTCCAATGTTGATAACGCCGATTTCTCGACGTTCTGCAAATACCTCAGTTGCCATTTCCTGAAGGCTACCTACCAACTCTAGAGCAGTCCCCGTGGGAACGGCTGAGCCTACAATGGCGCGATCTACATCAGCATAGAGCAGTTTTAGCTCTCCAGGCTTAAATAGATGCTCGACGAGGAAGTTTTCACGCATTTCTTCTGTGTTCATCCGTGGGTAGGCTTTGTCGTTGGGTAGATATCTGGTTTCCATTTGTGCTCCGGTTCTATTGATATGAATGTTTAGTCTATAATCGTTATCTGCAATGGTGCTGCGGTACGGTTGATATGTGTTAGAATATTGTCTGTCCAGGACGCTTCATCGGTGACCCAGGGACTCTTTGACCAACCCGCTCCAGCCCAATAGGCTACTTTGTCACTTGAGCCAGGATTGAGGGGCATGAGATACTGATCACCATATTTTTTGATCAATACTTCTCTTACAACTGGAGACTGAACAATTGCGGTACCCAATGTCCCGTTATCACCTTTTATTCCTTCATGCATAATCATGTAATTATCTGAACTATTGAGACTTACGGGAATATCCGAATGTTGTGGATGGGCAAGTAATCCAGCAACAATACATGGTCGATTCTTAGCCTGGTCGATCCATTTAAGGTGACTTTCCATGAAATTCAAGTGCTGACTCAAATCCAGACTGATGCGTTTGGTTTCGGTAAGTTTGTGTTCTTCCGGTCCCCATTCAGCATAGTCTAACTCGAAAACAAAACGTAAGGGTCCATTGGCCAACACACGATAATCAGTAAAATTATTTGACACATATAGAGAATCATTGTAGAGCAGCCCCAGGCCGCCACAACCCACAGTGGGACCTACTTTATAGAGATCTGCCCCTTCCCCTATATCTTTGTGATATTTTCCATGTGCATACCATTTGTCAATGATGGGATAGTCCACACGTTTAACCCAGACATCCACCCCACTACTGATCTCACCGGTTGATTCCAGTGCTGGACCATACATGCGAAAGGCAATCCGGTCATTTTCCCAGGCAAAATCGTCCTTGCGCTCTGGTACAAATCGACCAAACACATTCGAACCCGCTGTACTGTTCTCCTCTTCGGTATTGATCAAGAACACCTCAAGGGTTTCCAAAGGATCAACATCCACCTGAATGAGCAATGATTCCCAGGACTGGTCTTGATCAAGGTCCAGGAGTTGAATTGGCAATGTGGTACCTTCAGGGGAATCCTTGACCTGTATAGGAAGATCACAATTGAGCTGATCTGAAAACTGGCTCCGTTGAAGGGTAATGATCTCGCTTCGCTGGAGCTCTAAAGGATTGTAGACTTCCACCACGAGACCGGTTGAGGCGCAGCTGAATAACAACACTGAAAGCAGACTTAGTATAAGCGCATTTCTAAGCATGGTCAGACCTAATCATACCATAGTATGGGAAAGCGTAGAGGGAAATTCCTCAATCCTTCCTGAGTTTCTGGTAGTGGTGGAATTTTTTTCCACATAGCCAAATAGTCTTCATTCGAGAAAGCTGTACCTGCAAAGAGTAATGCAGGATGACGGGCTGGCCATTCATCCCAATACATCACATCTGCTGGTAGGTTCCACGTAGATTTATCAGCGATAAAAGGAGTGATAAACTCCATTCCTCTCGTCATCCCCCTACCATCTTCAAGAGTATATATCCATAAATTATCTGCTTCGGTGGAGAGGATATGACAGACTGAAGCAGAGATATCCATATTGAATAGTGAGTACCCATAGGGCTTGGTACGAGAGAGTTCGAGATGATAACTACCATCAGGTGACATCTGATTTGGTAGCAGAACTCTTTTGTAACGATCTCTACAATAGTCCAGTACCTCTTCATTTCCGGTAAGTTTAGCATAGATGCCAGCTTGTAACACCCAACAAGTTCCGTGATTGTTAGTACGCTCCCTTTCATCAATCCCATATTCATGGGTCATCATCCAAGCCAGGAATTCCGAGAACCACGAATCATAGGCCATAAACTCTTCTTCAGATATTATTCCAGCATCATGCAAAACGATGATGGCCTGGGCAGGTTCAACAAAGTGAATTCCATCAATGAGACCCACACCCCTACCGGGTACTCTGCCCTTGATAGCCTGAGCGTAAGCCATATTGGGATTCATCCTGGTTTCAGGATCTATGAACCAGGCGTGGAGATGATGGACTGCTTCCATGGCATAAATTTCATCTGAGGTCAATTTGAATGCCGCTGCAAGTGTCCCCACGGTGATACTCATCTCGCGCATGGCTTGTCGATGAATCACAAAATTGTCAGGATTGGTCATCCCATCTTTGCGCATGTAAGGTCCATCAGGATTCTCAGGGTTTGGCCACCAATAGTCACCTTCTGAGTAGAAGTCATGCCTGTCCCCTTCACTTCTCACACAGATCGACTCAGTAACACTACGCGGTGTCTTATTGAGCATGGTATCAGCTGAGGCCAAGACCCAATCACTATCCACCTGAGCTATCAACTCAGTAATGTTGGGTAATACCTGAGTTTCAGCAGGTTGCTCCAGGATAGTTGGGGCGCAGCTGAAGAACAGGTTGAGCGCAAGGACGGATATAAGTATTCTTATTAGTCTCATGGGGTATCTATCCTTAAGTAACTGCCCTTAAAATCCTGCGTTCGGGCTTCGATAGTGGTGATTCCGGCTTCTCCAGGAATGAATTCAATTGATGCTTTGCCACTGGCAAACTCGATCACATCACTACCATTAGGCGTACCCTGGTATCGAAGCAGATCACCGGGACCATCAACATCGAAATAAACACGTTTGTTGTATTGGGGACAGAGTTCTCCCTTTTTATCGACTACCTGAGCCATGACTAATATTTTCCCATTGGGGAGTTCTTTACTCCACAATTTGATGTCTTGAGGTTTACCCGGTTTGCCCAAGATATAGCGTAATTCATGATGATCCCGGGTGACTTCCAGACCCTCCGAATATCCCACTGCTTCTAGTTGATTTAATCCTTCAGAAAAAGTTAGATCCCAATGATATCCAGATGCTGGATAGTCTTTAATATCACGCAGCTTCCTACCCAGTGAGCTTCCATTCAGAATGAGTTCAACTTCATCACAGTTGCTAAACACTGAAATTTGCTTGGTCTCATCCAACTTGCCAAAACGTTCAGTCCAAGTATGTGATTCGATATAGCAAAAGCTGGGATCTGTGGTCCAATAGCTCTTGAATACATAATAAGCATCCTTGGGTTTCCCTTCCCGATCTACCAGCCCCTTCTGGTTAATGTAAGGTATTGAATTCTCTGGACGTAATGGAGTCCCAAAATCCTTAAATGCCCACTGAGCATTGCCTGTGAGCCAGTCAGCACTTTCACTCACCATAAGGTGCCAGTCAAACAGATCAACGATATAGGACTCACTCCAATCACCTGAAGCAGAGACTTTTTTAACATTGATCATGTTGGGTTTCTCATCCCATTCGTCTTCCTTTACAAATCCTTCTCCCGTTATAGGGTTCTCACTATGTCTACCGATGTGACTGGAACCACCGTATTCCATATGGAAGAAATGCTTATACTTTTTATTGGCTTTCTCAATGGCTGTCTGAAAGGTTTTGTACACACCAGAGTACCAGCCAGCCCAAATAGAAGGTGAAAAGACATCTGTGATCTCAGCACCGTCATAAAACTTTCGCATGGTGGTCAGACGATAAGGATCCAACTCATGCGCAAGATCATTGAGATGAGAAACATAGGCTTTAAGATTGTCAACATCGCCTCCACCCTCAAAATCTGGTTGCCAGTACAATTCATTCCCCACCGACCATAAAATAATGCTGGGGTGATTATAGTTCTGAGCAATCTGCTCCCGGAAAAGACGTTCGGTATTGGCTTTCCACTCATCTCCACCCATTCCTCCTCGGCACCAGGGTAATTCATCCCAAACCAAGATTCCCAACTCATCACAGGCTCTGTAAATTTCAGGGTCCTGGGGATAGTGAGCGAGCCTGACAAAGTTTGCGCCCATTTCCTTGATCATCTCCATATCCCTGCGATGCAGTGAATCTGGCAATGCATTACCTAGTCCAGCCCATCCTTCATGTCGATGGGTTCCGCGGAGGAGTAATCTTTCACCATTCAGAAAGAAGGGACCATGATCCTTGAATTCAAACCAACGATAGCCAATCTTCTCACTGATCTCATCGCGACGCTGGTCACTTTCCAGATTTACAGCAACTGTATATAGATTGGGTGTGTCTGGTGACCAGAGCATGGGATTGAGAAGTTTGGGCAAATCTATATTTATCATTCTCTGACCGGGCTCAACCATAACTATTGTATCTAACTGAGAGATGCTTTCCCCCTGTGGGTCAGCAAGTTGCACCTGAATGGCAAACTCCTTTTGCATGCTCATTTTGTTAGATAGCTTCATACTCAGATGGGTGGTTGCTGATTCATGACTCACAGAAGGCGTTGAGATCTGGAGGTTTCCAAGTGACACGGGTGGGATTGCCATGAGCCACACATCTCGTGTGATTCCACCAAAGATAAAAAAATCAGATTTTTGAGACGGGATGATATTTGGATTGACAGAGTTATCCACCCAAATAAGGATCTCATTTGTCTTAAATGGGATGAGGTAATTGGTGACATCTACTTCGAATCCCACATAACCACCTATATGGCCGCCTGCTTCGCGACCATTGACATAAACTTTTGATGAGATATTGATACCTTCAAAGTAAAGCACCCATTGCTTATCAGTGAAGGGTACAGTGATGGACTTCCGATACCAACTGGCATCGCGACGATAGCCTGGATTATTATCCGTAGCATCCAGCGCATTCCAGGTATGGGGCAAATTGATCTGCTCCCAATCACCTGAGGAGATGCTGCTAAGCCCCTCATACTCAGCTGCTTGTTCCAGATAGCTCCAGCCCTCATTAATGAGAATTGATTGTCTTGATATGTTTGATCTCAATTCAATTAATTGACTCACAGATTGTGAATTACTTGAGTTCTGAGCGGGGGGAATGCAGGCGGCGAGAACAGCACATGCCAGGAATAGCTTAGATACATGTAAAAAATTCATACTAAGGGTTCTTATTTTTAACAAGGTTTATCATTTCAGACCCAGCTAGGAGGAAGGCACCAGCTCCATAGGCATGAGTATCATCGAAGGTGACATCTCTGGGATCCATACCGATATCCTGTACCCAACCAATCTTGCCATCTCCATGAACAGCGCGATTTAGCGCAGTCCAGCCATTTTCAACAATTGGCTGATAGTCATCTCTTTCTAAATAGCCTTGATTAATCCCCCAGGCCAAGGCATAGACAATAAATCCGCTACCACTGCTCTCAGGATTCGGGAATTCTTCTGAGTCCAATAGACTTGATCTCCAGAAACCATCTGCGCCCTGTAGATCTTTTAATGAAAATGCCAGCGTCTTGAATAATTCGATATAGGATTCCCGTTGTTTGTCCTTTTGAGGTAGGTTGGCAATTATACGAGGCAAGCCAGCAATGACCCATCCATTGCCCCTTGACCAAAAGACCTTCTCACCATTCTCTGAACGTCGGTAGAAATAGCGTTGATCACGATAAAACAGACCGTCGTCTTTATCAAAAAGATATTCAGCAGTGTCCCAATACATCTGATGCAAGAATTTATGATACTTCTTATTTCCAGTCACTGTGCCTAGCTGAGCTAATGTGGGAGGTGACATAAATAGAGCATCACACCACCACCAGTCCTCTCTTCCAGGCAAAGGATTGGCAATTAATTGGTCATAGACGCTTCTCACAGCCTTCAGGTGGCTTTTATTCTTGGTTTTGGTGTAGAGGCTCAGGTACACAGATCCACAGGCGTGATCATCGGCATGACGTAACCTGGGACCCAGGGTATAATTGTTTGACTCAGCCCATGTGGAGGCTTTGGCGTGGTAATAATCATCTTCAGTTGCAAGATATGCGGCCACAACACCTATGTAAAATGAGGCTGGAACCCATCCATTGGGGAAGTCTCTATTGGTACTGCGATGGTGACTGGGATTCGCAAATTGATATTGGGCCACACTCTTCATCTGGACCTTGATATCATCCACTTTTTCGATCTGCTCCAGACTAAGATAGGTCTGTCCGAATCCACTGCTGATTATCGTGCACGTTAAAAGAAATTGAATGACGTATTTATACATATACTCCCCTATGCCTTTTTTCCGGGACCCATGCAGGTTCTGCCTTGATTGATTTCGACTGGAACAATGATGTTCAGTTCTGGTGCTTTTTCTGGATTTTCGATCTGCTGCAGGAGATGAGTTAAGGCCAGCGTTCCTATTTCAGCTGCAGGTTGATTAATACCTGTAACTGAAGGTGTGATAAGATTATTGTACTCACTATTCCCAAAACAAACTAAATCCAGATCCCCTGGTATTCGAATTCCTAGTTCCCTGCTCCGCAGCAGAATACCAAGAGCTACGGGATATGTTACAGCAAAAATTATTTCAGGAAGGGAATCTTGTTCCAGAAGTTTGTCCAAACCCGAGATTCCATCTGAACGACTGAACCCACCAAAAACGAGATGCTTCTCTGCTGGTTTTAATCCGTGTGCATCGAGAGCCCTTAAAAAGCCATGATATCGATGTTTACTAATACTTACCTGCTGATATCCCCCGATGTGCCCAAAACTTGAATAGCCCTTATTGATGGCACATTCAACCAAATCTGCAGCTCCTTGTTCATCTGCAGAGCGGATACAGACAAAGCCCTGACCTTCTATAACGCGATCAAAGAAAACCAGCGGTGTACCCGAGTCCACAACTTGATGGAATATGTCTGTTTCAATTGTTTTTTCGGTTACTGATATCAGCAAACCATCTACGCGCATTGATAGAAGGGTCTCGATGTGTTTCCGCTCCAGTTCTGCATTCTCTTCGGAAACCATCATGACGATTTCATAATTCTGTTCATTGGCCGATATATATATGGCATCAATAGCTTGAGTAAGAAAGTGATGAGCAATTTTGGGGACCACCAGACCGATAGTTCTGGTATGCTTGGCAGATAGTTTTTGAGCTAAAATGTTTGGTCTGTATCCCAATTCCTGAGCAAGGGCCAATACTTTTTCAGTAGTGACCTTGCCTATGTCAGCTTGTCCCCTTAATGCCTTAGATACAGACACCTTGGAAATACCAAGACGATTCGCCATATCCTGTAGGGTGACTGGTTTAGACATGAGCTGGGTGCTTTCTTAATCGATTTACTTTACCGGTTAAGTTACTTATGCGAAAAGAAAATACAATAGTTTCATATTAACCGGAGGCTGAGGTTCTCGAAGCCTCCAATTCCTTGCCAGAGAGAGGACATTTCGACGAGCTCAATGTCCAGAATCTGGTGGCTGAGCTTGTTGAAGCCTCCACTTCATCGACTAATCCAGACGTTTCTGGACCCTCAACGTCCTAGATTTTAGCGATCTATTGAGGCGGAACCATACAGGTTTACTTTGTCATCTTTAATAAGTACGAAAACTTGTTCCGCTTTTTGTT
Organism: Fidelibacterota bacterium; assembly: GCA_018650445.1. Taxonomy (GTDB): domain Bacteria; phylum Fidelibacterota; class UBA8477; order UBA8477; family JABMPR01; genus JABMPR01. The sequence continues at coordinate 23,196 of JABIFX010000203.1, forward strand.
TGTCTACAGTCCCCTCGTTCAAAAAGTAAAGTAAGGCTTCACCATTTTTTAGTACCCAGAAAACACCATCCATAGCTAAGTTGGGATAGGCTTGTTCTAGATCGGGGCCAACAATTAATTTCCAATCCTGAGGAAGACCTATCTGACCTGCAGCTGCAGGAAGAAGAAGTGATGTCATTCTATGAGAATTAGATGCAATGCTCTCCTGGCGAATAACTGAGCCCTTATCTTTGTAACTACCAAAGACCCAATCACAGTCCACGTCATCCAGAGAACGGATTTCAAAAGTAGAGCCATTTTCGAAGCTAGATTTGACAGCTTTTGGGTCTGACGGTAAATATTTTCCCTGCCAAAGTTGTTGATAGTCACGCTTCAACCCATCAGGATTTTCGAAGGAATCAGAAACGATCCAAAAACCATCCTTTATGAAGAGAACCTCTCTTTGATAACTGATATTCAGCGACTTATAGCCGTTATGTGATCCGCTAAAAAAGTCTATATCTTCACTAAAAGCGAAGGTATTTATCTGAGGTTCTGGCAGATCTAGCCATTTTCCAAAACCGGAACCACCACTATTCCCCTTCCACTTCTGAGATTGGGGAATACTATCAATCAGGGCAACATTTTTGACCCAACTATTCTTCCAATATTGAAAATCTGGTTTGTTGTATTTGACCTGATAATTGGGCAAAATTTCATTCCCGTGAGCATACGCAACCACTCCAAGCATATCTGCATGTTGGTGATCCGGTTTGGTATCGCTCAATCCAGCAGTAATCACCATGTATTCATCATCAAGTTCCCAGCCATTTCTCATGACATAGTAGCCAGTGGATTCCAATGCGGTAGAACCAATGTCAGGTGCCATGGGTGATGTACTTTTGAGGGTACTCAGATCTTTTTCATCGAGGAGCCAATAAAATAAAGGTGACACGCTCTCATCAACAAAATATGCATAGCGACTATCATTGTAAAGTATGGTTCCTAGCGCCATAACCCCACTCATTTCATTGACTTCTGCGTGTAAAGCATCTGTGTCGTCTTGTAGAACAGGAAGTTTGCGATCTGGTTGACCCAAAATTAAAAGTGCATCAAACATCTTTCTGAATTGGTGAGTATATATCTCAGGTAATTCAATATTACCACGCTTAGCTAATTGCCAGACACGTAGAAAATTTTCTATATCACTCATATGGTAGTGGACGGTACGTTCAAACTGGAAGCCATCAGGATTAATCTCATGTTCCAGATGCCATGTTAATCCATCTATTGCTAGTTTAAGCCATTCGTCAGATTGAGCATACTCTCTATAGGTTGCTGCTATCTCAAATAGAGCTACCATTCCACGGGTATGATGATTCCCATGCCTGACCTTTTTCCCATTTTCGGCAAGTTGTGCTGCGGTGTGTAGGAACGTGCGCATCGTTTCTATCTGATCTTGAGGTGAGTATTCAGATGTGCTGAGATAACTGTGGTGACCAAACAACCAATGGTGAGTCCGCTTTCCTGCACGGAATACCTCATAAACAGCATTGCCGCCTTGATCATATTCGCCAGCAGTAAACGCTTTGTTAAGGTCCTCCACCTGTTCAGTCCAATATGATAAGTTTTCACGCTCGGGTGTATCGGCAAAGTACATCATTACCATATCAGGATGTTTACTCTGGCGAGCGATATGCCTCAAACGATAGGCTGTCACATCTTCCCCCCTCAAGTTCTTAAAGGGCAGTTCCCATTGGGTATCTGATGCATAGCGACCCTTAAAATAGGCTGAGTTTTTGCGGTGATAATTCAATTTTCCAGGATAGGTCTTGAAGTACTCTGAATATTTCTGTGAGTAGTCTTCCCAGGAGAAATAGTAACGAGTTTTGGCAGTTTCTTTAAAATGTGTAGCGAGATACTGAAGCGCTTTATCCCATTCTCCCTTGTCTCTGGCTAAATAAACCTTTTTAAGTCCTGGTACATCCGACTTCAAAGCATGAAGAAGCACACTATCTGAAGGTATTTCTGAGTACTGTATTGTAGCTGAGGGTGAGTTAGAATCACTAACAAGAACTGGTTGGCAACCAATCGTAAAGAGACCAGCAAGAATTAGGGTGAAAATGAGATTAACTGATGTCTTATTCATAATAAAACCCCCGATTTACATGCCGATCCTGATTAACGGTTCAGCATGACCTTATGAGTTGACAGCTCTGTATTCTGTTTGATTTGAATGAAATAGACCCCACTGCTAATTTCAGGTGTATTTACCTGAACTTTATGTGCACCTGCCGAAAGCACACCTCTGTGAATGTTGGCCATCATCCTGCCTCGGATATCCAGCATGTTGATGCTAGTATGGGCAGTCTCTGGGACTTGAAATTCCAAAATAAAACTATCATTGTAGGGATTGGGATAACTGTTCATTACTAAGTACTTATCTGGTACCCGTATTGGATCAATCCCCACAGGTTCCCACCAGGTGACATTAACACCAAACAGAGTGTCAGACTCATTATTGCTATGGACTGTATTGTTGGCACCATAGTGGATGTTAGTCCCATTCTCAATCCAGATACCATTTGTATTGTAATACACTTCATTGTGGTCAATGGAAACTGAGTCAGGGTCACCGTCATAATCACCCAGGGTGCCATTATCATGCTTCAAATAGATGCCAACAAAGCCTGAAGCAGTGTTGTGTCGAATGATATTATGGGCAATTGTGGTCCGTGGACCGTTCAGGATATAGATGCCCTTCCCTCCACTCACGCTACTGCTTTCAATCAAGTTGTGTTCAATACGGGTGTAGGGTGATCCCAGATAGACCTTCACACCTTCACGACAGTTACCAAACGAGTTGTGATGGATATAGTTGTTATAACCTGATGCATCATGGTCTGCACCGGTGTTTCCAATACCAACTCCCCCACCCATGGTCACATTGGTCACCGTGTTATTGCATAATTCATTATTGTATTCATCCTCACCATGAAGATCCAGGGCGTCCATTGTAGTAGCATTTAGGATATTATTTCTCACAAGGTTATTGTGTGAGTAGTATTGAATAACCACGCCATGACGAATCTGAGGACCAGAAAATGTATTATTTTCGATGAGGTTATAGCGGCTGTCACGTTCAAACCCATAACTGTCGACGCCATGACCATTCCCTTGAACAGTAATTCCATATCCTGCGCCACCCCCACCAACGTCAGTGGCCAAACTAAAATCAGAATTGCGGACAACACAATCACTTGAATTTGCCAGACGAATAGCTGCTGCTCTAAATTTTTCAAACTTACAACTATCTACGACGACCCGTCTGGAGGGTGTGCTGCCACTATCATCAATATATAGATGAACACCCGGAGCTGAACGGTCTGGATTATTGTTGACCCTGTCGGTGTAATATTCCCCTGAAAAATCAGAGGTGAACGTAAGATTCTTGATGGTGATAGCGAATTTGCCTTGAATGGATACGGTCCTGGTGGTGGAGTTTTCGTTCACTGAGAGGGGAAATTGAGATTTAAGAATAGCTCCCTCCATGGACTCTCCGTGGAGATGATAGCCATCGCTTAACACGATATGAGATGTGCTGGATGAGGTGGATACTGATGCCAGATTGTATACACCATTTGGGAAGTATATCAAATCCCCCATGGACGCTGCATTAACGGCAGCCTGCACCGCTGTCATGTCATCATTTCCATTGTCCAGAACATCAGCTCCGTAATCCACAACATTGATTGTATCACCCCAGGGCCAATAGGGATCCAGAATCTCGTGAACCGATCCATCTTCATTGTAAAAACCGGGAATATTGAAAGCGGGTTGAGCGTGGAGGACACCTACAAGCACCAACCCTGCAATAATGAGCTTACGCATATCTTTTATCTAACCTACCGTTGAACGCGCCCAGAGGTGTTACCACCAGCTACATTGTTAACTTCTGCCTCCGTAACCAGATTAAAATCACCAGGTATGGTATGCTTCATTGCTGAGGCAGCTACAGCAAATTCTAGAGCGTCTTGAGGTTCTTTGCCATTCACCAAACTGTGAATCAGTCCAGCCCCAAATGAATCCCCTCCGCCGACGCGATCGACAATATGCAAATTGTATTTTTGGGAAAGGAAAAAGTCTTTGCCATCATAAAGCATAGCAGCCCAATTGTTGTCACTGGCCGAAAGACTCTCCCTCAACGTGATGGCCACTAACTTGGCTTTGCTAATTTTCATGACCTCTTGAGCTACTTCTTGATAATGAGCGACATCCAACTCACCTTTGTGGACATCTGTAGAAGAAGCGCGGATACCGAAGACGTCAGCACAGTCCTCTTCATTGGCGATGATCACATCAGTGTATTGGACCAATTCAGTCATTACGACCTTAGCTTGTTCTCTCGTCCACAACTTACCTCGATAATTTAAATCACAACTCACCGTAACGCCTGCTGCTTTGGCTGCCTTGGCTGCCTGGAGGGTTACTTCTGCAGATTCGGACGATAAGGCTGGAGTTATTCCGGTTGTATGAAACCATTTCACTCCTTTGAAGATTGAGAGCCAATCGAAGTCCTCCAGAGTTACCTGGGAAATAGCTGTATTGGCACGATCATAAGTCACCTTTGAGGGACGGACAGAAGCACCATGCTCGAGAAAATAAATACCCATACGATCTCCACCACGGGCCACATGATCTGTCTTAACACCGTATTTGTGCACACTTGCCAGCGCGGCGTCAGCTACAGGATTAGCAGGAAGCTTGGTTACGTATTGAACTTCATTCCCAAACATGGCAAGGGATACAGCAACATTGGCCTCTCCACCACCAAAGGTGGCTTGATATTTATCGGCCTGAGCTAAACGTAAATAATCATATGGAGCAAGCCTCAACATGATTTCCCCGAATGTGACTACTTTATGACTCATAGTTTTCCCCTAAGCGCGTCCTTTTTCAACTTCAGCACAGTATTGGCGGGCCAGATCCGTCAGATCTCCCCATTTCGAATTTGCGATTAAATCTTTTTGCAGAAGCGCAGTACCAACCCCAACACAGACTGCACCGTTTTTCAAAAATTCAGCTACATTACTCAAATCAACACCACCTGTAGGTGTGAGTTTGAGGTGCGGCATGGGAGCCAGGATATCCTTAAAATAACCCGGTCCGAATTTTGTCGCTGGAAAAACCTTGACCACATCAGTACCAGCTGAAAAGGCGTGTTGGATTTCAGTCGGTGTCAGCGAACCCAATATGGAGGCTTTCTCATATTTTTGGGCTGCCTTCAGGACACTTTCATCGAAAATAGGTGATACGATAAATTCAGCACCAGCATCAATTCCCTTTTCAGCCACTTTCTCATTTAGAACCGATCCTAGCCCGACCAGAAGCTTATCACCATATCTGGCTTTGAGATTCTGGATTATTTCAAAGGGGCGAGTCGAGCTCATGGTGACTTCCATGACGGATATCCCACCAGCAATCAACGCATCAGCAGCATCCAGGACCTGTCCCCCATCCGCAATGCGGACGACGGGGACAATCCCAACATTCATTATTTTATTTAGTACTTCTTGTTTATTCATTGTGCTACACCTTATTAAGCTTCGAGAAAATCCTCGCGCATGGGTGAAAAAGTGTCAATGAGCACACCATCTTCAAGACAGATAGCCCCATGTTCGATACCACTTTCAATGACAAAGGCATCTCCAGCAGTTAGAATTTTCTTCTCACCGCCAAGATTCACTTCGAATGAGCCAGATTCCACATAGGTGACCTGTTCATGGCGATGTTCATGTACATACCCTTCAGCCCCTTTCTTGAACTCAACTCTAACCAGCATAAGATCTTTGGTATAACCTAGTATCTGACGATCCAGACCTTCCTGAATGTTTTCTACCAGTACATCACTGGATTTTACAAATTTCGTAGCCATTCTTTCTCTCCTACTTAACAGATTCTAGTTTCCCACCGAAGAAAAAGACGGCGAGGACACCCAGTGGGACAAATAGCGCAATGATCACAAAGGCTGGGGTAAATGATTGTGATGTAAAGATCGGAATCAAGAAGTTCATGATGATTACTGAGAACACACCTACAGTACCACCCATGCCAGCCAATGATGCTACAGAGGAGCCCTTCAGTATATCAGAAGGAATAGTCTGTACATTTCCAATGGAGAACTGGAAACCAAACAGTACGATAGCGACAATACCGACAAATTTCTCTGGTGTATCAGCAAAGAAGATGGTTGATACCAACCCAAGAAACATCAGAGTGGAGCCGATTGTGATAGCAGTTTTACGTGCAACACCAACTGCCTTACCACTGGCAATAAGTTTACCACTATACCAGCCACCAGCCACAGAACCCAGGGCTGCACCGACATAGGGAACCCAGGCAAATGCACCGATTTCTTTAACATTAAAACCATATGTTGCTGCGAGATAGATTGGCATCCAACCTACAAACAACCACCAGATTGGTTCATGGAAGAAGCGGGCAATAAGCACTGACCATGAAGCCTTATGGGAAACAATCTCACTTATGGTCATTGCTTTTTCTTCAGTAGCATTATTATCAACTGCAGGTCTTCCACCCAGTATATATTTCTTTTCTTCTTCTGTGATCCAGGGATGGCTCTCAGGAGCAGATTTGTTGATGAGCATCCAGGGGATGATCCATAGCAAACCGAGGATACCAACTACAACGAATGTGACCTTCCAGCCGATGGCGATAAACATAAAAGCGATCAGTGGAGGTGAAATAACCGACCCAATGGAAGCGCCAGCGTTAAATAGTCCCTGTGCCACTGCACGCTCTTGCTGTGGAAACCATTCCGCATTGGATTTGACAGCTCCAGGCCAGTTTCCGGCTTCTCCAACAGCTAATGTGCCCCTGAAAATAGAGAAGGATAGAACTCCACGGGCCAGAGCATGAAACATGGTAGAAAGTGACCAGACAAAAATTGATAGCACGAAACCAATTCTGGTACCAACTTTATCAAATACGCGACCGGTTACAGATTGTCCGATGGCATAAAAAACCATGAACACATTCAATATGATGGCATACTTTTGTTTCGCGATATCGGCGGTTGTATATCCAAGATCTTTGGCAATACAATCCCCTTCTGCCCACCACATGACCCCCAGCGCGGATCGATCTATATAGTTAATGACTGTTGCCAAAGAAATGAGAGCGATAATCCACCACCTCAATCCTTTAATTTTTGTTCCTTCACTTGCGTTCATAACAATCTCCTAGAGTATTTTTAGTTCCGGATGACTTTGTAATTTCCCTTCCAGGAGTATTCCATCCCGGAAAATTCAACAGTATGTTCAGCATCAGCGTCAGCTTCAGCATTGTTTATCATTATTGTCCAGTATAGACCCTGCTCCCCTGTTACCTCGATGATAGAAGCCTCACTATTATGACCAACCACTCTCAGTTCCTGAATGGTGGGGTGCACGGCAACAGATTTTTCACCAGCAAGGCTATAGTATCCATGTGGTTCCAGAACACTGGCGAACACCATATCCTTACCAGATGTTCTCGTAATGAGCACAGGTTCATTCCGCAGGTTAAACTTGGGATCGTTGGCCCCTGTCATTCCAAACAGAATCTTTGATTTTGTTGAAACATCTGTGATATATGAATAATACCGATGTCCATCCAACCAGGTTACCATGGCATCAGAAGTGACTGTAGCTTCAGCAGTTTTCCAGATATGTTCATATCCATTTGATCTACCAAGCGGTTTTTGAACCTGCTTGTCAGTCTTATAGTCAAAATTTGTGTTCATGATATAGCCCTTGTAATGGATGGGCATGTCATACTGATGTTGTTTATCAGATTCAACCCTATAGATATCCACCACAACGGGATAATCCAGACGCTGGTCCTTAATAAGAAACATGGTTCTTTGCATGCTCATGCCCTTATAGTGATCATCGGAGGTAGCACTCATTACCTGAACCTCTGAATCACTACCATCAAAGAAGTGACGATTTGCATGAACCTTATCGGCTGCTTTGCGGTTGCCTCCATTCTGAGAGATCCCGTCAACGACCAAGGTATTATGGGCAACGGTCTGCTTTGCATAGCTATTATTCTCAGGCAGATAGCGACCACCATATTTGGTTTCGATATTCACCCAACGTGCATACCCATAATCTGTGACCACATCTTCTCCCTGATCATAGAACATGAACTGCAACTTGTCAAAATGTCCGTGACCCAATCCATGACCACCATATTTCATAGCCAGAACTGTTTGGTCTTTGCCTTCACCTGTACGAAGGATACCAAAGCCACCATGTGTTCCATCATCTCCATCAACAAACTCAATGCTGGACCAGGAAGGTTCCATAACTTCTACTTCTTGAGCAAATGCTTTTGCCAGCTTCAAGCCAGCACCATTAGGATAGACTTCACCTTGAATCTTGGCCAGGCCAAGAAGATTTTTGTCGAACCCATAGCGATCAAGAATGACTGAGGTCCCATACATAACTCCTGGTGCAAGTATATTCATACTTACACTGGCATCATTTATTGGAAAGAATTCTCCATTGGGATTGGTCATCTGAACCATGGAGTAGAATGCTTTTTTAATTATCTGATCCTTAAACTCATATATCTTCACAAAGGGTCTATTGCGCTCTAGAGCTTCAGCAAAGAACAGTAAAGGACGAATAGCATAGCGAACGTAGTAGGCACCTTCCATATAGTAGCCATCAGGAGAAAAAAGATGTTCAACCTGTGCCAGAAAGCCACCTGTCCCATTATTCTCAGTTCCAAAAATAGCACGATTGACATATTCATCATTGCCCATGGCCAGTCCGATCATACCAACTGAGGCCGTAGCCCACATCCCGTGATTATGGATCTGGTCAAATGCTTCTGCGTATTGGACTGAAAACAGTTCTACCATGGGGTCAAAGATCTTGTCTTCATATTTTTGGCGATCCTCTGGACTGAGCCAGTCATAAACGCAATCATAGGCCTGGGCAGTATTAAGGAGCCAAACCGATTCGTTGAGAACCTGGTGAAAAAGACGACCAGGTTTCTGCTTGGCAGAAAGCGGATGGGGACCCAGTGTGGGATATAAAACAGCATATTCATCGAGCATGTTTTTTACGAAGTGAGCATAGGCTGTGTCACCAGTAAAGGTGTACAAATAGCCTGCATTTTTCATATCCCGGTAATTTTGTTTATGCCGCTCATGAGCATATCCACCTGCCTCACCAGGGAGAGGAACCTCCATATCAGAAACTATGGCCAGGTCAGCAGCTTCCCTCAAATCTTGATAACTGCTCTTTAAAAGCGGATACTTCTCAAGGTTTGAGACGACTTCCTGTGCCTCAGAGACGGATAAACTCAAGGAAGGATGTGAAGAGAGCTTTCCCTCCTGATCCTGGGAACACCCCAGAATCAGGAAAGACACAAACACAACAATGCTGTTAAATTTATTCATGTGCGCACCGCCCTTAAGGCATGTAAAGTCCACCATTAACCTGGATACTTTGGCCATTCACATAGGCGCCCATATCTGATGCCAGAAATAGAACGACGTTGGCGATATCAATGGATTCACCAAGACGGCCTAAGGGCACCATTCCAGTAACTTTCTCATGTACTTCAGGTGAGGTAAAAGTGTTGTGGAAGGCTGTCCCTGCAATAAATCCAGGAGATATAGCATTCACAGTTACACCGTGGCTTGATACTTCTTTAATGACTCCCTTTGTCATAGTCCAGATGGCACCCTTTGATGCTGCATATGCTGCGGCTCCAGGTCCACCACCATCATGGGCAGCTTGACTTGAAAAGTTGATAATACGTCCAGCTTTACTTTTGATGAGGTGAGGAATACATACTGAGGTCACCAGAAAAGCAGTTTTGACATTTACATTCATGATGGTATCAAAGTGGGCTTCATCAAATTCTGCAATGGGTACGCGTTTTATCAAACCACCAGCTACGTTTATTAAAATGTCCAACCCACCACCAAACTCAACTGCAGCATTAACAAGATTGGTAACATCATCTTTGTTAGTACAATCAGCTAGAACACCAATGGCATCGCCGCCAGCAGTTTTTATTTCATCTACCTTGGCTTGTAAGGCATCTGCATCCATGTGGTTATTCAAAACCACTTTTGCTCCTTGAAGTGCCAACAGTTTGGCTGTCTCGAAGCCTATTCCCTGGATACTTCCAGTTACTAGCGCAGTTCTCCCTTTTAGATCAGTACTCATTGTGAATCCTTTCCGGTTTTAATCTTTTTATAATATATCATACTTATTTATTGCGGATCTTTATCCCAGTACATCTACTAATCAATCCGCATTATTGGTTTAAAATTTTATATGAATGTTCTTCGGCAACAGCCAGATGACCCATCATGGCTTCCCTGGCTCCTTCTGCATCCTGATCTTGGATGGCATCAAAGATCTTTTGATGAAAATCCACGGCTTCGCTAAGGGCGTTATCAACTGTGCTGTAAACAATAGTTCTGATACGTGGCATGAGACGGAATATTGGATCCATCTGTAGGGCAATGATGGGATTCTTGGTTGCTTCGCAGATCCTGAGGTGAAAATTCTGATCGATCTCTCCTTGATAGGCAGAGTCTAAGGCATCACTCTTTTTTAGATCTGAAAGGTTTTTTTCCAGAAACTTGACATCAGCTTCATTGCGGTTACGAGCAGCCATCCAGGCGATCTGAGGTTCAAACATTTTCCTCACCTCAACAACCTGAATGATTAGTTCGGAGTCCAAATTCATCTCGAGGTAACGACTCATGGGTTTTATAGCATGGGATGAGTTGTACTCACTTACATAGATACCACTCCCCTTGCGGATGGTGATGAGACCCTGAATACTCAGCATCTGCAGAGCTTCCCTCAAAGCCGTACGACTGACACCGAACATCTCACACATTTCTTTTTCGGTGGGAAGTTTGTCTCCTGGGATAAATTTTTTCTGGAGAATGGATTTCTCGATCTCACTTTGAATTTTGTTACTCAGGGTTTCAGTGTTGCCTACTTTGGAGTAAGTATACATCATTTCTTTTCCTCGATATTCTGGCCCAAGTTCATTTCTACATAAGCCGATGTGGTCAGGATGTATGGTGAATTAGGAAATGTGGAGCCAAGCGTTTTTAGTGCCTGTTTATAGCGTTCATCCGGCCATTTGGACTGGCAATATGCCAGTAGAAAAATCATTTTTTCGTTCGATCCAGCCATACTGGATATCTGGGTATGTTTCCAAGGCTGCTCATTAAGAGCAAATGGAATTAAATAGTCGATGGCCTGCTTCAAAGCAGAGTTGTCACTACCATGTTTTGATAGATCAATACCATAGCTGTCTGCCAATATAGCGGTGCGAACCAAGGCTGAAAGGTTGAATACAGAATAGCTATATGATTTGGTACGCCCCAATTCTTCGGGTTGTGCACCTGAACTCTCAAACTGTTTTTCGAAACGGTTCCTTTGAATACTTCCTGCAACCTCTCTACCTACTTCAGAATTGCCGCAGTATAGACTTAAGGCCAACAGTTGGAAATCACACCAGGAACCATGGTTATTGGTGCGAGCCCGTTCCTGCTGGCCCAAGTCACTTGTCACTAACCAATTTAAAAAATCTGTCATCCATGATTTGAATTTGAGATGATCTTCATCTGTCCAGTGGATGGATCCTTCTAGGAGAACCTCATATTCGGTAAGAAAAACAAAATTTCGTGATTCAATGATTCCCACTGACCTGCCATCTGAACGACCAGGAATAAATTGGCCATAATTCAAGTTAGGATTCATGCGGGTATCGGGATTAAGGAACCAAACCTTCAAAAACTCGACTGCTTTTTGAGCGTACTTCTCGTCCTCCGTGAAATAATACATGAGCACAAAAGCTCTTACGGCCTGCGCCATTGTAGCGCCTGGGACTTTATCAAATTGAACCCGCTCAGGATTAACTACACCATCTTGACGAATATAAGGCAGACCATCTTCTTTATCTGGATCTGGCCACCAGTATGGCCCCATACTTGTGTAATCATGCATGTCCCCACTAGGTGGAGGATTGTTCTTATCCATGACCGAAGGTGGGTCGAGCTCCATTGCCATGCTGGTCTGTGATTCAAGGAGCTGGAAGGGAATAATAAATAGACTGTCTCCTGCAGCAATACCAGCTTTTGCTTGAGCAAGAGCTTGAACATTTAAAACCGTAGAGAATAGCTGATTTGTGCTATCAGCTACCAGAGGTGCCACTGGTTTAGATGCGCATGATTGCGCACCAATACCAAGCAGAATGAGAAAAGTCAATTTAAGGGAAATATTGAACATTATTTGATAACCGTCATTTTTGTCATATAATTCTCAATACCCGTACTCACCTTGCATAAGTATACGCCAGATTCAAAAGCATTGAGATTGAGAGTAAGTTTGTGTGCACCAGCTGTCAATTTGTGTGAAATGGGATGAAGAAGTTGTCTTCCAGTTAAATCGAAGAGTCGTACATCAACCTGACTATCGCGTTCCAAGGATAATTGGAGGGTGGTCTCTCCATTAAAAGGGTTAGGATAATTGCTTAACAACTGATGAGAGCCAATGGGCTGATCATCAATTGATTGAATAATGCTAGGATCATGGCGACGTCGATCTCCATATGCTACCCCTTGATTGCCTGGGTAATCATAGAGGACTGAGGCCGCTAGTAAATCAAACTGACCTTCTGCTGGGTTTGAGAATAGTGGATCTTCATAAAGAATACCTTCTCCCAGAGTCACATTAGGATGCAGGGTTATATCTCCACAGGAATTCGCGTTGGTATACATGATCTGCGACCACGAGTACAATTCCACCAGACTGGCGAACTGACTGGATTGAGAAAAAATGCTGTTCTGGATCGTAGCTACATCGACGTTGCGTGCATTAATCACAGGTACGTTGTCGTATCCGCAGTAATAGAAGGTACAATGATTCACCATAACCACTGGACCACCAGAAAAGGGATTCGTGTCTCCCCCATAGATGCTGAGTACAGTTTTTGAGATGTTCCAGAAGGTGCAATCTTCCAAAAGAACCTGATTTGCACTATATAGTCCGCTTTCATCCTCAGTAACATCCAGTGCAAACACCTCACCATCAATATCTTGAAAATCACACCTGATGAATGCGAGTGAATCGGCAAAGCTTCCAGGATTAACCTCAAGCAGTGTGGCATCATCGCCTACTGCACCTATATTCTGGAAATTTACGTCCCTGAAGCCAAGAGAATACCATTGAGTCGGATTATCATAATTTGCATGAAATACTCTTTGAGTGCGTGTACCCAGAGTCCCACCACCATCAATGGTAACACCTGATATTTTTAGAATCCCGCCACCTCTCACATCAAACATGCTAGAGATAGCAGCCGCAGGGCGGATGATAGGAATTTCATTGAGGGCTGGGTCGGGCAGGATGAGAATATCGCGATCAATTAGGACAGGCTCATCGAGGGTATACTCAGACCCTGTTAAAAATAATGTATCTCCTGGTAGTATGAGTGCGGCAGCCTCAACCAATGTGTTTAAACCAGCCTCTACATAGATGTTGTCCGACTCGATATAGAACCAGTCTGGTCCTACATCTTCTGCAAAAAGAGGCGAATAGACAATGGGATCAGAAGATACCTGGTCTGCGCCGATATCGCTTGAGACTCCCCTGGTCTGACCATCCATATCGGTGTCAATGGTGTAATCAAGTGTTGCAGCCTGACCTATCAGTGGACTTCCAGATTGTGGTCTGGCCAGCACATCACTTGTAAACTCAAATAGTGGATCCTGCCAGATGTTACCGTCACTGGTATCGGGAATCCCCAAGGCACTTCCAATAACCATATTTTGTAAAAAAGTAGTTCCCTCTGGCAATCCTTCAATGTCACCGGTGTAGAATACCGCACGATTACCGGCAAAAACTGCATTGTTGGCTATGGTATTATTGATTGGTGGTAGTGTCTGATCACTAGAGCTTCCATACCCCATCAAAAAGGATTGACGACAATCTATCAGGGTGTTGTGAGCGATAAGCGTATTCTCTACTTGAAAATATCTGTTAAGAGGTGAATCCTCCACTCCCTTGACCATGGTGATCGCAGAACGGTAGCCATTTCCCTGAAGGCCATGGAAGTAGTTGTTGATGATAGTGTGGTCAGTACCGATGATGCGGACGCCACCAGCCTCATCATTGCCCTCGCCAATAAAGAAATTTCCCTCGACCAGACAACGATTACCATGTCTGAGCGTTAAAGTGCCTTCATTATCAATAAAGGTGTTGTTGAAGTAGACATTCTCGCAGGATTTGTTGGAGATTATTTCAATCTCACCATCGCAGCGTTCAAAAACATTGTGGCGTACGATGCTTCGGGAATTGGTCATTGACCAGGTACTGGTACCGATACGGATGGTTTCTCCTCCGTTAAACCCCAGTGGTGGTCTGTATCCAAAATAGTTGTATTCGATAATGTGATGGTTATCTCGATCTTGCTCTTCGGAGAGCCAGATCACAAAAGTTGCACCATCATGATTTTTTCCTGCAAAATAGCAATGATCTACTTGATTGTTTTGTCCATACATGGAAACCCATTTGTAATTGTTTCCTATGCTGGAAGGGTTGTAGTTAAAAATTGTAGTATTGGTAAGTCGGCAATTGTTGGCTCTGGTTCCAGAGCGTCTAAACTCGATTACGCCACCACTACTTGGAGAGCCCTCTGAAAAGTTCAATCCATCGATGACAATGTATGAGCCTGAAAAATTTAGTTTTGAGTTCCCGGTTAGAATTACCTGTCCAGGAGTCTCAGCCAAGAGCACAACAGGATTTTCCTCGGTACCCACAGCGTGAAAAGAGATGGGTTGATCTGTCCAGACACCATTTTCCATAAGCATCGTATCGCCTGGAGTCAGGCTACTCATGGCATTCTGAATATCCAAAGCACTGCTAACCGGAATGGTGGCAGCACTGGCACTAATTGCCAGTATGGCTACAAATAGGTATCTGATGATTTTCATAGAAAGGAATCCACGGGGTGATAAATCACCCCGTGGATTGAAGTCCTTTTATTTACTTGAGCAACATGAGCTTCTTAACATCAGAGAACTCACCGCTTGTTAGACGATAGAAATAGACACCACTGGCTAATGCAGAACCATTAAAGGTTACTGTATAGCGTCCTGGAGCCATATTCCGGTTTACAATCTGTTCCAGTTCCCTACCCCGTACATCATAGAGAATCAAGCGTGTATCTGCAGTCTCGATCAGATCGAAGGAGATTGTTGTGCTTGGGTTGAAGGGGTTAGGATAGTTCTGATTCAGAGCGTAGACCTCTGGGATAAATAGATCATCAAGAGATGTCGTATAATCCTCATCATTGTACCAGAGTGTTACTTCTGTATCACCGGTGACATCAAGAACACGATTTGGTCCGCCACCAGGAAATTCTGATGTATCCCAGTTAGCGTTAATCCTGAACTTGAATTCATGATGGAGATCACCCAGAGCTGGAATCTCAAATGTGACTGACCAGATAGAATCTGCGCCAGTATCCATCATCCAAGTTCCTTCCCAGTTATTGAGAGTACCTACGATATCCAGAGAATCTACTGCTGGATCGAAGTTACCTGCAAAGATCTGGAAACCCATGCGTGCATTCAGTGTTACCTCATACATCGGTGTACTGAAATCTGCATAAATCATCTTGTTGGCATCCATCGTTACTGTAGAAACAGCATCTGTGGATACAAGATCACCAGTATAGCCATCAAACTGAGCCAATGAATCTGGTGTGGCTGTCAGCGTCACAACTGTACTTGGAGCATAGAACTTCAAGGTTGGTTGTGGACTGAGTTCGACCATACCAGGACCTTCTACCATAATATCGATTGCTGCATGAGCAGTTATGTTGGTAGAAGTGGCCCAACGCAGATCACCAATTGCAGCAGATTCATCATTCTGAAGATGATATGCATATGAATCATCAAGCAGAGTGTAATCTTCAGCAGCAACATCAGCGAACATTGGATCATACCAGAATACATCTGGACCCAAGGTTGCATCATCTCTCATCTGAAGATCCATTGCAACATTATTCAGAAGTAGATTGTCTACATATGAGTTCTCACCGGCAATACGTAATCCATAATCATAAGTAGTGTTGGGTACGTTGTTGATGATTGAGTTTGTAAAAGTCACATCAGTTGTGTTTTCAATGCGAACTGCACCAAACTTGGCACCTTCAGTTCCGTAACCATGACCACATGTGTCAATGGTCAAATGATCCATAACGATTACTGGATTCATGGTCTTCAGATAAAGAACTTCCCGTCCGATACGTTTGAACGTACTGTTGGTTAGAACAATACTTGCTGCGTCACCGACAGAGTTCATAAAGATTCCTTCTTTACCAATATCTTCAACAACGCAACCATCGAAGATCATGGAATCAACATAAGCAGAAGGATAGTTCTTGTAGAAAGCTTCTTTGGTTGATTTGAAATCAACCCCAAAAGCTCTAATGGAGGTATGAAAACCAAAGTTATCCGTATCATCTGCGCGGATGAGATATTTAGCTTGAACAGTAGCTCCGTCCATCCATCCGTCGATACCGACGTTCTTCAGAGTCAGGTGTCCATCCATCTTCAGTCTGAAGAAACCTTCAGAACTTGAACCACCAGTTGAAGAGGTGTAACCCTTGATCCATGGCTTAGCTGACAAGGTATCAGCACCAAGGATCTCAACCGTCTGGTCAATAACGAGTTCGGGCATCTTACCCTCTTCACGAGAATCTTCAGCTGGTACATAAGGACCAACGTCAGTCAGGAGAATGCGGTATGCCTGAGAGTTATTCCCAGTGTACTCCAGGGCATCGAATAGATCCCAACTAGAGTCAATGGCAAGTATGCCATCAGGATGGCTGATCTCGGTGAAAGTAGCAGTTACTGCCATATCGGCAGCAAGCGTGATTACCAATGGGTTGTCCATTGAAGTAACATCGCCACTCCAACCACCAAATTCCCAACCCAACGGGGCTGTCGCGGTGACGGTCAGCTCAGTTCCAGCATCATAGGTATCAAAACCAGGAACTGGCATTGGATCTACAGAAACTGATCCCATACCGACTGTGGCTGTCGTTAACATAGCCTGAGTCTGTGTTGATCTGAACATGGCTGTAAAGCTGGTATCAGCATCAATGAGGTAATAAATATCACCATCAGCAATACTATCCAGAGCAGCATTCACCCAATAGGCAAATTCCCAGTTGGCTGAATCAGCAACTGCAACTAGCTCAAGGGTATCACCTTCGATGTATTCATCAAGAGGATACTGATGTCCAACGGTTTCCACGATGTGACCATAGCCAATAGTGGCTAGATCAATCTGATAATTCGTAAGTGTTGGCACAAAATGAGCCGTTACGTTACGAGATTCAGTCATCGTGATAGTAGCAACAGGATTCGTAGGTGGGAAAACAATCACTGGATCCCAGTGATCAAATGCCCAGTATTCTGCAGGAACAGCTGTCAGAGTAACCACCTGGTCTTCTCCATACACACCACCTGGAGGATCAAGTTCGATGGAACCTTCTCCAACGATAAAGGTATTCAAGAAGTAAACACCCAGGGCTGGGGCCCAACGGGTATCACCAACAGAACCACCATCATCTGCAAATGAATACAGTGGTGAGGTTTCAGGAATGGAGAAATCAGCATTGGCTGCATCAGCAAACATGGGATCCATGTGAACGGTATCTGTTGGAGTCGCTGAACCCGTTTCAAAGTTCAACATATCCCAGATAGCATTATGATGGAACAGATTTGCACTCTCACCTAGGTCAGCAAAATCCTCACTTAGGTCAGTGTTATCATTATGAACAAAGATGCTATTCTTAATTTCCAGATCTGTGATCAGACGGAATCGCATCATTGGTTTGTTCTCAACGCTTCCACAATCATATACTGTTACTCTGTCGATCAAAATGCGTGCATCGGCATAGCTCTCAGATTTGATGGCTTCGCGTTCCATAGCATAGATGGTTGTATTTGATACTTCACCATAATTCAATATGGTTGCAGGATCACTGGATGAACCTGAATAGAACATGATTCCTTCAGATGCACCATTGTAGAACACACTGTTTGTAACAACCAGTGAATCGATTCCTGAATTTCCGTAAGGCTTAATAACCTTGTCAGCAAAATCATGAGCGACCACGTTGTCAACAAACAGACTTGTCAATGCAGTTGGATCAGAATTGTCAATACGTACAAAGTATTTGACCAAACTGCCATCATCACGATTACCATCAAATTCAAGATTTGATACGGCTAGACGTACATTGGCTTCTGGTCTCAAGAAATATGAACTTGAACCACCATTATATTTAACGATGGGTTGTGTTGCCAGTCCAGCAGAACCACGAATGGTAAGACTATGTGGCACCTCTATATCATCATCATTGACATAGATTCCCTCAGAGACTAGCTCAAGGATGTCACCAGCTGCTGAAGCAGCAATTGCATCTTGTAATGCATTTGGCAGATCATTGGTAACCTCTGTTACCACGACTACTACAGCTTCAATCCAGCGGCTATCACCAACAGAACCACCATCATCACCATATGTGAGCAGTGCAGCATTACCAACGGTGTAATCAGCATTTGCAGCATCTGCAAACATGGGATCAGCATGAAGTGTATCAGCAACGGTAGCATTACTCACTTCAGTATTGATCACATCCCAGACCACATTGTTATGGAATTGGTTGTTGGCAGTTGCCATATCAGCGAATTCCTCGCCAGCATCAGCATTGGTGCTATTGTAGAAAATACTGTTTTTGACAGTCACATCATCAGCATCACGGAAATAGATCATAGATTTATTTCCACCATTGCCACAACCATCCAGGGTCAATCTATTGAGCAGGACAGTTCCACCAGTACTCGTCTGGTTTTTGATAGCTTCACGATCCGTATCCATGATGGTCGTATTTGAAATCTCTACATAATTGTAGACCGCTGCTGGATCAGACGATGAGCCAGAATACAGTGTGATACCTTCTTTAGGTGTATTGGCAAACATGGAGTTTGTCACAACCATGGAATCCACACCAGCGTTCCCATAATACTTGATCATTTTCTCGTTATAATCATGTACATAGACATCATCGATAAAAAGATCAAGCGTTGCAGTTGGATCATCATTTCTTACAATGAAAAAGTATTTGGCCAGAGCAGCACCACCTTCAGCAACACCATCACCGTCAAATTCAATTCCAGAGATAGAGATGCGAGGTGAGCCGATACCTTTCATCATATAGGCACCAGTTGAGGTACCGACATACTTCACGACTGGTTTATTAGGTAACAGATCCCAGGCACGAATTGTAATATCTTCTTCAATAACAATCTGTGAAGTATTCAGATATACACCGTCTGAAACCAATTCAATAACATCACCAGCAATGGCGTCAGAGATGGCATCGGCCATAGCATTGGTATCAGCATTTGTGATCTGATAGACTGCAGGTTCACGATTGGGGATCCAGTAGGAATCTCCAACAGATCCACCATCATCAGCAAAGGTGTATAAATCCATATTGAGAACTGTAAAATCACCCGTGGCTGCATCAACAAACATAGGATCAGTGTGAAGCGTATCAGCAACTGTTGCATTGCTTACTTCAGTATTGATCACATCCCAGACAACATTGTTGTGGAATTGATTGTTTGATGTAGCCATGTCAGCGAATTCTTCGCCAGCATCAGCATTGGTGCTGTTCGCGAAAATACTGTTTTTGACGGTCACATCATCAGCATCACGGAAATAAATCATGGATTTGTTGCCACCGTTTCCACAGCCCACAATGGTCATCCTGTCGAGTACCACAGTTCCACCAGGACTTGTCTGGTTTTTAATGGCTTCACGATCGGTATCCATGATGGTCGTATTAGAAAGTTCTACATAATTGTAGACCGCTTTAGGATCACTTGAACTACCTGAATACAGGGTGATACCTTCTTTAGGCGTATTGGCAAACATGGAGTTTGTCACAACCATTGAGTCCACACCAGCATTTCCGTAATACTTAATCATCTTCTCATTGTAGTCATGTACATAGACATCATCGATAAAGAGATCTAGTGTTGATAGTGTGTCATCATTTCTGACAATAAAGAAGTATTTTGCCAATGCAGCGCCACCCTCAGCAACTCCATCACCATCAAATTCAATACCAGAAATATTAATGCGTGGAGACCCCACACCTTTAAACATATAAGCACCTGTAGAGGTACCCACATATTTATAGACTGGTTTGTTGTCCAGCCATTCGGCAGCTCGAATGGTAATATCTTTATCCAGCACAATCTGAGTCTTGGATAGATATACACCATCTACTGTCAATTCCAGAATATCACCAGCCAATGCAGCATCATATGCTGTGACCAGGGATGAATCTGAATCGTTGACTACTGGAATCACTGCAGCCTGCAGCATTCCAAATGCCAGTGTCATGAGACACACGGCAATAAGTAGTTTCTTCATGTTACCTCCCATTTCCTATTTGAGTAATATCATTTTATTAATACTTGAATTGTTTCCCTGACGTAATTCGTAGAAATAGAGACCTCCAGCCAATTCTGATGCATCGAAATCAACGGAATAGTTCCCTTCCCACATAAATTCGTCTCTCAGGGTTGCCACCACCTGCCCAAGCACGTTAAAAACCACTAGACTGGTAAAGTCCGGACGATTGATTGTGAAATCAATTTTAGTGCTGGGGTTGAATGGATTTGGATAGTTTTGTTCTAAGCTAAAACTGATTGGTTTTACTTGAGGATCTGTTCCAACTGCAGGTGGATTGGTGGCCCAACGGGGATCTCCAATAAAGCCACCATCACTACCCCTACTATAGAGTTGGGGAGCGTTTACTTCATAATTGCCATTGGCAGCATCGGTAAAATCTGGATCATAACCATAAATTGTGCTCTCATCGTGATCAGCACCCTTGCCACTCTGAATCCGCTCTTCTGCATACATTGTATAATACAGGTTAAAGGTGTCAATGTTTGCGATGTATGATGTGCTCAACTGAACGTGCATGGTATAATCACCACGATCGGGCCGGTTTATAGATGTAGTCCTACCGTTGGCAACCAGGACATCGCGTACAATAGTCTGACGATAGTTCTTGGCATAGATAAAGCGAGGAGCACAATTTACGGCTGTCACTTTTTCGATGAGAGTTAAACCATCAACATATGTCGGTCCCACGAAGCTTGTATCCGTATCACCATAGATACGCACACACTCGGCATCAACATCATCAAAGGTACAATTGCGAACAATGAGTGTATCGTAGGCTATTGTGCCACTCGTGCCGAAGGGATATTTTTCACCTTCAGAGATACGAATCGCTTCATCACCAATATCTGTAAAAGTACAACCCTCAATGAGGATTTTGTGGGCATAGATATGATCGTTAGTCACATCCAGGGGTCTTTGAAAATAGAGAACATTCCCCTGCATATCCTGATCACCCTCAGAGTGGAAGCTGTTAAAATCACAGTCTTTGATGGTAATGTTAATATCAGAGTCAGCTAGGTGGATCTGACCAGTTCCAGTATCTTCAAAGTCGCCATACCGGAGAGCATACTTCAAACCACGTGGTTGATCTAGAGCACCTTCAAAGCGAATTCCGTTAAACTCAACTGTACTCTGGATGCGGAAAATCTCCATTGAGCTACTGGTATCAGGATTTGAATGGGTCAATATTGGTTTTTCAGCCAGTCCTGGAGCTGCCATGATGACGACTGGGCTATTGATCACCAATGGAAAAGTATCTGAAGTTGTATACTCAAATCCACTTGTAGTAAGTAGTACTGTATCTGCACCCTGAGCTACAAAATTCAGCACATTTTTAAAATCTCCCTCGTACCACGCCTCCCAGTTTTCCTCTCCTACTTCAATGAGGGTTGGAATCTGAGCAAATGACGTTACCGCCACCAGCACTGATAAAAGAGATAGTTGCAGTTTCTTCATGCTGCCTCCTTATTTGATAGAATAAATATAACTCACAGTAAAGGACGTCCCCTGCTCACGTGAGTAGTTTGTATTTGAATAATAATTGTCTTGGTACTTCATGTCTTGAATCTCATAACCCAGATCAATACCACCTAGCATACCTAGATCTACTTCCAAGCCAAATCGATAGGCTACGGCTTCTGGACCACGATCCCTAATGGCTGAACCATCAGGAATATAACTCATTGGTACTGAGCGATATAGGGCATTTACATTAACCATTTTATGTAGTTGATAGCGCATGCCAAATTGGACGATCGATTGGTCTACCCAGGCTTGCATATCACCCATTGAAAAGTTTGATAATGTATCTCTGGACAATTCGGAATCACCATATGGATGCAGTTCATAACTGAGTAGAAAGGTAAATTTCTCTACGGGCATGAGCTGTACACCTACGCCATAACTGGCAGGAATTGTCAGGATACTCTGCCCTTCAATGGTGGATGTACTTGATGTAAGCAGGGTATCATCCTGGAGGTAGGTCAGGGTCTCCTCGTAACTCCAATCTTTGGTCAAATCCATTTTTGAGGTATAGGACAAGCCCATTCGAAAATGGTCATAATCCAGAACTAACCCCAGTTTTAGCGCTGATCCTGAAAAATCTGCAGTACCAGAGTACTTGGTATTCATGGTATCATAGGACCAGATGAACTCGTTTTGATCGATGAGGTCAAAATATCCAACCTTGTCCTGTATCTGAAGTTCATCAGAGCTTCCTGAATACATAGATAAACCGAGACCTAAATGAATGTTTTCGGTAGCCTCAAACCCTACCCCCACGCTTATCTGACTAAGATTCATCTTTTGTAGCCGCTCAAAATCATACCAATCAATCCGGGTTGTATCAGACCCATCAGCCATTGCGGGCATTTCATAGTCTACATACCCAGGATGTGGTGTCAGATAGGTTGTATTTCGATCATAACTAATCCCATTTAACAAGGATGCATATCCTGCGCTAAAGGCAAACTTTTTACCTGCTATGTTTACAGGCAACGCGACACCAATATGGCTCAGGCCGCTAACAGCTTCTTTTTGCTGCCAATCGGCTGCTGCTTCTGAGAAATGTTCCAAACCCATTTCAGGGTTTGAAACGAGATAGGAAGTATCCAACAAGGATTCAAAGAATACATCTGAATCTAACCTACCATTATTGACTGGGTCGGGAACATAGAGTCCTTCCAGGTAAAAAGGCAGGGTCACAAACAGTCTATTTGGACGATAATGCTGATTCTCCCACCATTTATTCTCTATACTCAATAGCCCGGTACTTACAGTGAGTCCAGTGATCCCTGACAATCCTGCAGGATTAGCGAATATGGATGCAGAACCGCCCAGATCAGAGATGCCATCTAGTCCACTACCAAAAGCCCCTGGCGTGAAAGTGAGGGCCTTATCTACACCCTGGAAGGAAAGGATATTGCCCCTGTTTTGGGCCTGGACATTCATGAGGAAGGCCAGAACCAGAAAACTTGTCAAAAAATATGATATTTTGCGTCTCATGCTGACATTCCCTAAATATTAATAAAGCCAATGCTAAAGCGATGAACACCACTGTATTTCTCACCGTAATCGCTATAGCCATAATTCAAAGCAAGTCGTTTCAATTTGAAACCCAATCCAAAATTGAAACCCTGTGTATCATAATTGATCCGATACCCGGATCTGGCAAATACCAGATCATTAAAAGAATATTCTGCCCCAATATTGTACTGCTGCGCATAATCGCGGGGCTGCACCAAATCCACTGTCACAAGCAGGTCATGCATGGGACTCTTCATCAACAGAGGATTGTCTGCGCCCAGGATGTGAGAGGACAGTCCAATGTTCATTGTCTGTGGTAATGGATAGCTCTGCTCCTCGTATTTCACCTGAGGACCAAAATTTCTAACTGTTGCAGCAAGAATAATACTCTTATACCCGGAATTATAAAGAACTCCAAGATCCCAGGCTAACAGCTCTTCACTGTCAACAGAGAGATCCTCAATGACATATTTGGATGTGAGACCATATGAGAATTTGTCAGTAAGCTGTTGGCTTATTCCAATTCCCATATCCGTAGCTCCCATGGTAATGGTTTCACCAGTTAGACCCGGATTAAAAACACCATTTACAAAACCCAGATTAGCAATATCAGTTACTTCAATAGAGCCATAATCGATTGACATGCCATAAACACCTACAGCAATACTCCCAAAACCCCAGGAAGCAGCTACACTGGTGTGTTGAGTTTCAAACATGTAATCAGTTTGTGAAATAAAGGTTCCTAAACCTTTCTGGTACACGAGAGCCGCTGGATTTCCATAGAGACTAGCAGTACCTCTGGAGATGGCAGCATAGGCACCACCCATTGCAGCAATCCGTGGGTCCGGAGAAATTTTCATGAATTGAAACGATGTCACTCCGACTTTTTCAAATCCTAAAGCATTGATTGATAGGATCATGAGCAGGAGTACAATTATATCAACTTTTTTCATCATAACCTCACCCCTACTTCACTATGACAAATTTACCGTTGGAGGTAGCACCATCAGGAGTCGTCACCACATAGAAGTAGAGTCCTGAGGCCATTTCCTGCCCCACACGGGTTGTTTGAAAATTCAGATTAGAATAAACAGCTTCATCATGTTCAATGGTTCTCACCAGTTGCATGGCATAACTATAAATCTGGATCGTACATTTTGCAGGCAGGGCATAAAAACCAATCTTACCCTCATCTGTACCACTAAACGATCCCTTACTGGCGATATATGGATTTGGCACGACACGGATGGCTCCCATTTCCTCAACCGCAGCAATGTTTTTGCCAAAACGAGTGACATTGCTCTTGCCACTCTGTTCTCCTGCATCATCTACAGAAGTCACAGCATAATAGCGATATTCACCTACTCTAAAGGTTTCTTCAGTATCGACATACTCATAAAGATTATCCGAATTTAGAGGATCACCTACGATGACACTATCTACCAGAGTCCAGGGACCCATACCCGCTGCTGATCTCCAGACAAAATATTTTTCCAGAGTTGTAGTTAGCAGGGGATGTTCAAATTGCTCCTGATCAGCGCGCCAGGTCAGCTTGATTGTTGCTCCTTCATAATTTGCAACAGTAAGGATTGGAGCTGGGTACGGTGCAGGAATTGTATACACACCATCTTTAGGATGTGCTTCTGGCCAAACAGGTGCTGTGGGTGCTGTACCTAGATAAGTCTCAAACGCCTTCTCAGTAACTTCAGTCACATTTCTGACGGTCTTGGAATTGACATAGTCAGGATATCCAAAATCATCGAGGTATGCGCTGGTCATTAGCTGACCATCAACTGTATAGGCACGGTTCCAGCTTGGTGTGCTGGTCCACTGTGTTATAACCTGACCACCTTCAATTCTCTTGCCTGGTTCGGCCCCATATCCAACCACTTCAGCATAGCTAAACTCAATTTTATCACCGATTGAGAGACTGTAGGGTCCAAAAGTATGGTGTTTCATTCCAGCATCAGCACTCTGCCTGTAGGGATAGGCTGCACGTCCAACCCAGTGATAGCCCTTTTCATAATTCCAGGCAGTACTCCCTGGTGAATGCACTCCACTCCAACGTGTATTAGGATTAAATGCATCCTTTTCATACATCATCTTGGGACTATTTGTGTTTCCTGTTGAGACTTTGTTAGACCAGGGTTGTTTGATGTGATTATTTTCATCAATCTCATAGTACCATGTAAAAGATCCACTTTCATTCTCACGGTAGATATCAACTCCGGAGCGTCCATCCCAGGTATCAAAATCAGCCTGATCCTCTAGAGTATTGGTTCTAAGGGCGGCCTGGGTTTCTGAGTCATTTTGACCCAAACTATCCAGCGCTTCAGGGACAACATAGGCCAGATGAGTCGTATCATAGAAAAGAACAGCATAGCCAGGTGCCTGGGGAGATCCCAGAGCGCCACCATTTTTGCCAGTTTGAGCGAATTCCATAAATAAATCTGGATCTAGTTCAGGATTTGCAGCACCAGCATTATCTGTAAGATTATTTCTCAGATTCATATTGAAGGACAACCACCAATCTGAATCCCAAAAATTGTTCTGATCTCCACGGTAAATACCGCCAGTATATTTCCATTCAAGATAGGTTCGTTGATAACCGTACATGGATGGGGCGAATCCATAATTGAGGGCAACCATGACATCTTTGAGATCTTCAGTTTGTTCGATAGTTGCAGGATTTCCATCCAGATCACCGGTGTATTCCAGTTCATACTCATATATGATCATATCATCATAGTCTGGGTAACTCCATGCACGAGAGGTTCTCGTTACCGTGATACCAGTAGAGGTAGCCCAAGAGGTTCTGATGATTTCTTCGGCTTCATTGGGATTGTAGTCAAGATTCAGAGTTCCATCTTCCAGAAGGGGGAAGTTCTCAATCTCTTCCATGTACAGAGGAAAGGACCAACGTCCGATGGAAACTTCAGGGGATCCTGCTCCTACCCCACCGCACAATGCAAAGAGTCGGTCGATTTCACCAGGAGCACTTGCTAAATTTGCACCGATATAAAAACCGGCCCCTAGAATATTGTGCTGACCATCATATTCGATACCCTCAATGATGGTTTTTGAGTAGGGTGGCCATTCAAACACTGGAACACTTGTAAAATTTCCAGCTTCACCAGTCTGCCAGGCACGACCAATCTCACCTGTATTAAAAACCGTATTATGCAACATACCACGGTCATGTATTTTGTATTCCCTAATCTGCCCATAGGCAAAACTCACAAAAAGCAGGATCAGGGAAATCGAAAGTGTGTGTTTTAAGATTTTCATGTCTTCTCCGAGATCTTCTTAGAATTTCACGATAAGGCCGAAACGCCAGTGACGTGGCTGATTACTGAGTAGATAAATATCCTGACTGGAGATGTACGGTTCAAAAAGCGAATAGGTCAAAATGTTGTCTGGTTCAGTTTTCCAGCGTGGTGTGTTATAAGGGTTGTCAAAGGCTCGGCCATAAGACCAGGTATAATCGTTGGTGAGGTTGTATCCCTCAACATATATGGTAGCCTTACTACCCGAAACATTGACTTCCTTTTCAATCCTCATGCGCATTTCACGCTCATCAGGAGTCCGTTCTGTATACAACAAACCACTTTCAGGATCTGTATAGGGCCGACCTGTGTAGTATTTGTAGGTTGCACTGATACTGAATTTTGCCAGAGGGTGGGTTCCCATTATCTGAGGACCAAATTTCTTTGGAGACTTATATCTCAGATTGAATACTGCCTTGTGTGTGCGGTCATAATCGAGATAAACATCGGCAGGATCAGGTAGTTGTTCCAGACCATAGACCGGATCAGCAACTTCAAAATATGTCACAGGAGCATTTAGATCGTTACTGCTCTTTCCAGTTGCAGATTCATAATTATACCTGACATAGCCGCGTATCGTGCCATCTCGTCTTTCAAGATTGACATGAAAACCTTTGATGTCAGCATAATCTTTGTTGATGTAAGTGCGGTATACTGCCTGCTGTTCATCATAGTAATAGGCGGTTTCCACCAGGTTTTTTACGTCCTTGTAGTAGGCACTGATATCCAGTGTCAAGCCCAGTGATGGTATACCTTTAACAATACCCATGTCATAGGCGTTGGTTTCCTCTGGTTTGAGTCTGGGGTTACCCAAAATTTCAATTTCATTGTTAAATGTGATTTGATTGTAAAAGAGTTGATTAAAGTTGGGTCTCTGTGAAAATGTGCCATAATTCAGGTGAAAGACTGTGGTTTCATCAACTGGAAAACTCACACCAATCCTTGGCTGAAGCTTCGCATATAACTTTGTGTTCTCTTTAGCTGCCAAGCTATCAGAATAATATGGCCCTCGTTCCAGATATGGAACTGTGGGATCATAATTTGGATTTCTAAGCGGTCCATAGAGATCAGAATAGAAATCCTTGTTCAGTTGATAAAAGTCCAAGCGCAATCCCATATTGGCGATCATACCCTCAAATTCCATCTTATCCTGAGCAAAGAGAGCGCCCTCATATGGATTCACTTCAAAATTAAGAATACGGATATCAGCATCACCGTCCCGATTGTAAAGTCTATCTACATAGACTTCATAATAACTGAACTGAGCCCCTGCTTTGAGCATGTTTGAATTATTGATCTGAGAAGTAATGTCTCCCTGCGCTGTATAGGTTCTGGTTAGATCATCACCACTATCATTGAAAAGACGGCCTACTCGATGGTTTGAGGGACCTGTAAGATCCACCCAGTTTGAGTTCTTTGAGTAATCTGTGGTTAATTGACCTTCACCTAGAAGGTTAATCAATTCCTCATTTTCAATCTGTAGTGCATTCAATCTGATATGACCAAAAGTAGATCCATCAAAAATGTGATTCCAGTCAAAACCTAGCTGAGTTGATGCCGATAGTCGTTGAGATGTTGATAGTGTTGGATCAAACAACCAATAACGGTAGGAACTATTAAAGTAAGTATCCCTCGAAGTATTGTAATTCCAGGTCAGTTTGTATTTATCTGATGTATTGGGTTTATAAACCAGACTGCTCATGAGCTGACGATCCAGGTCTGGTGACTGAGTCGGGATACGCGTAAATGAAGTGTTCTGTCGCAGAGCTATAAATGCTTTGACATTATTTGTGATGGGACCACCTGTTGAAAAATCCAGACGATTGTCATAGGTATTGTCATACTGCATACCCACATCTCGAACAGATTGCAACCAGCTCACCTGTCCTAACCGAGCTATCTGGATTGAGTCTGCAATTGTGAGGGGATTGGGTGGCCAGGTTGTTCTTGGAGGTAAGTACTGACCACCAAATCCATATCCGAGGTCGTACAATACGCGACCAGGTTGTTGGGGGTTATCTTCCAACCACTGGGCTGTATCCATCAATATTTCATAAAACTCAAGACTGTTGACATCATATGGACTTCCTGCTTCGACAGTACGATTACTATCTTCGTCGAAAAATTCTTCCCACACCTTATAGTATGGAGCTGTAACAGAAACCTCTAATCGGGATTCCCATTTCTCACGACCTTCTTTGGTAACCATGTTGATTACACCAGATTGTGCATTTCCATATTCAGCGCTGAACCCACTGGTATAGACTTCAACCTGTTCAAGACCTGTGACGATAGGACTAAAAGCTTTGGAGTTGGTGAGTGGGTTAATGATGGTTCCACCACCCAGGAGATAACTGGACTCACCACTACGACCCCCGCGGAAGTGGTCATCCACAACATCAGCCTGTAAATTGATGATATCGCCAATATCACTTACACCTGCGATACTCTGCACATCTGAAATCTGGTATACTGTTTTTGTCGCTGTGAGATCAGTCTGAACCGTATTGTCTCGCTGTGACTCAACTACAACGATTTCACCTTCTAAGGCAGCTGCTTCCAGAGAAACGTCAATAAAGCTGGTCATATCTACTAATACATCAATTTCATTGATCTGTTTACTTGACATACCAATAAAATCGACGCGTAATGTATAGGTACCTGGGTAAATATTAAGAATGTAGTAATGACCCTCAAGGTCTGTTGCAGCACCCAGTACTGCATCCAGGGGTGATTCTTCACCATCTATCCAACGATGGGTTACCATGACGTTTGCACCAGGTAACACTTCACCGGTTTGACCGTCTGTAACTGTTCCTGCTATTTTTCCACCTTGACCGGCCAAGAGCAATGAGGGAACCAGCAACAGCACCCCAATGGAAATTTTTAGCCACTTACCTGTATCGATCATGCAGGTACTCCCTCTTTCAATAATATGAATGATGTATGACACATTTCTGAGTCACAGTAATGGTTAGAGCTATATTCTAGAGAACGCAAGATTTTGATAATTTCCCGATTCTTTCAAATTTAGCCATACAGGAGATAATTAGTAAGATGTATGACACATTATGTTAAAAAGGCACTAATGGGTTGTCAAGGATAATTCTGGACAAAAAACAATCCGTTTGCAACCGGGGGCAGTACAAAAGAAAAAGGTCCGGATTATTTAGATCCAGACCTCTCCTATATACTTGGTTTGAAAACTAATTAATACATCAATTTGAGCTTGAGTTGTTGCTCCACACGAATCTCGCCTGATCCAGAAACTGTGTTTCCAGAGTGGTGATTATTCTTCGCACCCCATAGCACAGCAACCAATTTAACAGGATTGTTCTTAAAAATATTATTGCTAAGGTCCACGTTGATAATGCCCCTTGTTTTCAGCAGAATCTTTGATTTTTCCTTCTTTCCACAGTTTGTGAATTTTGAATTACTCACACTGAGAACACCACCAATAGTTGATTCATCGTACCCGCCACGATAAAAATTCAGGACATTCTGACTGACATTGGCGAAGATTGAATTGCTAATGGTCACGAATTCAGCGTTATAGTCACCTTTATCGTTGGTCTCGGCTGCTAACACAATTCCGTTCTCGCAATCACTAATTTTAGCATTTGCGATAGTGAGGGTATCAGCAAATGAGCCTTTGTGACCTATTAGCACATGATCAAAGCCAGATATCTCAGCTCCTTCAATCCAAAGATTGTACCCTGGGGACATATCTTCCTTCAGTGTCTCAAAGGCATATTGCGAGCCTGATCCCTGGATTTTAATATTCTCCAGATGCAACTCTCCCCTGGGCTGCATTCGAAACAGGGGTGTCTCAGCAGGACCTTCATATTTGATGACACTTGGCTCCTCTCCCTCAGCACCACGCAAAGTGATTCTCTTATCCATGTTAAGAGATGCTGTCAATGTA
This sequence comes from Fidelibacterota bacterium, assembly GCA_018650445.1. GTDB lineage: Bacteria > Fidelibacterota > UBA8477 > UBA8477 > JABMPR01 > JABMPR01. The sequence continues at coordinate 54,068 of JABIFX010000203.1, forward strand.
AGCTCACCTGCAGGCAGAATGATGATATCACCTGCGGTAGTCGCATCGATGAATTCACCTAGAGATTTCGCAGCGGGATCGTACTCATGAATTGTGGGCACAATCATTTCATTTAACTGAAACCATTTTGCACCATATTTCGAAGCATCTATGCTAGTAATCCCTGGTTTCCCCCCAGGCAGCATGGCGCCTACATTGTCATTGAGACCACGGATATTGCCAGAGATATCGCCGGCTATTTTATCAAACTCAAATCCAGAGTAAGTATGACCAAACTCTTTACTCTGCTCTAATTCTGGTGTCAACAACCAACTACTGACTTGTTTCATACCCAGGTCAGCGGTAGCAACACCCTCGTATCCGGATTCAACACCACCAGCATTGTCCAATAGATTGTTTCTAAATCGAATACCATCAACCTTGTCGTAGGATTGGATCGGATTTGGATCAGCAGTACGATTATAAATAATATTATTAGCGACCACAGTACGAATTGGCCTAGCAGAACGAATTTCACTTTTCGGGAGGACATCTTTCATATCCATATTGGCTCCCACCCCCAATTGCCAGGGGGCCTTACAATCAATCCAGGTGTTGTAGGCTACCACGACATCAGTCACTTGATTGTAGCGGTTCAGTGGCGATTTTGGGATGCCATTCATAATTGCCAGCGGGCTACGAAACTCTATACCACTAATACGATAGAAATAATTATTGATCACCCAGTGTCCTGTGTTGATGATTCGGACACCTCCATTAAACTCGGAGTCTTCGGATCCAATAAAGTAGTTCCCATCAATGATACAGTAATTCCCATGTCTCATTACCAGCGAGCCCTCACAGTGATAAAAAACATTGTTGCGAAATTCATTGAAGTTCGATTTACTGGAGATGACTTCTACCTCGCCATTACAACGATCAAAAAGATTATCCTCTACAAAAACGTAGGAAGGTGTCATGGATGTCCCACTATCGCCGATCTGCATGGTTTCACCTCTAGGTCCACCCTTGCGTGGTCTGGGACCAAAATAATTATTAGCGATGCGATGATAGGTTCTAATAGATTCATTCCCCTTTAGGAATACCCTAACCGTTGGCCCCTGATTGGCTTTCCCTGTAATGGTACAGTTTTCCAGAGTATTGTGTCTACCCCAGAACTCGACCCAATGATCAGGAGTAAATCGGTTTTTCTGTGTAAAACCATCAATCACGCAATTGATAACACTGGAATGGTTGGCCATCCGCTCTTTATCTATACGGAAGTCTATGACACTATTAGAAGGGGTGAAACCATTTCTGAAGTACAGACCATCAACAATGAGATACTCACCTGACAGTTCCAGAGATGATTGTCCCTCCAGGATAACTCCACCTGCTGTTTCAGCTTGGAGGGTGATGGGTGCATCCTCTGTTCCCTGTGCTTCAAATTCAATTTCGACGTTCTCCCATACTCCATTCTGCATGATGATCTTATCACCTGGCTGTGCTTGTTCAATGGCTGCATTTAACTCAGCGAAATTGCTAGCCCGGTGAGTCAACCCATTTTCGGTTGAGCAGGTGAACAGCAAAATGCAAATACTCAGGAGGGCAATAATCTTTGACATGGTGACATCCTTTACTCAATTTTGTCATAATATGAGGGACAAATAATTTGTCATACAAATCTAAAATAGAACGGATATTACCAGATTAAAAGCATTCAAAGTATTTGAAGTGGAGAAACCAGAACAACATAAGCATTTAAGGTATGTGGGTTAGGATCCCCAATAAAGAACACGAACATCTGGGTTCAATGGCTAGTATCCTAAGCCTACCTGCTGTGCTACTGCTTTACCAACAATTGACTAGTATTCATAAAGTCAAAAGTCACAGAAACCCCGCGACATTTTGAGCTGACAGCAAGAATTGGTATATTCTCTTCCTCCATTAGGATTATTAATATGTCATTCAAATATTTTGACACAAATTCTGTAACCTACTGACTATCAGTGATGTTTTCTGGACTTAAAATCCCTCGGCCCTTAAAGCCGTGCCGGTTCGACTTTGTCTGCGTTAGCAGATCAGGCCCCGGGTACAACTCTATTAGCCTGTATCACAGTCACTTACAGTCATCATCTAAATGCGATATCTCAATATATCTACTAGGCATTATTTGCCTAGTAGTGCACCATTTACTATTATTTACCATTAAAACTGCACACCACGTGCACACGATTACAGCAATTATGACCAAAGAATTCATTGAAATTCATATAGCAATTCTCCACTCAGAATTAGGATTCGGCTCAGAGATGTTATTGATTGCTGTTTCTATTGATTCAGACATGATGATACAATCATCTTGAAGCAAATCAACATAATACTGCTCGGTCACTGTTACACTCGTATGCCCCAGAAATCGACTCACTGTAAATGTCAACACCCTGCTGTATAAGCAATGCCCCGGCTGTCTTACGTAATGTTTGAAGGTTCGCATTCTTAATACCAACTCGGTCGTAATACTTTCGTACAATCCGGTTGTATATATATACATAATCGTGATTTTATGGGAATGGACTCTCCAGGTGTCTTCTCCTCTCAAGAATATCCTGCATCGAATCGTTTAGCCCGATTCGTCTGGTATGCTCATGTATGTTTCTATCTGTTCTTCAGACAATTCATAGGAACCAGCGTGAAGGGGAGCAGATTGAAATTCCCAAGATTTCAACTTAAAGTACTGACTACGACTATCTTCAACTACAACAGGACCTGTTAGGTGTCGTTCACGCTTTTCGCAATGATCGATTAATCCGGATAAAACACAACCTGTAATTCTATCTACCTGGAAATCCCCGAAAGGAGTCTCCCCCATTTGAGTCAGATATTTTTTCATTTCATCAGGCAGGAATGCCGAGACTCCAAATGGTGAATTTGATATTAGTACGCCACCCTCGGTGAAAAGGATATCCGCCGATTTGGTTAATCGTTCAACGGCATCATCAATTGAAAAACAATGTGGTCCAGAATCATCAACAATCATGCATCCTTTTTTTAAATGCTGAACATCTATCAAATCAGGGACATTTGTAGCACCAATGATCAGATCAGCCTCATAAATCCTCTTACTGACCCCACTTTCACTCAAAATGATATCCGCCTTCTTAAAATGAGGATATTTTTTGATCATCTCCTGCCCAAACAATTCGATGGCATTCTCATTGGTGAACAAATCTGCTAGCATGATTTCATGCAGATCTGGCATTCGATCAAGCATGAGTTCCAATACTGACTTGCCTACCGATCCCAACCCCAGGAATGCAACCCGCAGATCATCTATCCTTCTGCCAGTCGTAGCCAACATTTTTTCAACAGCCAACAAAACACTTGCAGCAGTTACATCATGCCCGGTTGTGATATAGGGAAGCTTCGCATCAGCCCCCTTGATCAACTCAACAATATCATGTCCATAGGCAGTAGCACTTGGGATGAGCCCGGTAAGCGAAATATGTGAGGCCCCAAGTGATTGAGAGAGCTCTATTGCTACCAGAATCTCTGATAGCAGACCTTGCTTATCAGAGTATATGCTCGAAGAAAATCTTGGTAGATGAATAACTCCAATTACTCCATGAGCCATGGTGATGTGATATCTCAAATGCACACCAGAATCCGATAGTTGTAGAAAGCTCTCCTCAGTAAGGTCACTCCCTTCTATCATCGCATTCGAATAATAGCTTAAAGCAACTGAGTCAAGGGGTGCCAAGCGACCTTCTGATACAAGTGTTTCCAGTGGTTGATCATGGATATCAACGACATGTTTACTTGTTACTGTTGTTGACATTTTGGCTGCCGAGATGCCTGTCTTAGCTAAGGAGCGTTCGGGTTGTCCAATATGTGATGCAAAATCCGAGAGAGTTGGATATTGAAAAATGGTTTTAACAGAAACAGAACGCTTTAACGCATTTGAAAGCAAGCTTGTTACCTGGATCGCAGAAAGTGAATCACCACCTGATTTGAAAAAGTGCTCCCGGGATGTCAGGATTTTCTTTTCCAGGACAGTTTGCCAGATATCAGCACATTGTTTTTCTAAATCGCTAAATATTTCATCTGAGGCAATCGGGATATCAAAAGAGGGGTCTATGTTAACTAAGACCTTTCGATCGATTTTACCATTTACGTTCAATGGGAATCGATCCATAAATACAAAACTCGATGGGATCATATATTCAGGAAGTATATGTGAAATGCACTCCCTGATATGCTCAGCCCCAGAGCTGTTTTCGCCAACGAGATAAGCGAGCAATCCTTTTCTTCCATCCCCGTACTCTTTATCCAATACAATGGCATCGCGCACATTTTCGACACGTTTGAGGGCTGTTTCTATTTCACCTAAATCAATCCGGTAGCCCCGTATTTTGACCTGAAAGTCTGATCTGCCTTTAAAAAACAGGTCTCCACTTTCATCCCAGACACCCAAATCCCCTGTCCGGTACATTTTCCAGCCCACCTTAAATGGATCGTCAAGAAACCAGTTCTCATTGTCTAGCTCTCGGTTGATATATCCCTGAGAAACACCTGCTCCAGCCAGATAAATCTCCCCTACCACACCCGGTGCAAGAAGTTGTCTGTTTTGGTCCAGAACATAGATCGCACAGTTGGCCACAGCCTGCCCCATAGGAATATCACCTTCAAGAGGACTATGTTTATCAACCTCCTGCATGGATCCGCAGACTGAAAATTCTGTCGGTCCATAGGCATTGAAATAGCGATGCTGGCTTCGATAATATTCAACATCATCGATAATTGGCACATCACCGGCTGTCATGAGGAGTCGCAAGCTACCCAATGGTGCTCTTTCAAGAGTATGCAGATAAGCTGGAGGGAGAGTCACTACAGAAATACTTTTTGTTTGTATGAATTGAAGAAATTCAACAGGATCTGCGATAATATCATCTGAAGCAATTTCAAGCGTAGCACCCGAACATATCGCTTGAAATGTTTCAGCTAGTGCGGCATCAAAAGCGAAAGAAGCAAATTGCAGGATAACATCGTCTGGACCAATCTCCAGACGACTGATTTGATGATTAATCATATTTACAAATGAATCATGAGAAACCAAAACCCCTTTGGGCACTCCAGTAGACCCTGATGTAAAGATCAAATATGCTGAATCATCTGCCTGAACCGTTTCTCTCTCTAATGCTCCACCACTCAGTGATGCAATTGAAGAATATTTTTGGATCGAATATTTGTCACCATACTCGTTGGCATATTGATCATCAACGATGAGAAGTTGCACATCCGATGCTTCAAGAATTAGCTGATTGCGCCGGACTGGTTCTTTTTTTTCAAGGGGAAGAAAAATGCCCCCTGCTTTCATAATGGAGAGCATAGCAATGATAGTGTCTTGAGTACGGTCCATGAGAACTGCAACAGGTTTCTGCCTGACAAAATCCTTATGGGTAGACAATCCCTCTGCATATTGATCAGAAATTGTTCTCAGCTCAGAGTAAGATATACTTGTGCTTCCATTCGCAATGGCTATAGCATTGGATTTCAGGGCGACGTGATCAAACAGCTGGCAAATTGTGAGAGGGTCTATTTGCTCCACTACCGGCCCCATTGACCAACCTAAGATTCGTTTTTTCTCATGCTCAGCAAGTAGTGGAAGGGTTGCGATTCTTGTCTCAGGTTGATCAAGAGCTGCGTCAGCAATAGTGACCCACTGCCGGAGCATAGCTTCCACACGGTCATTATTGAATAGGTCTTTGCTGTAAGTAGCTGACAACTCAGCTCCTTTTGATGTGATGGATAGTTCAAAGGATAGATCCATGCGACTGCTGTTCATCTTTAAGGGAACAGATTCCACCTCTAACGCACCCAGAGCTGAATTGCTCTCAGTTTCCTCGTTGAGGGTAAGCATGATTCCAGATATTGGTGGACGATCAACAGTTCGATCATTCTCGATAACATCTACTAATCTGTCAAACGGATATTGGCTATGTAATAATGCATTTTCTACGACCGCTCGAGTATGAAGCACATGATCATGGAAACTTTTATTCAATTCAAGAGACAAAACCAGTGGTACTGTATTAAGGAACAACCCAACAGTATTCTCAATGGATGCATGAACTCGACCCGAGACCGGACAAAGCAGAACCATTTTCTCTTGCTGAGCCAAACGTCCCAATAGAACTGAGGTGATCGCTGTATACAGCGTATAGGGTGTAATGGACAATTCATGAATAAGTCCCATCATCTTCAATTTTAGATGCTCGGGGAGGCTAATAGATACCGTGTCCCCTGCATAGCTGGGTTTAGCTGATCTTGAATGATCACGAGTTAGATCAAAGGCAGGAACACCTTGAGAGAAAAGCGCTTTCCAATGTTTCTCACTCTCCTTGAATACACCCTTTTTAATCCTCTCATTCAACCAAGCAGAATAATCCTTTTGCTGAATTTTGATATTTTTCAGGACCGGTTCATCTTTATGCTGGCTATACTTCTCGTATAGTTTACTGAACTCTTGCTCAAGGATGGTTATGGATGAGGCGTCGCAAATAATATGATGGATCTTCAATAACAGAAGGTGCTTATCCGGCTCAAGTCGCACCAGTACTAATTTCCAGAGTGGTGGTTTTGTTAAATTAAAACCTTGCGACATCTCCTGGTAAACAAGCTCCAGCGCTTTTTGATAGCTACTCGTTGCCGCTTCAGAGCTGGATCTACCGTCAAGTCCGTTACTTGAAGTACTAAAATCATATTCAGAAATTGGGATCAAATCCAAATTGGATACTTTTTGATACGGAATACCACCGATCACTGTCATACTCGTCCTGAGAACCTCATGACGGGTCATAAGCTCAAGAAAAGATTTGTTGAAGGCATCCCGATCCAGAATTCCTTTTAGAATTGAGACACCGCCCATCAAATACAAGTGCCCATATTCAGGTTCCAGCTGATCAAGAATCCAGAATCTTTTTTGAGCATTAGAGACTTCGTATCGATCCTGCTTATCCAATGCTGGAATAGGTTGAGCGGAGGATTCTTCAGCCAGCCTGAGGCTCACAGCTAGATCAATCAGTCGGGGTTTATTGAATACTTCAAGCAGGGGGAGTTCGATTTTGGCTAATTTCTGGATACGTGAGACCAAAGCCATCGCTTTCAGGCTATGACCACCCAATTCAAAAAAGTCACTGTTTCGGCCTATGGCCTTCCCCGGAAACAACGCCTCAAATATCTTGGTCAATAATTTTTCCTCATCATCCTGAGGAGGGACCATCTCCGTTTGCTCTGGTTCGAATTGGGTCATGTTTTTCAGCAGTGCTTGTCGATCAACCTTACCACTTGTCGAAAGTGGAAAAATTTCGACCCGGTTATAGCTAGCTGGTAGCATGTATACTGGCAGCATCAATCGGGCTTGTTCCAAGAGCTCGCTGCCCCTGAAATCTTGACCATCTGCAGCTAAAAAGGCGTGCAGCAGCTTCTGCTCTGAATCATAGACAACGACTGCCTGATCAATACCGTGTATCGTACTTAACTTTTGCTCAATTTCTCCAAGTTCAACGCGGAACCCTCTTATTTTGATCTGATTATCGTTGCGACCAAAATATTCCAGTGATCCGTCAGGAAGCCATCTGGCAATGTCTCCCGTGCGATAGTATCTACCTGTTATTTCCCCATCGTAGTCTCTGAATACAGCTCCAGTTTTCTGTTCATCACGCCAATAACCCCTGGCAACCCCTGCTCCACCGACCAACAGGTCGCCCTGCACACCAATTGGTACAATGTGCCCGCTTTCGTTCACAACCTGGGCAGTCTCATTGAGAAGTGGCTGGCCAATTGTAACCGTATCTGAAGTCACCTCACTTGCAGTGGACCATATCGTTGTCTCGGTGGGTCCATATACGTTCATGACCCTGGTCTCAGAAAATTGGCAGAGTTGTCCAGCCAGTTTCTTTGGCAAGGCTTCACCACCCACCAATATCACTTTCAATGTTTTTAAAATCTCCCAGTTATCACTTTCCATTAGAACAGCTAAATGGGAGGGCGTTATCTGAATTGCAGAACAATTTCTATTTGTGATAAGCCGCAATATTGAATTTGGATCGAGAAACGAAGAGTCACCACTGATAACGATCTCGATCCCATTGAGCATTGCACCCAGAAGTTCTAATCCAGAGATATCAAATGTATAGGTCGTGAGGGCCAATAATCGATCAGTGTTAAAAAGTCCAAATCGATGTGACATATTTTCAAAAAATGAGAGCAAATTTCGGTGGGTGACCTCCACCCCTTTGGGCTTTCCTGTAGATCCAGAAGTAAACATTATGTAAGCACTATCGTTGGGATCGATGGTGGGGAATATGGATTGAACCCGTTGTGAGTTGGACAGAGCATCTGTAAGCTGAATCACTGGATAAGATGTTACCAAGTCAGGTAATTCCATGTCGGTAAGGATCACTGTAGGTTCTGTATCCTCAAGAATGGTTTGAATACGTGCAATTGGGGTGGTTACTGACAGTGGTATATAGGAAGCTCCTGCTCTCAATACGCCCAGAAGAATGGCCGGTAGATATCTACTCCGTGAGATCAGGAGCACTACTCTATCACCAGGACTCACATCATTGCCCTGAAGATATTGAGCAATATCAATGGTCTGCTGGTAGACTGTTTGATAAGTGCAGCTCCCCTCCCCATCAGAAACTGCAACGCTTTCAGGCTGAACGGCACAGATCGCATCAAATGCTTCAATGAGTGATTGGTGACTTGGTGGTTGCCTGTCGCCTCTCGAAAATGTATCCAGAATCAATTTTCTCTCAGCCACAGGGAGGAAGGAATGTTGGAATAGCGAGAGATCTGGATCGCTAACAAGCCTGTTGGCAATATGCTCAAGGCGTACTCCCAGATTTTCAATGTCCCATTTACTTAATCGATGTGGATCATATCCAAATCGAAGACGAATCCTATTCTCTGGAAAAATTGAGACCTCGAGGGTGTAGTGTGTTTGCTCATGAATAGCATAAGTGTCCGCCTTTATGCCAGGAAGAAATTCCTTATTCTCATCATTCCCATCCTGTCCACCCTCAAATACAAGGATATGTTGCAGAAGATCCTTACCAGCTTCTGTATAAGTTTGAATGTCGGCCAGCGGTAAATATTGATGTTCGTTGATCTCGGCAAATCCAGCTCTGGACTGTTGTAGCAAGTCAGCAAAACTATTGTCGCCAATTTTTACTCTGAAAGGAACCGTATTAATAAAGAGGCCAAGCATATATTTTGTACCCTGAAGCTCAACGGGTCGACCATTGATCGTTACTCCATAAACCACATCATTTCTATTTGTCAGGTAAGAGAGCAGGACACCCCATATTGAAAGCATCACCTGATTCTGTGTTACACCAAACTCTCGGGCAATGCCTTCGATTTTCTGCGTCAATGATGTCCCAAATCGGATCGAGTGCTGCTCCAACTGAGCTCCAGGGGCAATTGATCCAGCTGTTGATGGGATCTCACATTTCCCTTTGTATCCAGACAGATAGGTCTTCCAGAATTTCTTATCCGAACTGAAATCTCGATCCTTCCACCATGCCAAATACCTGGCGTATGACGGAACAGCTTTCAGGACAGGTGATTCATTATTCTGACGGGCGCGGTAGAACTCATAGAGATCATGATGCAGGATGGGGAAGCTCAGACCATCCATTAACAGGTGATGAAAGCTGATGATCAGCTCATAGGTATTGGCAGAAGTTCTGATTAGATGGCTTCTGAACAGATTCCCCTTAGAAAAATCACACCCCTGTTTGAGATCTTCACTCATCAACCTTTCGATCTCATGATCTTGAAACTGGGTCTGCTGATCTGACAGATCGGTGAACTTCCACAGACTTTTCTTTTGCTTGAGGAATACCATGAGAGGTTGTGGGACATTCCTGGTTGTCACAATTGTTCTAAGAATGTCATGTCTGTCAACCAGGTCCTGAAAACCCAGAGCTAAGATTGCAGGATCGAGTGGACCTGATAGCCCGAACTTCAGCTGTTGAAAATATGCGTTTGAGGATGGATCGAGAACTGAATGAAAGTACATCCCCTCTTGGATACCCGTTAGAGGCGCGATATCCTGTATATTAGCTTTAATATTGATAAATGATCCTGTTACAAGTCTGTGGCTTTTGTTATTCCATCGCGATATGTTTTACGAAAATAGTCCTTCATCTTTACCGAGTCAAAATCCAATAGCGTACCACCTGATTCAAAGTGCAGCATGAATACTTTTCCAATCGCATACGTACTTGCGCCCGCTGCGACGGGATATGAAATAGTACCTAAAAGCAGACCAAAACCGGGTATGATCTTGGACAAGGATAGCCACGGTAGAGCTGATACGGAATGTGAGAAAAAACCTGTAATGATTACTGAAACCAGACTCTTTTTGATCTCTTCTCCAAAAGGTACATCATATATCGATGTGAGTTCAGCGATCATACTAGTCTGTGACGTGACTAGCGCGGCCAGATCAATTACTGGAATAGGAACAACTGCAAGACCAGCCGACCAGCGTGTATATTTCTTGATGATCTGGTTAGCCTGCTCAATTCTCTGTTGGTCTATCAGCTCCAAATCATCTTGAGCTGGTTGAGGTTTTCCTATTTCAGTTGCAATCGCTGGTTCATCCTCGGGAATCCCTGTCGGGTTCCTCTTCATACTTGCGGACACCTGTTTCTTTGAACTGACTTTAGGAGATTCATGCGTTTTGGGTTTCTTTTTCTGCGATGCCGAAGTCTTTGAGGCAGCTTTGCTTTGCGGATTTTTTTCGGCCTTGTCGCTCACTGAAGGATCTTCATAAAGCCTTCTTCTCTTGCCTGCCGAACTGTTCTTTTTCCCAACCATATGTGCTCCTGTTATAGGATCTCTTTTAGACCCAGCAAATTACGGATAAATAGGTCATATTGTTTTTTTGCAGGATATTGTCCTGGAGTTTCAAATATCGATGCGTTCTGATCCAGCGCTTTTGAAAACTGGGTGCTGATCGGAATTGGGTCTGGGATCAACATCTTTGGATACTTCATGATTAGGAATTCGTATGTTTTACTTGAAAGGGTTTCTCGCTTATCAAATTTAGTGAATAGAATTTTGATTTGCGGTTTTTTTACGCCGAATGATGAGCAAATCGCCTTTATCTCACCCAGTGTAAGTTCAAGTCCATGTAAAGCGAAAGCGTCGCTTGTCACTGGAATTACCACTGTATCTACCGCAGCTATGGTAGAGATAACTGCCGTTCCCAATGAAGGCGGGCAATCGATCACAGCCAGATCATACTTATTATTCTGTAAACTCATTAATGACCCGGACACTGCTTTTTTCTGTCGGTTAGGCGTGTTCAATACCGTATCAAGCATACCATTGTAGAGTGAGGATGGTAATAGAAATAAACCTTCCCGGACCTGGACAAGTGCTTCAGGAAGACCTGCAGGATCCTCCCAGGTATCCATGAAGAATAAATTATCATCTGAAACTCGGCAGTCCAAAGCCAGGGTTGATGAAGCCTGAGAATCCAGATCCAAGAGCGCAGTTTGAAAACCAAGTTGCTGTGCTCGAGTTGACAGCGTGATCGCTGAAACTGTTTTTCCTACGCCACCCTTCAGGTTGATGAAGGCAACACTTTTAAAGGGGAATTTATATCCACGTGATTTTAAATATGATCTGCTTTGTACCGGTGAAACTCTTCTTCCCTCAAAGGCAGGATTCTCACCATTTACAGTTGCAATATCTTCCAGTATCTCTGCACTCGATTTTCTGGTGATACCTCTAAGATCATTGATGGTCATACGGCCATAACTAGCTGTGACCCTATCGCTTAGACTTTTTTTCATATTCATTCCTGTTTATCCAACTCAATTTCATCTAAAAACAAATCAAGATCATCCATATCCATTCCTGTGGCCGTAAGATCACTTGGTGTCAACTCCTTATGGGCAGACCTGGTTGCTGAAACAATTTTTGACAGATAGGAAAGATATTTCCTGATCAGCCCCTCTGCCTTGCCACTATCCAAAGCCTCATAATGGTAAAATAGAGTTATCTTCAATTTATTATTCTCTACAACGGCTGCAAAATTCAAGCCGGAAGCCATTTCGCTCTGACCACTTATTTCGGGACCGATGCTCCAATTCAGCATAGAGAAAGTCTCCATTTCACTGGTGTTGCTGATATCACCAAAATAATTGAATAGAACATCGGGAATTATTCTCGGGATCAACGGATCTTCATCTCCCCTTTCGGTAAGTAGTCCATAACTGAGACCTTTGTCCGGGATCATGCGGATCTGCTCTTTGATGTCTTTGATGACATAGCCAATATCCCCAGACTTTTGCATCAGGAGAGGCAAAATGTAATATGATGTGAACCAGCCAATGGTTTCGCTAAGGTTTATATCTCTACCAGGAATCTCTCGTCCAGTACTCTCCATTCCGATAAAAACTTTTCTTTTTAACCCAAGGTCTCCCATCGCCAGAACAAGTGCTGTAATCAGCAGATCATTTATCTGCGTATTGTATGTATGATTGGCCTCTCCGATCAGAAACTGGGTCGAATCCGCATCCAGTTCTGCATTGATCGCAATAAAATCTTTTCTTAGCATGGGATCCGGCAAGGACGGTTCATCAATACCCTTGCTGGATTCATTACCTTGTAGCATCTTCCTCCATTTGCCAGCCGATTCCTGCACTGTTTGTGAGACGGCATATTCAGATATAGTCTGGCTCCATTCTTTGAAGGGCAGCGATGAAGGTAAAGGGTCAATACCAGAGCCGTTCAATTGATGGCGATTGAAGGTATTCAAGTTAGCGAGCAGGATTCGCCAGCTGACCCCATCAATGATCAGATGATGAGCTACAATCAATAAATAGCTTCCGGTTGAAAGATGAAAGATGACCGACTTGAAGAGCGGACCGGCAGACAGATCAAACCCCTTCTGAATTTCTTCAGCCCTGTTTTCCAAGTCCTCAACTTCAGCGGCAGATGAAGTGAGATCAACTTCAGAAACGACCACATCCTCACCCGTTTCAGGGATATCGAAACGATTGGATTCTCCTGTGATGATCCGACTTCTAAGCATTGGGTGTCGTTCAACTAATGCTTGCAATGAGACCCGTATTTGATCACCACTTGTTGGACTTTTCAGCTTAAGCAAAACCGATTGATTAAAATGTTCTGGACAGTTATTTTGGGTCCGGAAAAACCATTTCTGAATGGGAATTAGACCAACCTCTCCCCATGAATCACCAATTCCAGTTGATCGTTCCATCGGTTTGAGATTCTGCGACATCTCTTCAAGTATGGGGTATAGAAATATATTTCGCATATCAATGGTATAGCCGATCTCTTGCAATCTGCTCACCATCTGAATCGCTTTGATTGAGTCTCCCCCAATTTTGAAGAAATGATCTGTGAGATTTAGTTGCTGCTTCCCCAGGACATCACACCAGATTTTCGCCAGTGATTTTTCTTCATCTGTACGGGGTGAATGATCCTCATCCAATGCTTCAATAATACTTTCTGGTGGCGACAAAGCATTTTTATCTATCTTTCCCCGGCCAGTTAAAGGAAATTTTTCCACCTGAATCAAAGCTGCCGGAATCATATATGCTGGTAGCTGCTGCGAGAGAAAGGTCTTTAATTCTGCTTCACTTGTTGAACGTATGATGCGGGGTACCTCTTGAACAAAGAGTGCTTTATAGAAGGACGATTTTTTGAATAGCGGCTTATTGTGGGGAGAATCAAGCTGGATGGGAACATCCGTCGCACTCTGTCTTTTCAATGTACCCGTTAATGAGAAATCCGGATTTAATCCATTTTCTGAGAGAGTTCTCTGGATACTTCCAGTAAACACGTCACCCTCAGAAACCTTGATCCCCTCAATTGAAACTGGTAGCCACACAGGCAACCAGCTCTCAGGAGTTTCCAGAATATCTATCTGGTGAGATTCATCGATATGAAGTGTGAGCCAGACCACAAAACCGGTGAACAGGCATGCACGAGTGAATCTCAGGTGGATCTCATGAGATGCTTCTAATGCTACATGAGTGGTGTAGTCCAAATCTTCGAAGTCATCATTATTTGAACAGATCGAGGCTTTGGGAAAATCTTTTATGCAGAGTCTCAGATCAAAGGCATAGCCCTGTTCTTCAAAAATGCGTTCAACATAATGGCCAGCAATATCAGGGAATCCTTTTAATAGTGGATTCTGATCCAGATCAGCAGCTGCAATCATGGTTCTACTGCGCGAAGGTATCATGTGAGTTGGATCGAGGAGCTGATCGCGTACGGCATTGATAATTAAAGCAGCTCCCTCACTCCCCCCGATACCCCCAACGATCTCTGAGATACAATAATCCACTTTCACAGGTAAGCTGACTTTGGTTGCATCACCATGGATTAATGTGATTCTGGATTCGAGCTGTAGACCTTCAAGCCGTTTTTTGGCACGCAAATAGGTTTCTTCTAAGAGCTCTACAGCATAAACATGACTGGCACCTGCTTCCAATGCCATGCGAGAAAGGATTAGTTCTGGACCGGGTCCAATTTCCAGAACGATTGCTTCCTTTAGTTGTTTTTCAAAAATGGCCTTGTATTGATCATTACGAGCTCGGTCGGTGTACATCGCTCTATATAGAATCTCGTCATAAACATAAAATTCTGCTACAGAAGGCCAGAGAACAGGTCTCTCCTGAGGGCTCCAATAGGCGATCAGGTCAGAATGGCCATTGATCACTTTGGTTGTCACAAAAGCCCTGATAACATCATCATGTTTCTCAAGGATATTTTCGATCTCTCCCGGTTCAACTCGATACCCCCGCACTTTTACTTGATCATCAATCCGCCCCAAAATCTCAATATCACCAGAGGTATTGATCCTGCCCCTATCGCCGGTGCGATACATGATTTGATCTGCAGTGAAAGGATGTTCTACAAAATACTTGGCTGTTAATCGCGGACGGTTCAAATATCCCTCGGCAATCCCTGGACCTGAGAAACAGATCTCGCCTGAAAAACCAAGGGGTAAAAGTTCCTGGTTCTGATCAAGAATCAAGATCTCACAATTTGCAGTGGGTTTTCCAATAGGAACCAGGTCCGAACGATGTTGGGCTCCTTCAGCAAACCAGGCAGTAGCCTGAATCGAAGCTTCTGATGGACCATATGCATTGCAATAGCGTGTTTGCTTCTGGATCTTTAGAGCATCAGCTGGCTTGGCGGCTTCTCCCACACTAATAAGCAATCGTAGCGTTGAAAAATCGAAATTACCTAAAGCATTCAGATAAGCTGGTGTCAGCAAGGCCACACTGATATCAGCCTCCCTCACAAAATCACGGAATTGATCCGGAGATTGTCGCGTGTCATCGTCAGGTATCATGATGGTAGCGCTAACAAATAACGCTGGTAATATCTCCGCCAGAGAGGCATCAAATGATAGTGAGGCAAATTGCAGAAATTTATCCTGCTCTGACATTTCCCAGGATCGGACCATTTCCAGAACGGTATTAAGGATGCCGCGATTATTGACTACAACACCTTTTGGATTCCCGGTTGTTCCTGACGTGTAGATGATGTAAGCTCGGTCTTCCTGGCTAAGCGATGCCGACGAATGGGACTCAGCATGCTCGCATTCAGACACCAGAATGGTCGTAACCCTGTTTTGCAGACTCAGGGGTTCCTCAGAAATGATGAATTGGCACTGACTGTCATCTAGAATAGTACTTTTCCGAACATCTGGCTGATCGGTATATAGTGGCAGGTATACCCCACCAGCCTTCCAAATCCCCAGCAGGGCAGCGATGGAAAAAGCTGATCGATCCAGATGCAATGCCACAATATCGCCAGCAGTCAGGCCTTTGCTGAGTAATTTTCCTGCTATTCCTCCAGCCAATTCATGCAGATAGCGGTAGGTCCATTTATGAGAGCTGTCTTCGACGGCAATTTTGTCAGCGAACTGTCCATTACTTCGCTCAATGAGCGTCAATAGACCTTCTGTTGGAAGAAGCTCAGTCCTTCCACTAGATCGTGTTAGCAAGTATGAGGCTTCACTCCTGGGGATCAATAAGAGCTCGTTCGCTGGGGCTAAATATGGATCAGAGAGTTCGTTGATCAGATGCGTATAGACATTGAGAAATTGTTCTGCTGTATTGGACAAATATAGGTCGCTATTATAGGTGAGATCAATTTCAATCGTATTGCCGATCACCCGTATGGTCATTTGAAGATCATAAAGGCTAAGATTCTCAGTCAGAGGTATCTCTTCTACCTCGGTCCCGGCAATGATCAGATCATTTGGGAAATCTTCATGCAGGACCAGTGCTGCATCAAATATGGGGTGACGTGCGGGATTTCTTTGGATACGAAGATCGTCCACCATGAGATCAAATGGATAAGCAGAATGTTTGAACGCCTGTTTTACGGTATCATTAACAGCTTCAATAAAATCATCAAAGACCAGACCCTCTTCCAGAGAATCCAACAACGGCAGGGTCTGGACATAGAATCCGACTTGCTTATCAAGACCCTGCTGAGTTCGATTAGCTATGGTGGTTCCGACAACAACTGTCTCCTGTCCGGAAAGCCGATGAAGCAGGAGTTTAAAAATTGTAAGAGCGGTTACAAACCGGGTAGAGTGAGTCCGACTACAGATCGCTTCAAAATTTCTGGACTGTTTTTTATCCAGAACAGTTAATACAATACCACCATTGTAAGTTTTTACAACTGGTCTTGCATGATCAAGGGGTATTGATAGAACAGGAAGATCATCAGACAGTTTCTCCTGCCAGTATTTTTTTGCACTTTCCAGATGATCAACATCACTAGCTTTGGCTTGCCAGTAAGCATAGTCCTTGTAATGAAAGGGTAAATTTTCCATTTCTATTGGTAATTTTTGGACTAACAGTTCATAAATCGTTTTTTGCTCAGCAGCAATTATATCCAGGGACCAGGCATCTCCAATTATGTGATGCATCTGCAATAAAACGATGTAGTCCAGGCTCTTGGTCTCGAATATCGTGATACGAAACAACCAATTATCATACATTGAGATCTGTTGCTTGCCCACCTGATCCACTCTTTGGAGTATGTCCACTTCTGAAGTGTCTGAATCCAATACTTCATAACCCACCGGGAAGTTATCCTCGTGTACGACCTGTCGAGGCTTCTCATGCTCCACGATGATCCGGGTCCGAAGAATTTCATGCCGTTCAACAACCTTTTTCCAAGATTTCAGATAACTATGCAGATCGATCTTACCTCTGATCCTGATCGCAGAGGTGATCGTCATGGCGCCACCATCCATCTGAATGGACTCAAGGGTCCAGAGCCTTCGTTGAGCATGGGAGAGTGGATATTTTTTCATGATCGGGGCTGGGGTGATCTTCGACTCTTCCCTATTCTCAACTTTTTCCAGGAAGGTCGCTAAATCCTTCAGAAGCGGGAATTCGAATATGTCGTTGATTGATACTTCTTTGGTAAATTCTCGATAAATCGCTGAAACCATTCTTATGGCAAGTAGAGAATGACCACCCATTTCAAAAAAATCAGCTGTTCTGAATATGGCATCCTTATGAAGCAGTCTGGACCAAAGTCTTGCGAGTCTATCTTCGATTTCACCTACGGGAGTCTCCCCCGTGCTGGCTTCTTCCTGTAAGGTGTCTACAAGCGCGGACCGATCAATTTTGCCATTACGATTAAAGGGCATGTGTGCTTGCCTGATCAATCGATCTGGACACATATATTTGGGCAGTCGTTTGCTAATGAATCGCTGCAGATCACTTATATCAATATCTGATGTTGCTTCGAAAAATGCTACTAATTGGATGCTGAATTCGTCTGAATGCTTCCCGATGACAACTGCATGCTTAATCTGATCATATGATTTTATCACAGCTTCTATCTGACTTGGCTCAACACGATTGCCGTGAATCTTCAACTGATGGTCGAGGCGACCACAAAAGACGATCTCTCTATCTTCCCGGTAGTATCCAATATCACCAGATTTGTAAATGATATCATTTGTATCCGGAGCAAGCGGATTTTGTACGAATAGAGTCTTGGTTAATTCGGGATTGCCATAATATCCTTTTGACAAGAAGGGCGTTTTTATGTGGATTTCACCCCGCTCACCAATGGCACACAGTTTATCATTGTTGAGGATCAGAGCAGCGCTATTGGAGATAGGTTTCCCAAGAGGCACGATCTGATCCGTACTTGCTTCAATGCGTCCGATGCGGTAAAACAATTTTGCCAGGGTCGTTTCGGAGGGACCATACAAATTGACAAGCTCGATTTGATCACCGATTACCGTTTGCCATCTAAAGACATCACTCTCAAATAATGATTCCCCTGCCAATAATATTCGTTTTAGATGGGGCAAGGGATTCTGATCGCTCTGTAAAGATAGCTCATCTGTTAAAAGACGGAACAGGGATGGGACTATATGGATGGTGGTTATCTCTTCTGCATCGAGCCACGCTAACAGTCGTCGTGCATCTTTCTTCACATCCTCATCGGGAATCACCAGGGTTCCACCTGCCAGCAGTGGGGTCAGGATATCACGGAAACTGACATCAAACATGGGTGGAGCCAACCAGCTGACTCGCTCACTACTGTCAAGCCCGAACTCGTTTACTTCCCAGTGGATAAAATGGCTCAGGCTTTTGTGCTGTCCGAATATTGCTTTTGGAATTCCGGTAGACCCCGAAGTGAACAGGATATAGTTACCGCTATCTGGTTCGGGGTCAGGATTGGATAATTCATTCCCCACGCCAAAAGAATTGATCTCTGTTACAAAAATGAGGCCTGTTTCCTGATCCTGGATGAATTCAAAGATCTTTGTGGGAAAAGCCGCATTCAATATTGCCTGCATCCGTTCATGGTGTTCAGGTTCGATGATCAGTTTTCCAGGTTGAACTACTTCCAGATATTTTTTTAACAGATCATCGGGAAGCTGCTTATCCAGCGGAAAGTAGACACCGCCTGCGGCCCAGATCCCCAGTATAGAAAATACAGATTCTGCAGAGGGTGATAGCAAGCAAGCAATAGGCTCTTCAGTATCTATTCCATATTTCTGAAGTACTTTCGAAACTGAGCGAATAGATTTTGACATATCCACACCATGAAAGGTGCTGGATGAAGTTTCAATCACAGTAGCATCCGGAATTGCTTCGAACTTTTGGTTCAAAACAGTGTGCAGTAATTTTTTATTTATTTTTGTCATAAGCTTTCACTGATCAGAAATCTTCATCAACTGCAGCAATAGAATTGAGAAATCTTTTCTCCTCCGCGATCTCTTTTTCACTCCGGATTTTTTCCATCAAGGTTGAGATACTGCTCGCCGTAGATACTTCAAGGGCATCAATGACCTTTCCCATGTTGCTGATCATATTCTCCAGCATGGATCCATTTATTTTTTCAGCCCGATATATGAAATGCCAGTCGATTGTATTGTTCAAGTATACTTCGATAGTGAGCGGAAAATGTGAAGCCTCGATAGTCTCAACATCAAGCAACCTGATGGTTTCTCCAGAAGCATCCACAGTCTCAAATCGTTTTGAGTCAAACGGGTAATTCTCTACAGTAAGAATATGATCGAACATATTTTCCGCACCCATCTCTGAGAGGGATAGCCTGAGATGTTCCTCTCTTTCAAGGAAATGATCCCTCGTCTGGCCCAAAATAACTTGGAAGGATTCATCATCTGACCAGTTAAACCTGACTGGTAAAGTGGTCAGAAAGAGGCCTGCTGTTTTCTCGATATTTGGTATCACTGATGGTCGAACAGAATTGACCGATCCAAAAACCACATCTGATCTTCCAACCAGATTCCCAAGGACAAGCGCCCAGAGGAGATGCACGATGTGACTCAATGTGACCTCGTGATCAATGGCTATTTCTTTGAGTATTTCAGAGCGACCAACACTCAGAGCCTGGACCAGCTTTTCAGGTTTCACCTCTTTAGGATCGTCAGAATTTGAACCTGAGATGAAGCTAACGACATGATCGTTCAGATAGTATCTCCAGAAGCTGTTGGCATCTCCCACTGATTGTGCAGCATACCAGTTCACATAATCTTCAAACCCATCTGCCTGCTCAAGCTCATTTGTAGCGGAGTTATGAGATTCAAGATCATTTTTTGATTCAGCGTAAATCCTGAACCAATCCTCCAGAACAATTGCTGTGGACCATCCATCAAGCAGAATGTGAGGATAACTCCAGATCATGGTCCAGAGGTCTTCACGTTGTTTCAAAAGTATATAGTGTTGGAGTGTAGCCGTTTTGAGGTCAAACAGGGATGCGCATTCTTTCTCCAGGCGTGATTCAATGGCTTTTGCCTGT